>NZ_JACNDE010000025.1:0-99656 GCF_017351415.1 Pseudomonas sp. FW305-25 | reverse complement strand
CCATTGGCCAGCTTGGCCCAGAGCGCCGGGTCCAGCGCTTGCGCGCCGCTGCCGACCTTGCCGGCAGCCTCGGTGCGAATGAAGTCCTCGAGCTTCTTGGCGAAATCCACATCGCTGATCGCGTTGTGATCGACGCCGACAATCTTCAACCCCTCATCCAGCAAACCGTCACGGTTGAGGTTGTACAGCGCCGGCATCAGCAGGCGCTTGACCAGGTCGCCATGGGCGCCGAACAGAAACAGTGTGGTGGGTGGAGCGGGTTGAGCCTTGGACTTCTTTCGCGAGGAGGTCATTTTTTCGGAGTCTCCACGTGGCCGCCGAAGCCGAAACGCATGGCCGACAGCATCTTGTCACCATAGGTGCTCTGCTGGCGGGAGCGGAAACGGGCGAACAACGAACTCGACAGCACTGGAACCGGCACCGCCTGCTCGATGGCGGCTTCGATGGTCCAGCGACCTTCGCCGCTGTCGGCCACTTCGCCGGAGAAACCGTCGAGCTGCGGATCTGTGGCCAGGGCGTCGGCGGTCAGGTCCAGCAACCAGGACGAGACCACGCTGCCACGGCGCCAGACTTCGGCGATATCGGCGACGTTGAGGTCGAAGCGCTGGTCTTGCGGCAGGCTTGGCGAGGCTTTGGTCTTGAGGATGTCGAAGCCTTCGGCGAAGGCCTGCATCATGCCGTACTCGATGCCGTTGTGGATCATCTTGACGAAGTGCCCGGCACCGGCGGGGCCGGCGTGGATGTAACCGCGCTCGGCGCGATCGTCTTCGGCCACCCGGTCCTTGGTCCGCGGGATGTCGCCCATGCCCGGTGCCAGCGCATCGAACAGCGGGTCCAGGCGGCGGACGACCTCGGCGTCACCGCCGATCATCATGCAGTAGCCGCGCTCCAGGCCCCAGACGCCGCCGGAGGTGCCGACGTCGATGTAGTTCAGGCCTTTTTCCGCCAGCGCCTGGGCGCGACGGATGTCGTCCTTATAGTAGGTGTTGCCGCCATCGATGATCACGTCGCCCGGTTCGAGCAACTGGCTGAGGGTTTCGATGGTGTCTTCGGTGGGCGCGCCAGCCGGCAGCATGACCCAGACCGCGCGCGGCTTCTCCAGGCCGGCGACCAGGGCCGGCAGGTCGGCGACGCCCTTGGCGCCTTCGCCACTCAGGGTGCTGACAAAAGCGCTGTTACGGTCATAGACCACGGTTTCATGCCCATTGAGCATCAGGCGCCGCGCAATGTTTCCGCCCATGCGGCCCAGTCCGATAATCCCCAGTTGCATGTGCTGATGCTCCTTACTACTAAATTGTGTCAAAAGGTTATAGCCCAACGAGGCTCGTGAAGGTTAGTCCAGAGCATCTGGACTAAGTTTCCAAAGCAGTGTTTCCCAAGCAGTGAGTGGATAACGACGCGAATCGCTTCGAAGGCACAACGACCACTGAAAATAAAAAAGTTCCCTTTGCCGGCAAAAGAAATCAAAATTGCCGCCGATAGTGTTTCAGGCCCCGGAATTCGAGCGGCCGGACCACAGTTGATGCACGCCATTTGCGAGGTGAGCAATGGGCACAGTACTACCGGCACGACCTGCACAAACCCTCTACGTCACTATCCGTCGTGACGAGTTGCGCGAACTGAAGAACGAGCGCGACCAGTTGAAGCAAGAGCTGGCGCAACTGCGCCTGGCATTGCAGAACCAGGGTCAGGTGGCTGCCGTCACCCAGCTACACGCCTGAGAATCCGAGGAACCCGCCCGCCGTGGCCGGTCCTTGCAACAGGTTATTAATGAAGCCGGCCGAGTCCTTGATGGATCGCCGGCTTCTTTTTGCCCCTCGCTTTTTACCCTACCCGCCTCCTGGCGACGGCATTATCTGACACGCAGGTACCAACTCACAAAGTTTTCACACCTTCTTATGGATACTCCGGCGCAATATTGCCGCCCCCACGGGCGCGGCGCGCGTTCGCCGAGGTAGTCGAAGCTTTCCGGCGAATGTCATGTTCAATGCAGCTGGAGCGTTCGATGGCAGTGTTTAAACGCGACAAGACGTCCGCGAAAGGGTTTGACTGGGCGGGCCTGGGTTGGCTCTTCCTGTTCTTCTGGTACTTCTCCGGCATCACCCAGTTACTGATCCAACTGACCGACACCTCCGGGTTCGCCGGTTTCCGCCAGGCCTTCATCATGAGCGCCATCTGGCTGGCGCCGATGCTGCTGTTCCCGGCCCGCACCCGCGCGATGGCCGCCGTCATCGGCATCGTGCTCTGGGCCTGTTCCATGGCCAGCCTGGGTTACTTCTTCATTTACCAGCAGGAGTTCTCCCAGAGCGTCATCTTCATCATGTTCGAGTCGAACCCCTCCGAAGCCGGTGAGTACCTGACCCAGTACTTCGCCTGGTGGATGGTGCTGGCGTTCCTCGCCCATACCGCCTTCGCCCTCTTCCTCTGGACCCGCCTGCGCCCGGTCTACCTGCCGCGCGGTCGCGCGCTGGTGGCGGCCATGGCCATCCTGATCGCCGTCATCGGCTACCCGCTGATCAAGCAGACCGCGCGCACCGGCAGCTTCGCCGGCGGCCTGGAGAAATTCGAAACGCGCATCGAGCCCGCGGTGCCGTGGCAGATGGTGGTGGCCTACCGGCGCTACCGCGAGCAGCTGGAAAACATGCAGGGCATGCTCGACAACGTGAGCAAGATCCCGCCGCTGCACAACCTCAAGGACAGCATGGCCAACCAGCCTTCGACCCTGGTCCTGGTGATCGGCGAGTCGACCAACCGCCAGCGCATGAGCCTCTACGGCTACCCGCGCCAGACCACGCCGGAGCTGGACAAGCTCAAGGACCAGCTGGCGATCTTCGACAACGTCATCACCCCGCGCCCCTACACCATCGAAGCCTTGCAGCAGGTGCTGACCTTCGCCGACGAAGAAAACCCCGACCTGTACCTCAAGACCCCGTCCCTGGTCAGCGTGATGAAGCAGGCCGGCTACAAGACCTACTGGATCACCAACCAGCAGACCATGACCAAACGCAACACCATGCTCACCACCTTCTCCGAGCAGGCGGACGAGCAGGTCTACCTGAACAACAACCGCAACCAGAACGCCCGCCAGTACGACGGCGACGTGCTGGAGCCGTTCTCCAAGGCCCTGGCCGACGGCGCGCCGCGCAAGTTCATCGTGGTCCACCTGCTGGGCACCCACATGAGCTACCAGTACCGCTACCCGCCGAGCTACGACAAGTTCACCGACCGCGCTGGCGTGCCGGCCGGTGTGCGTGACGACCAGGTGCCGACCTACAACAGCTACGACAATGCCGTGCTGTACAACGACTTCGT
The DNA here is from genome assembly GCF_017351415.1 of Pseudomonas sp. FW305-25. NCBI lineage: Bacteria > Pseudomonadati > Pseudomonadota > Gammaproteobacteria > Pseudomonadales > Pseudomonadaceae > Pseudomonas > Pseudomonas sp. FW305-25. Next base: position 96,344 of record NZ_JACNDE010000025.1, on the reverse strand, counting down.
GGTTTCGAGCCTGATCAAGGACTACGCCAAGACCGACCCCAACGGCTTCCTGCTGTACCTGTCGGACCACGGCGAAGACGTGTTCGACTCCGCCGGCCACAACACCCTGGGCCGCAACGAAGGCAAGCCGACCGCGCCGATGTACACCATTCCGTTCATCGCCTGGGCCTCGCCGAAGTGGAAGCAGAACCATGACTGGAACTTCGCCGGCGACCTCGGCCGCCCCTACAGCAGCTCGCACCTGATCCATACCTGGGCCGACATGGCCGGCCTGAGTTCCGACGAACTGGACCGCAGCAAGAGCCTGGTCAGCGACAGCTTCAAGCCGCGCCCACTGCTGATCGGCAACCCTTATGAACGCAACGAGAAAGCCCTGATCGACTTCAGCCTGATGAAGCCCAAGGCCCCGCCTGCCGCCGCGGTGGTGCAGAAATAAGTCGTGCAGAAGTAAGTCGTGCAGAAATAAGCGATGCAAAAATAAGCCGTTTCCTACGGGGCTCACGCAGCCCCGTAATACCGGCCCTCAATGCCCCTTCATGGGGCATTTTTGTATCTCAAAGATAATAATTATTCTCGTTTAGCCTAAATACCCTTCCGCCTTTTCGTCTCAGTGCAAACGGATTTTTTCCCTCGACGACAAGGAGACGGCAGCGATGCTCGCGCCATTCACCCGTTCCATGACTTTGACATTCGGCCTGTGCGGCGCGGTTCTGAGCCCCGAGCTGCTGGCCGAAAGCGAACCCGCCCGGAACCCCGACCGCGGCGCCAGGACCCTGGAGCTCGATGCCACCAGCGTCACCGCCCAGGGCCTGGGCGCCACCACGGAAAATACCGGGTCCTACACCACCGGCAGCATGAGCACCGCCACGCGCCTGAACCTGTCGATCAAGGAAACCCCGCAATCGGTGTCAGTGGTGACCCGCCAGCAGATGGACGATTTCAAACTCGACACCTTGTCCGAGGTGCTGGGGCAAACCACCGGGGTGGTGGTCCAGCACCTGGACTCCGACCGGGTGAGCTATTCCTCCCGCGGCTACTCCATCAACAACTTCCAGATCGATGGCATGCTCAACACCTTCAACCGCATGAAGTCCGATTCGGACACCATCATCTACGACCGCATCGAAGTGGTCCGCGGCGCCACCGGCCTGACCACCGGCGCCGGCGACCCTTCGGCCACCGTCAACATGGTGCGCAAGCGACCGACCTACGAGTGGGCGGCCAAGGCCGGCGTCAGCGGCGGCAGCTATGACAACTACTACAGCTACGTCGATGTCGGCGGCCCCCTGGGGTTCGACGGCCGCCTGCGCGGGCGCACGGTGCTGGCCTATCGCGACAGCCAGTCGTTTCGCGACCACTACCAGCTGCAGCGGGAAGTCGGCTACGGCATTCTCGAGGCCGACCTGAGCGACAGCACCACCCTGGCCGTGGGCTACGACTACCAGGACAAGCAGGTCCAGGGCACCTCCTGGGGCACCGTGCCCTACTGGAACGCCGCGGGCGGCAAGGCCAATCTGCCGCGCTCCACCAACATGGCGGCGCACTGGAGTTCCTGGCCGCTCAGGGACAAGACCGCCTTCGCCACCCTCGACCAGCGCCTGGGCCACGACTGGCACCTGAAAGCCGCCTACACCCACCGCGACAGCGACAGCGACGGCAAGGTCTATTACGGCGGTGCCGGTTTCCCGGAAGCCGACCGCTCGGGCATGACCGCCTGGGCCAGCCATATGATCGGCACGCAGAAAATGCGCGTGTACGACTTCAACCTGGCCGGTCCCTACAGCCTGCTGGGCCGCGAACATGAGCTGATGCTGGGCTATGGCGAGGCCGAGCGCCGCGAGTCGTCGCCGTACACGGTCGGCGGCCCGACACCACCGGGTTACGCCAGCATCGCCGACTGGAAATACATGGGCGGCATCGCCAAGTTTCCCGACACCGTGACCAACCTGCCCGGTTCCGGCGACAGCACCCGGCAAAAGGCCGGCTACCTGGCCACCCGCCTGAGCCTGAGCGACGACCTGCATGCGGTGCTCGGCAGCCGTTACGGTAGCTGGAGCGCCCACAGTCGTTCTCGCCGCTACGATGCCAACAACCAGCTGACCAGCCTCGAAGACACCCGCCAGCAGCACAACGACATGTGGACCCCCTACGCCGGCCTGCTGTACGACCTCACTCCCGAATACACGGCGTATGTCAGCTACACCGACATTTTCAAGCCCCAGACTCAGCGTGACGCCAGCCGCAAATACCTGGAACCGGTGGTCGGCAGCAACTACGAAGTGGGGCTCAAGGGCAGCCTGCTGGAGGAGCGCCTGAACCTGGCCACCGCGGTGTTCTGGAGCAAGCAGGACAACGTCGCCGAACTGGACAGCTCGGTGCCGCCGGACCCGGTCACTGGCGAGGAGTTCTATAAGTCGGGCGGCAAAGGCGGCAAGGTGCGTGGGTTCGAGGCCGAGGTCTCGGGCGAAATCCTCGCGGGCTGGAACCTCACCGCCGGCTACACCTATACCCACGCCCTGGACGGCGAAAAGCAGCGCGCCAACGGCGGCGAGCCGATGAACATGCTGCGCCTGTCCACGGCCTATCGCCTGCCGGGCCAGTGGCGGGCGCTGACCGTCGGCGGCAGCCTGAACTGGCAAAGCGAGATCTACGGCAGCAGCCGGCGGCCGGTGGGGCGCGACGGCAACGGGCGTATCGTCACCGAAAACACCCGCATCCATCAGCAGGCCTACAGCGTGGCCGGGCTGATGTCGCGCTACGAGTTCGACCCGCACCTGTCGGCCTCGCTCAACGTCACCAACCTGTTCGACAAAAAGTACTACGAACGGGTCGGCTTCTATAACGGCGTCTACTGGGGCGAACCGCGCACTATGACCCTGAGCCTGGACTGGAAGCTTTAACCCGCCCTTCTTCCTACACGGCCCATATCAGTGGGCCGTCAGCGCCTCTCATCCGGGATGACAGCATTGTCATCCCGCCTTCAGCCCCCTGTTAACCCCTAGTTAATAAGATCACGCCAGACTTCCCTCACTACTTCGTTACAGGGACGCAACGGATACCGATCACCGTCAATGGGACACCGCATATGAAAGCCTCCACACTCCTGCTCGCCGGTCTGATGATTGCCAGCTCGGGTGCAGCGTTCGCCGAAGGCGGCGCTGAACGCATGAAGCACTACTGGGACAACTTCCCCATCAGCCAGCAGATACCCCGCACCGATAGCGAACAGGCGTCCTCCGAGAGTGGGAAAAAAACTCAGGCACCCGCCGAGGACCCGACCCGCGCCAACGCGCAACCGGACACCTGAAACACCCCGAGCTCTACTCCTCTCTGACGATCATGCTCCCTTGCCAGAGAGGATCTTCCGGCGCCCTTTCACGGGCGCCTTTTTTATTGCCGTCGATATCAGCGACATGACCAGGGGCTATCAACTTTCTGACGTCAAAATGACAATTACGCCATCTAAGCAAACGTCACTGCCGGCTGTATTAATATAAGTTTCCGCCAAACTTCGACATATATTGAAACAGTAAATGACACATGATCAGTTTGTAGGAGCGAGCGGGCGGCGATCCGACTTGCCCGCGATGAACTTGAGAGCCCCGCGCGTCTCCAGTCAATACGCAGTAGCGTTAACGATCATCGCGAGCAAGCTTCGCTCCTACGATGAATCACCTCACTTGACTTGCTATTGGATCAGTTAGTTACCGGCTGTCGAAAAAAACGCACAAGCCATTGATATCAAGCACTTTAAAACTTGACCCTAAAGCCACTTCAGGCTTGAGCATTCCCCCGATCCAAACGGCTGAGGCTATTTATCAGCAGCAACTTCGCGGGCTTTATGGCTGGTCCAACAACAACTTCATATCCAGCGCCATTGAAATCGTATTAATGATCAAGAGGTCACTTTTCCATGCGCATTCTGGTTGTCGAAGACGAGCGTAAAACTGCCGATTATCTGCATCAGGGCCTGACCGAAAGCGGTTATGTAGTCGACCGCGCCGCCACCGGTGTCGACGGGCTTTACCTGATCGAACAGCAAAACTACGAACTGGTGATTCTGGACGTCAATCTGCCGGAAAAGGACGGCTGGCAGGTGCTGGAGGACATGCGCAAGGACAGCAACGCCCGGGTGATGATGCTCTCGGCGCGCGGGCGCCTGGCCGACAAGGTCAAGGGGCTGGACCTGGGGGCCGACGACTACCTGGTCAAGCCGTTCGAGTTTCCCGAGCTGCTGGCGCGGGTGCGCACCCTGCTGCGGCGCAGCGAGAACCTGCCGGCGACCGACACCCTGCGGGTCGCCGACCTGGAGCTCGACCCACGCCGGCACCGGGCCTATCGCGGCTCGCGGCGCATCGACCTGACCACCAAGGAGTTCACCCTGTTGCAGGTGCTGATGCGCCAATCGGGCGAGGTGCTGACCCGCACCCAGATCATCTCCCTGGTCTGGGACATGAACTTCGACTGCGACACCAATGTGGTGGAGGTCTCCATCAGCCGCCTGCGGGCGAAGATCGACGATGCCAGCGAGATCAAGCTGATCCACACCATCCGCGGTGTCGGTTATGTCCTGGAAGTGCGCCAATGAAAGCCGCGCAACGCACCGCCAGCAGCCTGTCCATGCGCCTGGGCCTGACCGTCAGCCTGATGGGTGCCGGCCTGGTGCTGCTGCTCGCGACCCTGGCCTATCTGGCCCTCAGCCACGAACTGGGCAGCCTGGCGCGGGAAAGCCTGGACAGCAAACTCGAACAGATCCGCCACACCCTGACCAGCGACCTGAAGACCGGCGATATCGCCGCCCGCCCGCATTCGCTGCTGGACCTGGTGATGGGCCACGACAACCTGCACCTGAGCATTTTCGCCGCCGATCCCCAGGCCGAACCGCTGCTGAACATCGGCAACCGCAACCTGGGCCCGCTGCCCGAAGCCCTGACCCGGCCGGAAAGCCCGGTATTCCTCGACTGGCTCGACAGCGCCGGCAACCGGCTGCTCAGCACCTCCAGCCTGGTCAGCCTGCGCAACGGCGAACAGGTGCGGGTGGTGCTGTCCCTGGACCGGGCCAACGACCAGGCGCTGCTCAGCGCCTACCTGCGCTCCACGGTGATCGCCCTGCCCCTGCTGCTGATGCTGATCGGCATCGGCGCCTGGTGGGTGGTGCAGCGTGGCCTGGCGCCGTTGCAGCAATTCAGCCGGGTGGCCGCCAAGGTCACCACCCAGGACCTGACCCATCGGCTGTCGCCGGACAACCTGCCAAGGGAGCTGGCCGAGCTGGCCCACAGCATCAATTTCATGCTGCACCGGCTCGACGGCGGCGTGCAGCAGCTCTCGCAATTCTCCGACGACCTGGCCCACGAGTTGCGCTCGCCCATCACCAACCTGATGGGCAAGGCCCAGGTCACCCTGTCCCGGGAGCGCCCGCCCCACGAGTACAAGGCGGTGCTGGAGTCGAGCACCGAAGAGCTGGAGCGCCTGACCCGGATCGTCAGCGACATGCTGTTCCTCGCCCAGGTCAGCCATCCGGCCTCCCAGGTGGCGTTCGAAGCAATATCCCTGGGCGAGGAAGCGCGGCGGGTCATGGAACTGTTCGCCCTGAGCGCCGAGGAAAAGCACCTGGGCATCAGCCTGTCCGGCGATGGCCTGGTGTATGGCGACCGCCTGATGATCCAGCGGGCGATCTCCAACCTGCTGTCCAACGCCATCCGCCACAGCCCGCGGGCGTCGAGTATTTCGATCCTGGTGGAGGAGCATGAATCGAGCGTGTCGCTGTCGGTGGGCAACCCCGGCGCCGGTATCCCGGAGCAGCACCTGGCGCACCTGTTCGAGCGCTTCTATCGGGTCGACAGCAGCCGCTCGCGCGCCGAAGGCGGTACGGGACTGGGCTTGGCGATCGTGCGCTCGATCATGAACCTGCATCAGGGCCGGACCGAGGTCAGCAGCGTGCCGGGAAGCTTCACCCTGTTCCGCCTGGTGTTTGCCCGGCTCAATCACCCGCCGCGCACCTGACGACGCTGGCCTCAGGCACCCAGCAGCAGGCCGGCGGCGCCACCGGCGAGCACCACCAGCCAGGGCGGCAGCTTCCAGCACATCAGCGCGGCCAGGGCCAGCAGGGCCAGCCCCAGGTCCAGCGGCTTGAGGATGCTGCTGGTCCACAGCGGGTCGTACAGCGCCGCCGCCAGCAGGCCGACCACCGCCGCGTTGACGCCGGCCAGCGCGGCCTGGACCCGGCCCAGGTGGCGCAGGTGCTGCCAGAACGGCAGGACGCCGACGATCAGCAGCATGGCCGGCAGGAAAATCATCACCAGGCACACCAGCGCGCCGCGCCAGCCGTCGATGGCGGCGCCGAGAAAAGCCGAAAAAGAGAACAAAGGGCCCGGCACCGCCTGGGCGGCGGCATAACCGGCGAGAAACAGATCGTTGCTCAACAGGCCCGGTGCGACCACCTCGCTCTGCAGCAGCGGCAACACCACATGGCCGCCGCCGAACACCAGGGCACCGGCGCGATAAAAACCGTCGGCCAGCAGCAGCGACAGGCTGGGCCAGAGCCCGGCCAGCAGCGGCAAGCCCGCCAGCAACAGGGCAAAGAGCACCAGGGCCAGGTAGCCCGTGCGCTTGCCGACCGCGATCGCCAGCCCGTCTTCGCGCTGGTCGAAGGTCGGCTGGAGCAGGCCTGCGCCGATCATCCCCGCCAGCAACATCACGCAGACCTGACCGAGGGTGGTCGGCCAGAGCAGTACACTGATCGCCGAGACCAGCGTGATCAGCATGCGCAACGGCCCGCGGCACAAGACACGGGCCATGCCCCACAGGGCCTGGGCCACCACCGCCACCGCGACGATCTTCAGGCCATGCACCAGCCCGCCGGGCAACCCTGTGCCGCTACCGCTCAGGCCCATGGCCAGGGCAATCAGGATCAGCGCCGAAGGCAAGGTGAAACCCAGCCAGGCGCCCAGCGCGCCGGCCAGCCCCGCCCGCGACCAGCCCAGGGCAAAGCCCACCTGGCTACTGGCCGGCCCCGGGAGGAACTGGCACAGGGCGATCAGCTCGGCATAGGCCGCCTCGCTCAGCCAGGCGCGGCGCTGGACGAATTCGGTGCGGAAATACCCCAGGTGCGCCACCGGCCCGCCGAAGGAACTCAGGCCCAACCGCAAGAACACCAGGAACACCGTCCAGGCACTGTCACGGCGGGTCACGGGGGCATCCAGGGGAGATGAGTTCATCGGCCGGCGGGCTCCAGGGCCTTACAGGGTTTTGTTCCAGAACAGCATCCGGCCATGGCTCGGGTCGAGCCTGGCGTCGTCGAAGCCGAACTTGCGGTAGGACGCCTGGGCCACCGCGTTGCCCTCCAGCACTTCCAGGGTGATCTTGCAGCAGCCGCGCTGGCGGGCGATCTCCTCGACCTTGTGCAGCATCTTCTGGCTCAGGCCCAGGCCGCGGAATTTATCGATCACCGACACATCGTGCACATTGACCAGCGGCCGGCCGGCAAAGGTGGAAAAGCCCTCGAAGCAATTCACCAGGCCGGCCGGTTCGCCACCGACAAAGGCCAGCACGCTGAACGCGTGGGGCCGCTTGGCCAGTTCGCCGGGCAATTGCCGCAACAGATCGGCGTCCAACGGCTGGCCCCCGCCCATCGGGTCCTGGGCATAGTGGTTGAGCACCAGGGCGATCGCCTCGGCGTGTACCGGGTTGGTGTAGCTGGCCTGGAGTACCAATACGTCTGCAACGTCCATGTCCGTCCTCAACAGTTATTGATCCGGGCGGGTCCCCGGGAGAGCGATTGTAAACATCGGCACATGACCAAACGAGCGGCTAGCGCGTCAAGCGCTACCGTCCTTTTTCCTCGACCGCCTCCGCGCCCCAGATCTGCGCTTCGCTCCAGCCCAGCTCGGCAAAGTCCTCGGCGCGCAGGGCCGCCTCGCCCGCGCAGAAAAACTCGTCCAGCTGCGGCGGCGCCACCCGGGTGCCGCTGAGCATGGCGTGCACCTGGCCACGGTGATGCAACTGGTGCTCGAACAGATGCGAAAGCATGCGCAGCCGGGTATCGCGCTGCGGCTTTTCCCGGGCGATGGTGACGATGCGCGCCAGGTCCACATCCCGTTGCCGCTCGCAATAGGCGATCAGCCGGCGGTCCACCAGCGCCTGCTCGCGGCGCAGGTCGGCGGCCTGGTCGAAAGGTTCTTCGTCATCGAAAAACACATAGCAGTCGGCCCTTGGCGCCTCGCCGCGCAGCTCTCGCTCCAGCGCGTCGACGTAGAACCAGTCGCAGGTAAGGATGTGGTTGAGGGTGGCTTTCAGGCTGGGAAAGAAACTCACCCGCGGCGCCGCCAGCTCGCTCGGGTCCAGTATTTCCCAGGCCTTGCCCAGGCGGTGATTGGCCCAGGCGTTCTGGTAAGCCATGGTCAGCAGATGATGGGACAGGGGCTGGTTCACGGTCAGGTCTCCCTTGTAATGATCAGGCGTGCTCAGCCGAAACGCTGCAGCTGCATCTCCTTCAGACGACTGAGGGTACGGCGGAATGGAAACTCCAGGTAGCCCTCGGTGTACAACGCCTCCATCGGCACCTGCGCTTCGAGGTAGAGCGGCACCTTGCGGTCATAACACTCGTCCACCAGGGCGATGAAACGCCGCACGCTGTCATCGTGCACCGACAACTGCGGCAGCTCGCGATCGCCCGCCACCACTCGCTCGGCGCCATCCTCGGTGCCGCGGGCAATCCGCCCCGGGCGCTGTTGCGCGCTGAGCTCGGGCACTTCGCTGAGCAGGATCGCGCTGAAGCGGTCGCACAGGGCCATGAAATCCATGGCGGCAAACGGCTGCTCGCACAGGTCGGCGAAACGGCACCAGAGCACCCGCTCGCTGGCCTTGATCACCCGGACCTCGCGGTAGCCCACCGACAATACCGCGCTGGACACCGCCTGCCCCGCCGCCAGTTGTTCGAACGCTGGGCCCAGGGCGCTCGGTTGGCCGGCCGGGGTCAGCCAATAACGCTGGGTAGCCGCCCCCGGGTGCAGGCGATGGTCCTGGGCGCCGTCCACCGCCACCACCTGCATATGCGCCTCGATCGCGGCAATCGCCGGCAGGAAGCGTTCGCGGTTGAAGCCGTCGGCATACAGCTGTTGCGGCGGCTGGTTGGAGGTGCAGACCATCACCACGCCCTGCTCGAACATCACCTGGAACAAGCGCCCGAGAATGATCGCGTCGCCGATGTCGTTGACGAACAGTTCGTCGAAACACAGCACCCGCACCTCTTCGCTCAGCTCGCGGGCCAGGGCCTGCAACGGGTCGGCGGTGCCGGTCAGCTGGAACGAGCGCTGATGGACCCAGCCCATGAAATGGTGGAAGTGCTGACGCCGCGCCGGCACCTCAAGGCTCTGATAGAACTGGTCCATCAGCCAGGTCTTGCCCCGCCCCACGGGGCCCCACAGATAGACCCCGGTGATCGAGCGTCGCCCTTCATGCAGGGCGACATGACACTGCTGCAAGGCCAGCATCGCCCGTTCCTGGGCCTCGTCGGCGACGAAACCGCGCTCCTGAAGGGCGTACTGATAGGCGCTGAGGGGGGAATCGAAAGGCATGGGGGCCACGCATCCGCAAATGGGCCCGCAGTATGCCATGCCTCACCTGGCGACCGCTGCGGCTACAGGGAACACGGCGCCTGTGTAGCCGCTGCCGAGCAGCGCGAGGCTGCGATCGGCAACGCAGTTGCCGTAATCCGGGCCGCGCGGTCTACCTGATACACCGCGTGCCCAGGTTTTACGACAACTGCGTTGCCTATCGCAGGCTTCGCCAGCGGCTACAGCGAGCGCGGGCGCGACGGCTACAGCGAGATATCCAGCCGGGCGATCTTGCCCTGCTCGTCGAGCCGGAACACGTAGCGCAATTCCAGCGGGCTGCCGGGAAAGCTGCCGGAGATCAGGTTATCCACCAGCACCTTGCCAGTGCGTTGCTGGACCTTGAGCACCTCGAGCCGGGGCTGGTAACGGCGGGCGCGGTCTTCCATCCATTGGGCGATGGCCCGGGTGCCGGCCTGGTGCTGGCCCTCATCGAACACCTGGGCGTCTTCGGCGAAGAAACTGGCGACCGCCGAACTGTCACGACCATTGGTGGCCGCGAGGTAGGCGGCGATGGCCGGTGCGAGAGAAATGGCTGTGCTGGACATGGTGCTGCGGCTCCTTGTTTGTCATTGCTGGAGCCATGCTAAAACGCCGTCGCGTCAGTTCTTGTCAGGAGTGAAACGTCCGGCATCATCCAGTTGCATGCGCTGGCGCCAGGTGCGCAACAGGTCGCTGCGCCGTCCTGGATAACGCTGGCCCTGCTCGCTCGCGGCGGCGATGCGGTCGGTGCGAAAGGTGCGGAAATCGTCGCGCAGCTCACACCAGGCGACGATCACCCGCGCCTCGTTCATGAAGCCCAGGGCCAGCGGCCAGATCAGGCGCTGGCTCGGCGTCTTGTTCACGTCGGCGTAATCGATGTGCAGCTTGGCCTGCTCGCGGATCGCCTGGCGAAACACATTCAGCGGCACCACGTTTTCCGGGTAGCGATACGCTGGCGGGCCGGGCAGCACGGTTGGGTTGTGCAAGGCTTCCTGGGCCGCCGGCGCCAGCACCGCGGCGATCTTTGCCAGGGCATCGGCGGCGGCCTTGCCGAGGACTTCGTCGCCACGCTGGTCGACATAGCGCAGGCCAAGGACGATGGCTTCGGTCTCGTCGGCGTTGAGCATCAGCGGCGGCAGGAACAGGCCGCTGCGCAGCACATAGCCGATCCCGGCCTCGCCATGGATCGGCGCCCCCAGGGCCGTCAGCTCGGCGATGTCGCGGTACAGGGTGCGCTCGGACACCGCAAGCTCCGCCGCCAGCGCCGCGGCGGTCACCGGGCAGCGCTTGCCGCGCAGCACTTGCAACAGGGTCAACAAACGCGTGGTACGCGACACGGCATCAGGCTCGGCAGGGAAAGATCGGCGCAGCTTAGCAGAGCCCCCTGTCAGGATCTGTCAGTAGCGAGCCCCGTAGCCGCTGCCGCAGGCTGCGGCTACAGGGACCGGCGATGTCTAGGTGATTGTGAGGCTGGCCCTTCTGGCCCGGGCACCTTTCTGGCATCCTGCGCCTCCATTTTTCTGACCGGGTCCGCAGATTTTGCCTTACGTCCTCCGACAGCCCGCGTCGCGCCCCTTTTCTCCACGTGTTCCATGCCCTATCGACACGTCATTGGCAGGCTTTTTCCCATGACCGCACCTGATCGCTCCACGCCGCGCTACAAGTCCGACCTGATCTATGGCCTGGAGGACCGCCCGCATTTCAGCGCGGCGATCTTCGCCGCGCTGCAGCATGTGCTGGCGAGTTTTGTCGGCATTATCTCCCCGACCCTGATCTTCGGCGGCGTGCTGGGCCTGCAGAACGAAACGCCCTACCTGATCAGCATGGCGCTGTTCGTCTCGGGCCTGGGTACCTTCGTCCAGGCCCGGCGCCTGGGGCCGATCGGCTCCGGGCTGCTGTGCGTGCAGGGCACCAGCTTTTCCTTTATCAGCGTGCTGCTCAGCGCCGGCCTGATGGTCAAGGGCCGTGGCGGCAGCCACGAGGAAATCCTCTCGACCATCTTCGGCATCTGCTTCTGCGCGGCCTTTATCGAGATGTTCCTCAGCCAGTTCATCGGCAAGCTGCGCAAGCTGATCACCCCGGTGGTGACCGGCACCATCATCACCCTGATGGGCTTGTCGCTGATCAAGGTGGCGGTCACCGACATGGCCGGCGGCTTCGGCGCACCGGACCTGGGTGCCGCCAGCAACCTGGGCCTGGCCGCCCTGGTGCTGCTGACCATTGTCGTGCTCAACCGCTTCAGTCACCCAATGCTGCGCCTGGGCTCGATCGTCATCGGCCTGACCCTGGGCTTCGTAGTCGCCTGGCTGCTGGGCCGGGTCGACATGGCGGCGATGCCGGACGTGCCGATGGTCAGCGTGCCGGTGCCGTTCAAGTACGGTTTCTCCTTCGACCTGATCGCCTTCATTCCGCTGGCGGTGATCTTCCTGATCTCGCCCCTGGAAGCGGCCGGCGACCTGACCGCCAACTCGATGATTTCCCAGCAGCCGGTCAAGGGCCCGCTGTACATCAAGCGTATCAAGTCCGGGCTGCTGGCCGACGGTTTCAACTCGATGGTGGCGGCGGTGTTCAACAGCCTGCCGATGGTCACCTTCGCCCAGAACAACGGAGTGATTCAGCTGACCGGCGTGGCCAGCCGCTACGTGGCGTACTTCATCGCCGGCCTGCTGGTGCTGCTGGGGTTGTTCCCGGTGATCGGCGCGGTGCTGCAACTGATGCCCAAGCCGGTGCTGGGCGGCGCGACCCTGATCATGTTCGGCACCGTGGCCGTGGCCGGGATCAAGATCCTCGCCGAAGCCGGGCTGCATCGACGCAACGTGCTGATCGTGGCGATCTCCCTGGGCATGGGCCTGGGCGTGGCGGCGGTGCCGGAAGTCCTGCGCGAACTGCCCAAGGCGCTGCACAACATCTTCGAATCGCCGATCACCGTGGGCGCGATGTGCGCGATCCTGCTGAACATCTTCCTGCCGGAAGAATTCATCGAGCTGGAAGAAGACGAGTTCGACCCGGAAGCGGCCACCCTCAAAGTCATGCAGGACCCGGATGTGAGCGCCAAGGCCAACGCCTGACCCCCGAGCATCTGTAGGAGCAGCCGGTCGACGCTCGATTGCTCGCGATGGCGTTATTGGCCGCACCGCCAAACTGGCATCTGTAGGAGCGAAGCTTGCTCGCGATGCGGTGGCGACACCACCAGACGGCAGGCCTCAAGCTCACTACCAGGCTTGCCGGCCCAATCGCCGGCAAGCCTGGCTCCTACAGAAACCGGGCGTTCTTGACATCGTGGTTTGTGGTGCAGACCTGTCCGCGCTAGATTCATCAGTGCCTCCCTTCCCGCAGAGACGCCCCCTGATGCGCAGATTCCTCGGCCTCACCCTTTCCTTCCTGTTGCTCAGCTTGAGCGCCTGCGCCCTGTTTCCCCAGCGCGATCAGTTGCACATCAATGTGGTCGGTATCGAACCCCTGCCCAGCCAGGACCTGGAAATGCGCTTCGCGGTCAAGCTGCGCCTGCAAAACCCCAACGAAACCGCGATCAACTACAACGGCGTGGCCCTGGACCTGGAGGTCAACGGCCGGCCGCTGGCCTCCGGGGTCAGCGACCAGAGCGGCAGCATCGGGCGTTTCTCCGAGGGGGTGCTGGTGGTGCCGGTCAGCGTCTCGGCCTTCGCCGTGCTGCGCCAGACCCTGGGCCTGAGCCAGACGCAAAGCCTCGACGACCTGCCCTACGTGCTGCGCGGCAAGCTCGCCGGCGGCCCGTTCGGCACGATGCGTTTCGTCGACAAAGGCCAGCTGAGCCTGCCCAAGACCGCCAATTTCACCTGGTAAGCGGACGCGCTGCGCTCGCAAATACGCTTATCCAGACAGACCGCGGACTCAGGCTTTGCGGTTGCTACGTCGGAATGCCGCCCAAACCGAGCGCAGCCTCGCAAACTCGGCAGCGGCTACACAGACACCGCGTTCCTGTAGCCGCTGGCGCAGCCTGCGATCGGCGGCGCAGCCGTCGCCAAGCCTGCCAACGTGTTTATCCAGACAGACCGCGGACTCAGGCTTTGCAGTCGCTACGTCGCAATGCCGCCCAAACCGAGCGCAGCCTCGCAAACTCGGCAGCGGCTACACAGACTCCGCGTTCCCTGTAGCCGCTGGCGCAGCCTGCGATCGGGTGCGCAGCACCCGCAACCGGCCGCCCTTGTCCCGCCCCCCCTAGAACACCGACCAACCGATGCGCTGGCTCAGCAATTCCAGCGCCGCCATGCCCACCAGGGAGTTACCCGCCGCGTTCAATTCCGGCGACCACACGCACACCGTGAACTGCCCCGGCACCACCGCGACGATGCCGCCGCCCACGCCGCTCTTGCCCGGCAGGCCAACGCGGTAGGCGAAATTGCCGGCTTCGTCGTACAGGCCGCTGGTGGCCATGATCGAGTTGACCTGCTGGGTCTGGCGCGCCGTGAGGATCTGCTCGCCGCTGTGCTTGCAGAAGCCGTCGTTGGCCAGGAAGCAGAAGGCCCGCGCCAGGTCGACGCAACTCATGCGCAGCGCGCAGTGGCTGAAGTAGCTGCGCAGCACCGCCTCGACGTCGTTGTGGAAGTTGCCGAAGGACTGCATCAGGTAGGCCATCGCCGCATTGCGCGCGCGGTGCTGGTATTCCGAATCGGCGACGCGGCCGTCCACCAGCACCTGCATATTGCCGGACAGGCGCCGCACGAAATCGCGCATGGACAGCGCCGGCGCGGCGAAGCGCGACTGGTTGATATCGCAGATCACCAGCGCCCCGGCGTTGATGAACGGGTTGCGCGGACGGCCACGCTCGAACTCCAGCTGCACCAGGGAGTTGAAAGGCTGCCCGGAAGGCTCATGCCCCAGGCGCTGCCAGATCGCCTCGCCGGAATGCCCGATGGCCTGTACCAGGCTGAACACCTTGGAAATGCTTTGCACCGAGAACGGCGTATCGGCGTCGCCGGCGCTGAACACCTGGCCATCGTTGCCATACACGGCGATCCCCAGCTGGTTGGCCGGCACGTCGGCCAGCGCCGGAATGTAGCTGGCCACTTTGCCCTGGCCAATCAGGGGACGGACCTCGTCGAGGATCTCGTTCAACAACGCTTGCATGTTCAGACTCGCCCGTTCCGCCTCGCACCGCCGCGAAGCTATCGCTGCTAGACGCATCCCGCCGCGTCGAGAACACAGTTGTCGTGGCCATCCCTGGCACGGCCCCTCGCACCGCCCCCGCGCGGAAGAAAAAACCGTCGATGAAAATCGCCCGCGGACCGCGCATTTTTGATCGGGCAGAGCCGCAGCTGATAGGCTTTCCACTACATTCGACAGGGAGCGCTCATGGATCTCAACGCCGCCAGGATGTTTGTCAGCGTGGTCCAATGCGGCAGCATTTCGTCCGCCGCCAACCTGCTGCAACTACCGCTGGCCACCATCCGCCGGGGCATTCGTGAACTGGAACGCAGCCTCAACGTGCAACTGCTGGAACGCTCCACCCGCGGCACCCGGCTGACCGCCGCCGGCAGCCAGCTCTATGAACACGCCAGTCGCGGTATCGAAGCCCTGGCCGAGGGCGAACAGGCTGTCAGAAATGATCGAATGCACTTGCAGGGCCGCCTGAGTGTGTCGGTGCCTGCGGCATTCGAGAGCTGGTGGAAGCTGCTGGCCGAGTTCCAGCGGCGCCATCCCGAGGTCCAGGTCGCGGTCTATACCAGCGAGCGGGAAAGCGACCTGGCGCAGGACGGGGTCGACGTCGCCTTGCGCGCCGGGCCGTTGTTCGACGAGGAGCGCCCAGCACGCCTACTCGGCAGTTACCGGCATATGCTGGTCGCCAGCCCGCTGCTGCTGGAGCGCCTCGGCACCCCGCAAACCCCCGCCGACCTTCGCGGATTTCCCTGTGCCGTCTGGTCGCGCCAGGCCGATGCCCGGGAACAGTGGCAGCTGGGCGACCAGCCCTACAGCCCCGATCCGCTGTTCGCCGCCAACGATTACCTGCACCTGCGCCAGCTGGCGCTGACCGCCAAGGTGGTCACCGAGCTGCCGGCCTTTCTCGCCGCCGAAGCCGTGCGCGACGGTCGTCTGCAAGCCCTGCTGCCGCGCCTGCCGATGCCGGAACAACAGCTGCACCTGCTGTATCCGAACCAGCGCCCGCCCTCGAACATCGTCCGCGCCTACCTGGATTTCGCCCAGGCCTGGCTGGTGGAAAACCCCTTGCCACACCCGCACTGAGCAGGCGCTGATGCAGATCAGCTCAGGACTGCCGCTTCGCCAGTAAAATACGCCCTCACCCGGCTGCGCCCTGACCCGCGCGCAGCCCGCGACCCATCCTATGCGCCGACACTGGCGCCATCTTTCTGGAGGTGTCCCCCTTGAAAACCTGGTACTCGGTGGTCGGCGTCCTGCTGATCACCACCCTCACCGTGCTGCTGGAAATCCCCAGCGATACCTGGCTGACCTCCGCCACCCTGAGCCTGGTCCTCGGCGCCACGGCGCTGGCCTACATGGCCCTGTCCTGCCTGCTGGCCAGCCGCTGGCGCTGGGTCGAGCGGCTGTTCGGCGGCCTCGACCGGGTCTATGAAAGCCACAAGTGGCTGGGCATCTGGGCGCTGGTCTTCGCCAGCTATCACCTGGTGTTCAAGGCCAACCTGGATCTCTGGCAAAGCGTGCCGATCATCGAGCTGTCCAAGTACTGGACGCGCATGGTGCGCCAACTGAGCTACGTCGCCCTCGGCCTGATCGTGCTGCTGGCGCTGAACCGCAACATTCCCTACGGCCAGTGGCGCTGGTGGCACAAACTGTCCGGGCCGCTGTTCGCGATCGTCATCCTGCACTGGCTGAGCTTCAAGTCGCCGATTGCCCTGGATAACCCCTCGGGTATCTGGCTCACCGCGCTCTGCGGCCTGGGCCTGCTCGGTGCCCTGTACAAGCTGCTGCTCTATCCGTTGCTGGCCAAGGCCGGCGAATACCGGGTCAGCGCGGTGACCCTGGAGAAAAACTCCCTGCACCTGGAACTGACCCCGCTTCACCGCGGTTTCGCCTTCAAGGCCGGGCAGTTCGCCTTTCTCGCCATGCGTGAAAAAGGCCTGCGCGAACCGCACCCCTTCACCATAGCCAGCGCCCACGCCAGCGACGGGCGCATCGAGTTCGTGATCCGTGCCCTGGGCGACTACACCCAGAAGCTGCGCCAGCAGGTCAAGGTCGGCATGCTCGCCGACCTCTACGCGCCCTATGGCCGCTTCAAGCGCCGGCTCGATGCCGGCCGGGAGATCTGGATCGGCGGTGGCGTGGGCATCTCACCCTTTATCTCGTGGCTGCAGGATGCCGCCGCCGGGCGCTTCGACCGGGCGACCCTGGTGTACTGCTGCAACCCGTCACGGGCCTTCCCCAGCCTCGAAACCTTGCAGGGCCTGGCCGAGAAACGCGGGGTGGCTTTCATCGGCCACACCGACGGCGCCGACCGCCTGGGCGAAACCCTGCAACGGCTGGCTAGCGAAACCGATCCGCAACAGATCCAGATCAGTTTCTGCGGGCCCAAGGGCTTGCTAGCGCGGGTCAAGGCGTTGATGCGCGAATACGCGATTCCCGAGCGCAACCTGCACTACGAGTTCTTCGAGTTTCGCTGAACACCCTCAAGCCCGGCGCGGCTCATGCAGCATCAGCCGCACCACCAGCGCCGCGACCAGGGTGATGGCGATCAGCGCATACAGCAGCCAGGTGAAAGCCTTGGCATAGAGCCCGAGCAGCAGCTCCCGGCCCAGCTCGGGCAACAAGGCCGCGCTGGCCTGCAGGTTGCCGCTGGCCAACTGTTGGGCGGCCAGCGGCAGTTGCGAATGCTCCGGCAGCGCCGCGGCCATGGACAGTTGCAGCAAGCCGGCCAGCAGGGCCACCACCAGGGCCAGGGCAATGCCCTCGCCCGCCACCCGGGTGGTGCTGAAGATGCCGGTGGCCATCCCCGCCCGTTCCTTGGGCACCACACTGACCGACAGCCCGTCCATCAAGCCCCAGGGCAAACCGGCACCGAAGCCGATCAACAGCATGGGCAAGACATTGGCCGCCGGTGCCTGCCCCGGGGCGACCCGGCTGAGCAGATAGAGCCCGAGCGCGGCAATCACCAGGCCGACGCTGGACAGGGTCCCGGCGCCGAACCAACGGGTCAGCCACGCGGCCAGCAACGGCACCACCACCATCGGCGCGGACAGGGCGATCATCATCAAGCCGGCATCGATCTCGCTGTAGCCTTCCACGCCGATAAAGCGGATCGGCAGTAGGATCAACAACACCACGAAGCAATAGCAGGTGGCGATCGGCAGCAGCTGCACGCCGACAAAGCGCGGGTAACGAAACAGCGACAGGTCGAGCATCGGCCGCTTGACCCGCAGCTCCACCACGATAAACAGCAGCAACGCCAGCAGCGCCACCAGCAGCAGACCCCAGACCAGCGGGCTGCCCCAGCCGCTTTGCGGCGCCTGCAAAATGCCCCAGGTCAGCGCCACCAGTGCCGCGGTGAAACTCAAGGTGCCGGGCCAGTCGACCCCCGCCGCGTCCGGGTCGCGGGACTCAGGCATGCGCGGCACGCCGAACAGCAGCGACAGACCGCCGATCAAGGTCCCGGAGACGAAGATCGAACGCCAGCCGTAGGCTTCGATCAACACCCCGGCGAGGATCGGCCCGAATGCCAGGCCGACGCCGAAGGTGGTGCCCAGCAGGCTGAAGGCACGGGTCCGCGCCGGGCCCTCGAACGTCTGGGCCAAAGCAGCCGAGCCGCCCGCCAGCGCCGCCGCACCGGCCAACCCCTGCACCGCCCGCAACAGGTCGAGCCAGAGCACCGAAGGCGCGAAGGCCAGGGCCAGCGACGTCAGGGCGAACAGGCCGACACCGAGGCTGAACACGCGCTTGCGTCCGTACTCGTCGGCCAGGGTGCCGGCGGCCATCAGTGCGCTGCCGAAACTCAGCATGAAGGCATTGGTGATCCAGCTCAGGGCCAGGGGGCCGCCGCCCAGCTCGCGGCCGATGGCCGGGGTCGCCACGGCCACGCCGACGAAGGTCAGCGGCAGGATCAACGCCGCCAGGCACACCGCGGCCAGCACGGCGTAGGAAGAACCGCCGGCGACAGTGTGATTTAAGGCAGCAGGCACATCGGTTGGCGAACTCATCGGCACCTCAGGGGGAACGTTAGGGTGCGATCAATGGTAGATTCGCCGCAATCACCCACAAACAGGGCTAAAGTCCGTTCTTTACGGACATTAACGCTCTAATCGAGATCCCCATGGACAACCTCAGTGGCATGCTGGCCTTTGTGCGCACGGTGCAGGCCGGCAGTTTTGTCGGCGCGGCGGAGCGCCTGGGCATCTCCGCTTCGGCGGTGGGTAAAAGCCTGGCACGCCTGGAAGAGCGGCTCGGCGTGCGCCTGCTCAATCGCAGCACCCGGCGCATCAGCCTGACCGACGAAGGCACGCTGTTCTTCGAGCGCTGCCAGCGCATCGTCGGCGAGGTGGAAGACGCCGAAGCCGAGCTGGCGCGTATCAGCGACAAGCCCCGCGGCAAGCTGCGGGTCAGCCTGCCCGCCATCGGCTATCGCATGCTGCTGCCGATCCTGCCGGAGTTCGCCGAACGCTACCCGGAGATCGAACTGGACCTGGACTTCAACGACCGGCTGATCGACGTGATCGCCGAAGGCGTCGATGCGGTGATCCGCAGCGGCGAGCTGGCGGACTCCCAGCTCAAATCGCGCACCCTGGGGCCGTTCCGTTTCGTCCTGGTCAGCGCCCCCCACTACTTCGCCCGCCATGGCCTGCCCGAGTGCCCCCGGGACCTGGAGCGACATGCCTGCCTGCGCTACAAGTTTCCCGGCACTGTGCAATTGCAGGAATGGAAACTGCGCCTGCCCGCCGACGCCCCACCGCTGCTGCTGCGCAGCGCCCTGACCAGCAACAACCTGGAATCACTGATTCACGCCGCCACCCAGGGCCTGGGCATCGCCTTCGTTCCGGACTTCGTGGTGCGTAACGCCCTGGCCGACGGCTCGCTGGTGTCGGTGCTGGACGACTATCAGATCGACAGCGGCAAGTTCTCGGTGCTCTGGCCCGGCAGTCGACATCTGTTGCCGAAACTGCGAGTGTTCGTCGACTTTCTCAGCGAACGCCTGGTGCTGGGCGGACGCTGAAAAAACACGGCGGATCCACACAAGGATGGGCGCAGCAGATAGCGATCGAATATCTCTCGAAGTCAGCTACAAGCCTAACCAAGGCTGGGATGAAACCGCGGTCGCGACTGCGAGGTTCGAACTGATCGACTAAGGAAAGACACATGACCATCAGCTGGACCTGGACCCCAAAAGACAAGGCAGAAGCTGTACCGTCTATCGGCGACCAATACATCTCCATGGGAAAAAGCGTGTTGTGCCTGCGCAATCCGATGCCCGCAGACTCGGCGTTCATGGCCAAGCTGTTTTCCGCCACGATAGTCGTCACGTTGCTTCTGTGGTTATGGATGTTTTGCGCCGTGATCAATGAAACGCCGGCTGATGAAGTGTGGGTTCTGCTCATTCCCCTGCTCTTGCCGCTGGGAGTTTCGTTGTTTCTGTTTTACCGGATCCACCTGATCAGAAGTCAATCGAACTTCTATTTCAATCGCCACACGCAAAAAGTCTATTACCTGAAGGGCAAGACCCTGCTTGTCGGTGATTGGAACAACGTTAAAGCAGGCATCTGTGGTCGAACCGAGTTTTCCGGTCGATCGTTCAGTACCACTACTTCATTGATCCTCAATGCGTTCGGTACTGACCAAGACAGTCCGCAAGCCAGGCAAATCGCAGAATCCTGGGCGCCGACCTATAGCATCTGTGTCGACAGCAATGAACCCAGTGATCCTCGACCGATCTTCGTTGCGCAAGTCTGGGAGTACATCCGCCAATTCATGGCCCATGGCCCGGATAAGCTGCCCGTTCCTCAAGAACCCCACTGGTGGTATGTGCCTCATAACTCTATCTGCCTGCCCCCCCGTCAGGCATTTCGTCACTATGTGCCTTGGCGCACGGGAGAGCCTGGGGAAAAGCAGGGCAAGAAATGGTGGCTGATGCCTCTTTGGTTAGTGTTCTTCCCTTACAACTTCTTCGTTGCTCTTTGCTGGTGGATGACCTGTCGCCTGTTGCGCGTACGTCCGGCGGTCCCACCGCAACAAGCGCTCGAAGGAGAATCTGTCACATCAGCGCACCTGGAAATGACGGCCAAGACCAACGGTCCCTAGCCTTTTGCCGACAAAGCAGAAACATCAAAACCTTGCCAAACACTGTCAAGACCGAAGGCGACAGTAGCTGGATGCTCGACTAGACAACAGATGGATTACCCCGGAACTCATTGCCCGCAAGGAGAAAGGTTTTCATATGGCGCTGTCCTCCACCCTGTACACCGAACGCCTGATCCTGCGTCCGCTGGAGCTGGCCGATGCCGAGGCTGTCCAGCAGCAGTTTGCGCACTGGCAAGTGGTGCAATACCTCAACGCGCGGGTGCCCTGGCCCTATCCCGCCGATGGTGCCCTGAGTTACCTGCGCGACCTGGCGCTGCCGGCCATCGAGCGCGGCGAGGAATGGCACTGGTCGATTCGCCTGAAAAGCGCGCCGGAACAATTGATTGGCAATGTCAGCCTGATGAACCAGGCCGACAACAACCGCGGTTTCTGGCTGGCTCCGGCGTGGCAAGGCCAGGGCTATATGAGCGAGGCCAGCGCGGCGGTCACCGAGTACTGGTTCGAGGTGCTGGGGCGTGAGGTCATGCGGGTGCCCAAGGCCGCGCCGAACCTGGCCTCGCGGCGGATTTCCGAACGCGCCGGCATGCGCCTGATCCGCAGTGACGAAGACGACTTCGTCTGCGGGCGATTGCCCCGTGATATCTGGGAAATCACCCGCGAAGAGTGGCGTCGCCTCAGATGAAACGCACGCCGGCCTTGGCCCGCTCGTCCACCGTCAGCTCGAACACATCCGGACGCGCATAGTGGCCGACCACGTCGTAGTCATAGCGCGCCCGCACCAGCTCGTCAGTATCGATCTGCGCCGTCAGCAGGCCGGCGCCTCCCACCAGCGGCCCGGCCAGGACCTCGCCCATGGGCCCGACAATCACGCTGCCGCCAGCAATCAGCGGGCGTTCGGCCGGCCAGTTGGCGATCTCCAGCCCCAGCGCCTGGGGTGACGCCTGCACCTGACAGGCACTGACCACGAAGCAGCGGCCTTCATGGGCGATGTGGCGCATGCTGACCTGCCACATCTCGCGCTCGTCCACGGTCGGCGCGCACCAGACCTGCACGCCCTTGGCGTACATCGCGGTGCGCAGCAGCGGCATCATGTTTTCCCAGCAGATCACCGCGCCGACCCGGCCGACCTGGGTGTCGAATACCGGCAGGGTCGAACCGTCGCCCTTGCCCCAGATCAGCCGCTCGGTGCCGGTGGGCATCAGCTTGCGGTGCTTGCCCACCAGGCCGTGCTGCGGATCGAAATACAGCGCCGTGCAATACAGGGTACTGCCAGCGCGCTCGATCACCCCCAGCACCAGGTTGGCCCCGGTGCGTGCCGCCAGGCCGGCCAGGGCCTCGGTCTCCGCGCCCGGCACATCGACCGCATTGGCGAAATAACGGGCGAAGGCCTCACGGCCTTCCGGCAGGCGATAGCCGAGCTGGGTGCCGAAGCCCTCACCCTTGGGGTAGCCGCCGAGCAAGGCTTCGGGCATCACCACCAGCTGCGCGCCGGCCTCGATGATGGCGGCTTCAAAGGACAGGATCTGCTCCAGGGTATCGGTCTTGCCCCCTGGCAGGGAGCCGATCTGCAACGCGGCGACAACGGACTTGGACATCGGGGAAACTCCTGTGGCGATGAAGTGTTGCCCATTGTCCGGCCCTCGCCGATCATGCAGGAAGCCCCTCCTGATACTGAATGATATGAACCAGATGAATATCGCCCAGGTCGATCTCAACCTGCTCAAGGCCTTCGAAGCCCTGCATGACGAATCCAGCGCCAGCCGCGCTGCCTTGCGCCTGGGCGTCACCCAGTCGGCCATGAGCGCGGCGCTGCGACGCCTGCGCGAGCTGTACGGCGATCAGTTGTTCGTGCGTACCGGGCGCGGCCTGGCGCCGACCCTGCGGGCCAACCAGCTCAAGCCGGTGGTCAGCGAGGCCCTGAACAAATGCCGGCAGAGCCTGGCCATGGTCGATCCCCATGCCAGCCATTATCAGGGCCGCTCGGTGGCGATCGGGCTGTCGGACGATTTCGAGATTGCCTACGGTCGGCGCCTGATCGAAGAAGTCGCCCGGCGGGCGCCGAAGCTGCGGCTGATCTTTCGCCAGAGCCACAGCCAGATCGTCGGCGAAGCGCTGTTGCAGCGCAGCATCGACCTGGCCATCAGCGCCGGCGGTTTCGCCGAACGCATGCTCAGCCGTCAGGTATTGGGGGAAGGCAGTTATCTGTGCCTGGCGGACCCGGCGAGCCTGGGCCCGGGACAGCAGGTCATCGACCTCGACGAGTTCGTCGCCCGCGAGCATGTGCTGGTGTCGTCGCAAGGCTTTATCGGGATTACCGACGAGGGCCTGGCGGCCCTGGGGCTGAGTCGCCAGGTCTGCGCCTCTACCACGCATTTCGCCGCGCTGCCCCATCTGCTCAAGGGCAGCCAGGCGGTGGCGACCATTCCGGCCCACGCCGCGCGGAGCATCGCCGAACTGACCGGGCTGGCGCTGCTGCCCTGCCCGCTGGACCTGCCGCGCTACCCGATCGAGCTGGGCTGGCGCACTAGCGCGCAGATCGATCCGGTGGTATTGAAAGTGCGCGAGGCGATAGTCGCCAGCTTCGAGCTTACTTGTTCGCCGCCATCAGGCGATTGACTTCACTGCGCACCATGTTGGCGTATTCCGGCGGCGACATGCCGTCGAGCTCGGCACGCACCCATTCGGCCCATTTGCCCTTGCGCTTGCCGCGCTCGCCGAACAACCGTGCGGCTTCGCCTTTGGCCTTGCCCAGGTTGCTCTGCCACAGCTCGAACAGACGGGACTTTTCATCTTCGATCTCTGCACGCTCGGCGAGAGTCTTGTTGGCCAGATTGAAGCTCATGGGAATTTCCTGCTGCGTAAAATAGCCGACATCTTACACTGTGACGGCTGGGGTTTTCCCGCCGGCATGGAGCGGGTGGAGAAAATATCTGCAACTTTTCGCCGGCCCCGCAACTCCATTGTTCATCGCATCACTGACCCGCAAGGAGTAACTCAATGGCTCGTAAAACTGCTGCGCAAGCGGCTGACGAACAAATCAAGGACCAGGAATTCAGCGAGCTTCAAGCGTTGATCGAAGAATCGGAAAAGCTCCTGAAAAGCAGCGCATCGCTGGTGGGTGAGGAAGGCGAGAACCTGCGCCAACAGGTCGGGTTGAAACTCAAGCAGGCACTGGACTCGGTGTCCAGCGTGCGTGAGCGCAGCAAGCCGATGGTGGACGCTACCGAGCAATACATCGGCGGCCATCCGTGGCAGACCGTGGCCATCTCCGCCGGTGTCGGCCTGGTGGTGGGCCTGTTGCTGGGGCGTCGTTCGTAACCGGTTTTCTGTAACGACCAGCGCCACCCGCGACCGCTAAAAAAAGACCAGGCTTGCCGCATGCTTGCCTGGTCCTTGCGTGTTGAAAGCGCGTTTTAAAGCCCCGCCAGTTCCCGCAACTGCTTGAGCTCCGAGGCGTCCAGGGCAATCCCCTCGCGCAGGGACTTTTCCCGCTGGCGATGCCGGCGATCCCCCGGCAGGCGCTTGAGCCCTACGCCATGCATCTGGCGGATCAGCTCCTGGCTACGCTCGGCGAAATTCTGCCCGGCGCCCTTGCGCGGATCGATGACGATCAACAACTGGCCGGTCCAGGGCGTCTTCGCGCCCGGATGGTTGGACCAGTCGAACTCGAACGAGAAATGGCCACCGGTCAGCGCCGCCGCCAGCAGCTCGACCATCATCGACAGCGCCGACCCCTTGTGCCCGCCGAACGGCAGCAGCGCGCCGCCTTCGAGAATGGCTTTCGGATCGTCAGTGGGCTGGCCGAGGCCGTCCACGCCCATGCCTGGCGGCAGGCGTTCGCCCTTGCGCGCGGCGATCTGCACGTCGCCATGGGCAATGGCGCTGGTGGCCAGGTCGAAGACAATGGGGTCGCCCCCGGCCTGTGGCGCGGCAAAGGCGATCGGGTTAGTGCCGAACAACGGCCGGTCGGCACCGTGGGGCACCACGCAGGTCATGCTGTTGACCACGCTCAGGGCGACCAGCCCTTCCTCGGCGAACGGCTCGACGTCCGGCCACAGCGCGGCGAAGTGATGGGAATTGCGGATAGCCAGAATGGCGATTCCGGCGTTGCGCGCTTTCTCCACCAGCAACGCCCGCGCCGCCGCCAGCGCCGGTTGGGCGAAACCGTTACACGCATCGACCCGGACAAAGGCCGGGGCCACGTCTTCGACCACCGGCACGGCCTTGCCGTTGACCCAGCCGCTGTTAAGGGTCGACACGTAACCGGGAATACGGAACACGCCATGACTGTGGGCGCCGTCGCGCTCGGCAGCGGCACAGTTGTGCGCCAGGCAACGCGCCACTTCGGCGCTGGTGCCATGGCGCAAGAAGATCGTTTCCAGCAGCGTCACCAGTGCCTCGAGCGACAGGTGTTCCTGCGGTGTTTCAACAGCCGGGGGCGATACAGACATCTGGAGCTCCGGATTAATTATTGGAATGGGCTACAGCGCATGAGAAGGCACCCAGGTGAGTGCGCCCGACGATTAAACAACGCTTTGCGCGCGCCCTGTCAACCTCGGCCATGGCCTGGCACCCGGCGATGCCAGCAAGAGACAGAGCCGCCACCGACACGCCGTCAGCCGAGGATGGCGCGCCGGAGCTCGGCAAGGTGGCAGTGGCGATAACCGCGGCCAGGGTGTTTTTGATCATTTTTTCACTCCCGCTGTGGATACTGCTGACAAAAGTCCTGTGTTTCAGAGGCTTTGCTCCAAAAATAACCTCAACTTTGATATGCATTAGCCATGACGGCGGTTCTCCAAGCCTGGCTGCGAAGGGTAGAATGCGCGAAACCAGGAAGAGCCAATGAGCGAACAGCACCTCACAGAAGCCGAATACGACGCCATCACCGATGCCGCCGCGCAGTGGTGCATGCGTCTGCATGCCGCGGACTGTACGGCCGCCGAACGCCAGGCCTTCGAGCAATGGCGCGACGCCCACCCGCTGCATGCCTTCGAATACGAAGCGATGCAGGAAATCTGGGAAGTCGCCGACCATCTGCCTCGCCCTCAAGCCACCACCGTCCTGCCCTTGCCGGCGCCGCGCAACCCCTGGCGCGCCTACGGCATGGCCGCGGCGATCAGCGCCCTGGCCCTGCCCCTGGCCGCCTACAGCGGCTGGAGCCTGGGCTGGCTGCCCTCCTCCTACGAACATTTCCAGGCCGACGGCAGCATGCGCCAGGTGACCCTGGCCGACGGCAGCCAGGTCGAACTCAACCTGGGCACCGAGCTGACCTACAGCAACTACAAGGACCAGCGCCGGGTCACCCTGAAAAAAGGCGAAGCCTTCTTCAAGGTCAGCCACAACAGCGCCCATCCGTTCGTGGTCAAGGCGGCCAGCGGCCAGGTCCGGGTCACCGGTACCGAGTTCAATGTCTGGATGTACGAGGACCAGGTGCGGGTCACCCTGCTCGAAGGTTCGGTGCTGGTGAGCAGCGACAACAGCCACCCCGACGCTGGCTTGCCTCTCGATCCGGGCATGCAGGCGCGTTATCGCCAGGGCGATTACCAGCCACTGATCAGCCAGACCGCTGCCAACGACAGCTCGCTGGCCTGGCGCCAGGGCAAGCTGGTG
The DNA here is from genome assembly GCF_017351415.1 of Pseudomonas sp. FW305-25. Classification (NCBI taxonomy): domain Bacteria; kingdom Pseudomonadati; phylum Pseudomonadota; class Gammaproteobacteria; order Pseudomonadales; family Pseudomonadaceae; genus Pseudomonas; species Pseudomonas sp. FW305-25. The sequence continues at coordinate 69,906 of NZ_JACNDE010000025.1, read as the reverse complement.
CTGGACAACCTGGCGCTCGGCGAGGCCCTGCCGCTGATCAACCGCTACCTCAGCAAGCCGGTGATGCTGGCCGACAGCGCCACGGGCAACATTCGGGTCGGCGGCATCTACGACGTCACCGCGGTCAAGAGCCTGGTGACCACGCTGCCCAAAGTGTTGCCGGTGTACCTGACCCGCAACCAGGACGGCAACCCGGTCGTCAATTCGCTACCAGGCACCGCGCCAAAAAGCTGAAGGCCGCTACCCTCGCGGGTGCGGCCTGCGCTTGACGGCAGATTGAACGCGCTTACTGGGTCGCGACCTTGCGCAACCGATCGTCCACCTCGTGAATCACCTGCAACCGATACTGCGGGTCCGCCTGGATCTGCTGCTCGGTGAACGGCAACACACTCCACTGCTTCTTCGAGAACGCCTCGGTCTGGTCCCGCGAGTGCGGCGACGCCGGGTCGCTGGACAGGGAAAACGCCAGCAGGCCCTGGGCATGCGGGCCCTGCTCGTCGAAGGTCACCACTTGCAGGTAACTGGTGCCGCTGACCACCTCCCGCTTGCCGTCGGCCGCCGGGATGCTCTGGATCGCGTTGTACACGCCCAGGCTGGCCGGGCCGCCATGAATCGGCGTCTGCCGGCCGCCGCTGCTGACCACCTGGATATCGCCCCAACGGCTGTCGGCCTTCAGGCCCGACTCGGCCACCTGTTGCACCGAGGCCAGCATCGCCGCGCGCAGCGCCTTGGCCACCGGCGGCCGGTCGATCGCCAGGCCGCGCGGCGTGTGCTGCGGGTCCCGGGCATCGAAGGCCACGCGCCAGCGATTATCGACCGCCTCCAGCTGTTCCATGACGTTGCGAAAATGCACCAAGCCCACCCCGCTTTGCAGGTTGGCGCTGCGGTCCCAGGCTTTGAGGCTGGCGCACAGCGGCGCCAGGGCCTGGGCATCGCTGCCCAGGTCGGCGGCACAGAACTGCAGCAGGTCCGGCATCACCTGCCCGGCCTGGTACACCTGGTCGTCCATCACCATGTGCTTGAGGTCGGCGGCGCTCAGCGGCTCGCCCTTGCCCGTGCCGATCAGGCGATTCAGGGCAAAACGCGCGCGCTGCCCCAGCGGCAGGTCCTGCTGGCTGATCAGCGGCGAGAAGCCTTGCAGCGGCGCGGCCGGGTTGACCATCCACGCCGAGTCGTTGGAGTTCTGTACATAATCGCTGCGCAGCAGTTGCGGCAGCTGGCTGGCCGGGTAGATACCCTTTTGCGCGGCCGCCGGGTCGATGTCCCAGGCACAGGTCGCGCGGGAACCGTCGAGAATGATCAGCTGGGTGCCGATCCGCGGGTCGCTGCAGTGGGCGAGTTTTTCCGCGCTGACGTTGGGCACCACCGACTGGTTCATGTACAGCGCCTGACCCTGGTCATCCACGGCCAGGGTATTGACCCAGGGAATACCCTGCAGTCGATGCACCGAAGCTTGCAACTCCTTGAGGCTGCGGGCCTGGTTCATCGCGTACCACTGTTGCAGCACCCGGTCGTTTTCCAGGTTGGCGTCGCGCAGGCTGTAGGCGAAACGGTTGTCCCAGTCCAGCTTGCCGGGCCACTGCACCAGCGGGCCGAATTGCGAACTGTAGACACTGTGGCTGACGGTCGTGAGCTGGCCGTCCTCGCCCTGCACCTTGACGCTGACCGTTTGTTTCTCCAACGGCAGGGACTTGCCGTCGAGCAGGTAGCGGGTCGAGTCCTTGGGGTCCAGTTGCAGGCGGTACAGGGTGAAATGCTTGGAGGTGTCCACCGTGTGGGTCCAGGCCAGGTGCTGGCTGAAACCGATATTGATCATCGGCAGGCCGGGCAAGGCGGCCCCCATGACGTCCAGCTTGCCGGGAATGGTCAGGTGCATCTGATAGAAGCGCATGCCGCCGCCCCATGGAAAATGCGGGTTGGCCAGCAACATGCCGCGACCATTGAACGAGCGCTCGCGCCCCACGGCCACCGCGTTGCTGCCACGGTCCAGGGCGAACCGCTGGCCGCGGGCATCCGCCTGGGCGAAGACCTGGGCCGATGGCTTCAGCTGCGCCGTGACGGATGGCGGGGTCGCGCCCACCAGGGCTTCGGCGAACTGGCCGACACCGCCCTCCACCAACAGCCGGCGAGTCAGCTTGACCAGGTCCAGGGCGGTCAACGGCCGTACCCAGTCACCCTGGCACTGCTCGGGCAGGCCCTGGGCCCGGCGCTCGGCCAGGGAGCGGTTATAGCCGGCGACATACCCTTCGATCAGTTGCCGCACCTGCGGCGTCTGCGCCTGCCAGAAGCCGAACACCGCCTGGGGCGTGTTCAGCCAGTTGAAGAACAGGTCGCTGGTGAGGTTTTCCCGTTGCTCGACGGTCTGCTGCTGTGGACCGAAATACTTCGAACGCTCGCCATTGACCGTCAGCACTTCGTTGGCCAATAGGCACAGGTTGTCCTGGGCGTAGGCGTAACCGATGCCGTAACCCAGCCCGCGTTCGTCGGCGGCGCGAATATGCGGGACGCCAAAACCGGTGCGGCGAATATCGGCGCTTGCCTCGCCGCTCTGGACCTCGCGTCCCTGAGCCGCAAGGCTCAGCCCGAGAAACAAACCCGCAAGGCAAAACCTGGGCAACTGGCTGGAAATAATCACGCCGACTCCTGATCGAAAGAAGATGCACAACCCAGGCTGGCGCGGCATGCCGATGAGCACACAGGGGATACGGATTCCAGCCCGGTAAAGGACGGCGCGACCCGGCATCAGCCAAAGCCCGCCTGCCCTTACAGACGAAACCGCCACGGAAAATTTAGCGCCCTCGCGTCAGGCGCCGATCGCCCGCCAACCTGACGACGACAAAGCCCTCACAAATTTTCTACAACTGATTCCTCATGATTTGCGCGGCTCGTTCGTCTAGTTATGTGAGAGCACCCGTCATTTTCCTGATCAGGCTCTGAAAAGGAGTTTTTGCATGTACGACCCGCAACTGCCAACGGATGGCCACACCGCACAACCCGCGTCCTCCCTGAACGCCGGCGCCGGTGTCTTCGGCAAGCAAGCCGAGCGCAACCGCAACGAACGCATCAGGCACCTGCTCAAGAGCTTCGGCCTGCGCACCAGCCTGATTCGCCTGAAAGTCATCGATGCCTTGCTGCAGGCAGCCGAAAGCCAGCGCGCCCTGGGGGTGCGAGGCATTCACAGTCATTTGCTGGAGCTGGATATCCCGCTGTCGTTCCTCAGCGTGCGCGAGGTGTTGAAGCGGCTGTGCAGCGAAGGCGTGATTACCCTCAATGCGGACAAGAGCTTCAGCCTGCATCAACAGGCTGAAGCCATACTCGACGGCCGCGACTGAGGCCGCCTGGGGTGTCTCTCAAGGCTTGACCTTGCGCCGCATCACGCCATTGATCACGACCACGGTCACCGCCACGCCAATGGCGATGTACTGGAACATTTTCTCGGTGATCATTCCAGCGTTCTGCAGGTAAGAAAGGCCAAGCATGATTCCCAGTACCACCAGGGAAATCACAATCGAATAGATCAAGCGTTGCTTCTGGGTCATTGCGGGTTCCTGAACCTGTAAAGGTGCGGCCTGAAAATGCCGCATGTAAATGTATCGACTCTGTATCGAAACAGATGCCAAACGCCTACCGAGAATCGGGGATGGGCGCGGGCGAACGGGGTCTCATGTTACAGCCGCCGAAGAGTTTTCGCTGCATCGCGGCGGTTTTAACCCCAGAGCCCTTTGAGGACTGCGCAATGTTCCGTCGAATCACCCGGCTGATTCCCCTGCTGGCGATGCTGGCCCTGTCCGGCTGCATCATCTTCCCTCACGACGGCTGGCATCACCGCCATTACGACGGCGGCCCCGGCTACTACTACCACCGCTAAGTCATCCAGAGCGCCAGTATTTCCCCCTTGTAACCCACCACGAAATTGCCCGACGCCCGCCTCGCCGCGGGCGTCTGTCTTTACTGTCGAGCTACGCCAGCCGGGTGTTGTGAATCCCCGGCTGGGCGAACAGCTCCACCAGCCAGTCGACGAACACCCGGACCCGCGTCGACAGGTGCCGGTGCGGCGGGTACAGCGCGCTCAACGGCATCCTGGGTGGCGGGATGTGCCGGAGCACTTCGCTCAGGCGACCTTCGGCCAGCTGCTGGGCGACGTGATAGTAAGGCGTCTGCACCAACCCATAGCCGGCCTCGCAGGCAGCCAGGTAGCCATCGGCGCTGTTGACCGACACCTGCTTGGGCAACTCCGGCAACAGCACCTGGCCCTGCACCTCGAACTCCAGGCCATAACGCTTGCCGCTGACGCTGGAGAAATACTCGATCATCTGATGCCCGGCCAGCTCGTCCAGGCTCTGCGGCACACCGCGCTGGCGCAGGTAGGCGGGACTGGCGCAAGTCACCTGCTCCAGCGCCAGCAACGGCCGGGCCACCAGCGAGTCGTCGAGGCACAGGCCGCCGCGCAACACGCAGTCCACCCCTTCGCGGATCAGGTCCACCGGCCGGTCGTTGAGGCCGATTTCCAGGTCGACCAGCGGGTAGCGCTCGGAGAACGCCGGCAACGCCGGGATCACCACCAACCGCCCGATCCCCGCTGGCATGTCGATGCGCAAGGTGCCGCGCGGGTTGTGGCGCGCGGCGGAAAACACCGCTTCGGTTTCCTCAAGGTCCGCCAGCAGCCGCACGCAACGCTGGTAATAGGCGGTGCCGTCCAGGGTCGGCGTGACCTGGCGGGTGGTACGCAACAGCAGCTGCACGCCCAAATGCGCCTCCAACTGTTTGATCAGCACCGTCACCGAGGCCCGGGGCATCTGCAGGCTGTCGGCGGCCTTGGCGAAACCGCCGAGGTCGACGATGCGGGTGAACACACGCATGGCATTAAAACGGTCCATTGGCTTGGCCTGTCGCGAATTATTTAGAAATTACGAATAGTGATAGCGCTTTTAGCCGGTTTATCTTGTTTTTGTCGAGGAGAACAATGGCCGCCACCCCATCCACCGGAGCTTCTCCTATGCAAACCCGTCAACTGGGCAAGAACGGCCCGCAAGTGTCAGCCATCGGCCTTGGCTGCATGGGCATGACCGATTTCTACACCACCGGCACCGATACCCGGGAAGCCACCGCCACCTTGCATCGCGCCCTGGAACTGGGGATCAACCTGCTGGACACCGCCGACATGTACGGCCCCCACAGCAACGAAATCCTGATCGGCCAGGCGATCCGCGGCAAACGCGACCAGGTGTTCCTGGCCAGCAAGTTCGGTATCGTCCGCAACCCCGGCGACCCGGCGGCGCGCGGAGTGAACGGCCGCCCCGAGTACATTCGCCAGGCGATCGACGGCACCCTGCAGCGCCTGGGCGTGGACACCCTGGACCTGTATTACCAGCACCGCATCGACCCGGACGTGGCCATCGAGGAAACCGTCGGCGCCATGGCCGAGCTGGTGCGGGCCGGCAAGGTCCGCTACCTGGGGCTCAGCGAAGCCTCGGCGGCAACGCTGGAGCGGGCCCACAAGGTGCATCCGATCAGCGCCCTGCAAAGCGAATATTCGTTGTGGAGCCGCGACCAGGAAGACAACGGCTGCCTGGCGGCCTGCCAGCGCCTGGGCATCGCCTTTGTGCCCTACAGCCCGCTGGGGCGAGGTTTTCTCACTGGCGCCCTGAAGAGCCCGGAGGATTTCGCCGACGACGACTACCGGCGTTTCAGCCCGCGCTTCCAGGGTGAGAACTTCACCAGGAACCTGCTGCTGGTGGAACAGGTCAAGCAACTCGCGGCGGCCAAGGGCATCACCGCCGGGCAACTGGCCCTGGCCTGGGTGCTGGCGCAGGGCGATTACCTGATCCCGATTCCGGGCACCAAGCAACGCAAGTACCTGGAGGAGAATGTCGCCGCGCTGCAGGTCCGCCTTGGCGCTGACGAACTGCAGGCCCTGGAACGGATCTTCACCCCCGACGCCACTGCCGGCGAGCGTTACCCGCAAGCGGTGATGGCCTTGCTCGACCGGTAAACAGCCAGCCACAAAAAAGGCCCTCGACCGGTTTATCGGTCGAGGGCCTTTGTTTGTCGCCTCACGCCTTGGTGGAGCGATTCTTGTCGGTCACCGTGGTGCCGTTGCCCTTGCCGTAGCTTTGCAGGTTCTGCAGCACGTAGATGGCTTTCTTGTACTCGGGGATCAGGTAGCTGGCGTACTTGTTGCCCTTGAGGTTGTTGGTCTGGATGTTGTCCAGCTGGATCGCGAAGTACTCCAGGGCATTGAACTTGGCATCCGGGTCGGCCTGCACGCCGAAGCGGTCGAACTTGTCGCCGGCGTTGAGCAGGGTCATCGCCGTCACGTCGCTGATCAGGCCCTTCTGCTTGAGGAAGGTGCTCATGTTGCCCAGCTGCTTGGCGCTGACATTCTCCGGATCGAAACCCTTGATCTGCTTGTGCAGCTTCATTTCGTCCATCTTGAACACGTTCAGCGCCAGCGGGTTCTGGCCGACCAGGGCGAGCATCTGCTTGACCTTGGTGCTCTGGCTGACCGGCTTGCCCCGGGTGCCGGTGTCCTGCACCAGCAGGCCGGCCTTGCTGGTCCAGCCGCCGACATTTCCGATTGTCATAAAAACTCCTGCGTGCGGGCTTCCCGCGACTTTTACCCCTCTTGCACGGCCAACGGGAAGATCGCGCAAGTACAACTAAGGGCCGTCTGGAAAGCCTGATTGAAGGGAAGAGATGTTCGAAGTATCGGCGCGGCAGAAGGTTGCTCCAATAAATATTTCGGGAATTTACAATTTTCGTACATTCTCGATACAAATGTCTGGAAGCCACGTTTTTGCTAGCTGAAACAATTATTTAACAATCGACCCCGTGACAACTAAACGGCAACTTACGGCCATTAATGTACCAAATGGTTAGTTGCGATCAGCTGATCTTCCAAGCATTCATGACGCCATCTTGCGGGGATCTTCCACAAGATTGCCGCGTGGCGGCCCAACTGTGCATGTTGCCCTTCCCTTTACAACGGGAAAGGCTCGCACCGCCCTCTTGATAAGCCACCTCGAAGTCCGCTGAACGGCCGATTTTCGCTCCTCCATGGCAGGCGCGCGGGCAACTATATTTGATGCTCCTACTGCAAGGAGGTGCATCATGGAACAACGTCAGCAGCACCTTTTGGACGAGCTCATCCGCCATGAGCTCTACATCCACGCGCCGATCGATACCGTCTACTACTACGTGACTCAGCCGGATCGCTGGCCCGAGTGGCATCCCGCGTCCCTGCGCGCCGACACCGGCCTGGCCGGCTCGTTGCCAGCGGGGCATCGCTTCGGTAAAACCATCGACCTGCTCGGCCTGCAGATCCACCTGAGCTGCCGGGTACTGGTCGCGGTATTTCCCAAGGAGTTCAAGATCGTCTTCAGTTCTGCGCCGGCAGACGGCTCGATCCACTATCAGTTGTGCAAATACGGGGACGGAACCCTGTTCAAGCGCACCCTGCACTACTGCTCCGACCTCAACCTGCTCAGCCTGCGCCCGCGTATCGAGCACTTGTCCCAACTGGCGCTGGCCAACCTCAAGCGCAACCTGGAACAGATCGCCCACTGATCCGGCAACGGGTGGCGCCCCACTGGCTGACAAATCTGTAATCTTCACCTCAGTTTTCTGACAGGCCGCGCCACTTAAGGTCGCCCCATACCTGACCAGCAGGATCGAGGGAGCCTTGGGGCATGCATGTAAAACCCACACGACGCAGTTTTATCAAGGGCCTGGCCGCCGGCGGCGTACTGGCCGGCACCGGGCTGTGGCAACAGCCGCTCTGGGCACGCAGCGAAGACGGCCAGCTGCCCGCCCTCAGCGGCCAGCAGTTCGACCTGTTCATCGGTGAATCCCAGGTCAACTACAGCGGCACGTCGCGCACCGCGATGACCATCAACGGCGGCCTGCCCGGCCCGCTGCTGCGCTGGCGCGAGGGCGACACCGTGACCATCCGGGTGCGCAACCGCCTCCAGGAGGACACCTCGATCCACTGGCACGGCCTGATCCTGCCGGCCAACATGGACGGCGTGCCGGGCCTGAGCTTCCACGGCATAGCCCCCGGCGGCCTCTACGAATACCGCTTCAAGGTCCGGCAGAACGGCACCTACTGGTACCACAGCCACTCGGGGTTGCAGGAGCAGGCCGGGGTCTACGGGCCACTGGTGATCGAGGCCCGCGAGCCGGAACCCTTCCAGTACGACCGCGACTACGTGGTGATGCTCAGCGACTGGAGCGACGAGGCGCCCGAGCGCCTGATGCACATCCTGAAAAAGCAGCCCGGCTACTACAACTTCCACAAACGCACGGTCGGCGACTTTATCGAGGACGTCAGCCGCGACGGCTGGGCGGCCACCCTCGCCGATCGCAAGATGTGGGCGCAGATGAAAATGACCCCCACCGACCTGGCGGACGTCAGCGGCCATACCTACACCTACCTGATCAACGGCCAGAGCCCGGGCGGTAACTGGACCGGGCTGTTCAAGCCCGGCGAGAAGCTGCGCCTGCGCCTGATCAACGGCTCGGCCATGAGCTACTTCGACCTGCGCATTCCCGGCCTGAAGATGACCGTGGTCGCTGCCGACGGCCAGTATGTGCAGCCGGTCAGCGTCGATGAACTGCGCATCGCCGTGGCGGAAACCTACGACGTGCTGGTCGAGCCCGGCTCGCAGGAGGCCTACACCCTGTTCGCCCAGGCCATGGACCGCAGCGGCTATGCCCGCGGCACCCTGAGCCAGCGTCCGGGGCTGAGCGCGCCCGTGCCGCCCCTGGACCCGCGGCCGCTGATCAGCATGGCCGACATGGGCATGGACCACGGCAGCATGGCTGGCATGGGCGCCATGCCCGGCATGGATCATGGCCAGATGCAGGGCATGGACCACAGCCAGATGCAGGGGATGGATTCCAGCAACATGGCCGGCATGTCGGGCATGGACCACGGCACCATGGGCGGCGCCATGCAAAGCCACCCGGCCTCGGAAGACGGCAACCCGCTGGTGGACATGCAGACCATGAGCCCGACGCCGAAACTCGCCGACCCGGGTATCGGCCTGCGCGACAACGGCCGTCGGGTACTGACCTACGCCGACCTGCGCAGCACCTTCGAGGACCCCGACGGGCGCGAACCGAGCCGCACCCTTGAGCTGCACCTAACCGGGCACATGGAAAAATTCGCCTGGTCGTTCGACGGCATCAAGTTCAGCGACGCCGAGCCCCTGCGCCTGATCTATGGCGAGCGGGTGCGCATCACCCTGGTCAACGACACCATGATGACCCACCCCATCCACCTGCACGGCATGTGGAGCGACCTGGAAGACGAACAGGGGCGCTTCCTGGTGCGCAAGCACACGATCGACATGCCACCGGGCAGCAAACGCAGCTACCGGGTGACCGCCGATGCCCTGGGGCGCTGGGCCTATCACTGCCACCTGCTGTTCCACATGGAGATGGGCATGTTTCGCGAAGTACGAGTGGACGAAGCCGGGAGCGCCGCATGATGCCGAAAAACGTCTTGACCCTGTTCACCACCCTGCTCGGCCTCGGCGCCGCCACCTTGCAGGCCGCCGAAAGCATGGATCACTCCAGCATGGATCATTCGTCCATGCCGGCTTCCGCGATGCAAGGCAACCCGATGCCCGGCATGGACCACAGCCAGATGACCGGCATGGACGGCGAACCGCTGCAGACCATGGAACCCGCGGCGCCCACCCGCAGCCGCACGCCAATCCCGGCACTCACCGACGCCGACCGCCGCGCCGCCTTCCCGCCGGTGTCCGGCCACGGCGTGCACGACAAGGCGATCAACTCGCTGTGGCTGGTCGATCGCCTGGAGTACCAGGACGCCGATGACGGCAGTGCCCTGGCCTGGGAAATGAACGGCTGGATCGGCGGCGACATCGACCGGCTGTGGCTGCGCAGCGAGGGCGAGCGCACTAACGGCCGGGCCGAAAACGCCCAGGTCGAGGCGCTCTGGGGCCATGCCATCGGCCCCTGGTGGGATGTGGTCAGCGGCGTGCGCCAGGACTTCAAGCCCGGCGCGCCGCAGACCTGGGCCGCCCTCGGGCTGCAAGGCATGGCCCTGTACAACTTCGAAAGCCAGGCCACCGCCTACCTCGGCGAAGGCGGCCAGAGTGCCCTGGGGCTCCAGGCCGAATACGACATCCTGCTGACCAACCGCCTGATCCTGCAACCCAACGCAGAGGTCAGCCTGTACGGCAAGAACGACCCGCAACGGGGCGTCGGCTCGGGGCTCTCCTCGCTGGAGGCCGGCCTGCGCCTGCGCTACGAGCTGCACCGCCAGTTCGCGCCCTACGTCGGCGTGACCTGGAGCCGCAGCTACGGCAAGACCGCGGACTACGCCCGTGAAGAAGGCGAAGACAACAGCGAAGCCCGTCTGGTGCTCGGTGTGCGCCTGTGGTTCTGACTTCCCTTCAATAGATAACTAAAAACATCACGCGGCCAATGCCGCCTGGAGCCTTGCATGTCCCACCTCAAGCATCTCATCATCGCCGCCACTTTCGGTGCCGGCCTGTTACTCACCGGCGTCGCCCAGGCGCACCCCAAGCTGCTGGCCTCGACCCCGGCCCAAGGCGCCAAGGGCGCGGCACCGGCGAAGATCGAACTGCAATTCTCGGAACCCCTCACCACCCAGTTCTCCGGGGCTCGGCTGCTGATGACCGGCATGCCCGGGATGAGCCACGCGCCGATGCCGGTCAAGGCCAGCGTGGCCGGCGGCAGCGATCCGAAAAGCATGATCATCAGCCCCGCCGCCCCGCTCGCGAAGGGCAGCTACAAAGTCGAATGGCGGGCGGTGTCCGCCGACACCCATCCGATCACCGGCAACCTGACCTTCGAAGTCAACTGAGCCATGGGCGAACTCATCAACCTCGCCCTGCGTTTTGCCCTGTACCTCGATCTGACGCTGCTGTTTGGCCTGGCGCTGTTCAGCCTTTACGGGCTGCGTGGCGCGCAGAGCCAATGGCGTTTTCGCCGGCCTCTGGCGACCGCCCTGGTGCTGGGCGCGCTGCTGTCGGGCGCCGCGCTGCTGCAGCTGGCGCTGTCGATGAGTGGCGCAACCCGCCTGGCCGAACTGGACCCGGCGCTGCTGTCTGCGCTCATGCTGGAAACCGCTGTCGGCCAAAGCTGGCTGCTGCGCCTGGCGGCGTTGCTGCTGGCGGGGGGGCTGCTTCTGTTCAGCAGTGGCTGGCCGAGGTTCACCCTCTACGGCCTGATTCTGTGCACGGCGGCAGCCCTGGCCACCCTGGCCTGGGGCGGCCACGGGGCGATGAGCGAAGGTGGCCGGCATTACCTGCACCTGGGCAGCGACATCCTGCATTTACTGGGCGCCGGCGCCTGGTTGGGGGCATTGGCGGCTTTCGCCCTGCTGCTGCGCCGTGGCGCCTGCGAAGACGAACCGCAGGCAGGCCACCTGCTCGATGCCCTGAAGGGGTTTGCCAGCCTGGGCATGCTGATCGTGGTCGTCCTGACCATCAGCGGCGTGCTCAACTACCTGCTGATCGTCGGCCCGGACCTGGCAACGTTGAGCGCCAGCACCTATGGCCTGCTCCTCAGCCTGAAGGTGGCGGTGTTCGCCAGCATGCTGGTGTTCGCCGCATTGAACCGCTTCCATCTGGTTCCGCAGCTGGAACAGGCGCTGCACCAGGCCTCGCCCCAGGCAGCCCTGCCCGCCTTGCGTCGCAGCATGGTCCTGGAACTGGCGGCAGCCCTGTTGATCCTAGGCCTGGTGGCCATGCTCGGCATCCTGAGCCCGGTTCCCGAATGAACACCTATCACGGGCGCGCTTCTGTAGGAGCGAGGCTTGCCCGCGATGAACGACAACGCGCAGTACCAGACAACCTGAATGGCCAGCGCTCGGTATAACGTTGAAACACAAGCGCCGCGCCGCGCTCGAGAAAAGTAGCAAAATACGCCACCCTGTCGGCCCAACACCGCGCCCCAAGGCGCCCTGATGATCAAGAGACTTCCTATGCACAACACTCTGCGCCTGGCAGCCCTGTCTGCCCTGCTCGTCGGCTCCCTGGCCCAGGCCGCCGACCTGATCCCGATCGATGTGCACCGCGACGCCAATTGCGGCTGCTGCAAGAAATGGATCGAGCACCTGCAAGCCAACGGCTTCAAGGTCAACGACCACGTCGAAAGCAACATGAGCGAAGTCAAGCAGCGCCTGGGCGTGGCCCCGCGCCTGGCGTCGTGCCACACCGCGGTGATCAACGGCAAATTCGTCGAAGGCCATGTGCCGGCGGACCAGGTGCTGGCCCTGAGCAAGCGCGATGACCTGCTCGGCGTCGCCGCTCCCGGCATGCCCATGGGCTCGCCCGGTATGGAAATGGACGGCATGCCCGCCGACGCCTACCAGGTCATCGGCTTGACCAAGGACGGCAAGGACGTAGTGGTCGCGGACTACCCGGCCCATTGATCCTCACCGCCTGCCTCGGCCTGTTCCTGGCGGCCTTCGGCGCCGCCACCCTGCTGCCGCTGCAATCCGAGGCCGTGCTGGTGGGGCTGCTGCTCAACGGCCAGCACCCGGTCTGGCTGCTGCTGGCCGTCGCCACCCTCGGCAATGTCCTGGGCTCCCTGGTGAACTGGTGGCTGGGCCAGCGCCTGGAACACTACAAGGACCGCCGCTGGTTCCCCGTCGGCCCACGCCATCTGCAACGGGCCCGCAGCCATTACCAGCGCTACGGCCACTGGTCCCTGCTGCTGAGCTGGCTGCCGATCATCGGCGACCCGCTGACCCTGGTGGCCGGAATCATGGGCGAACCGCTAAAGCGCTTCCTGCTGGTCGTCACCCTGGCCAAGGGCGCGCGGTATGGCGTGCTGGCCTGGATGACCCTCGGCTGGGTCGGTTGAGCTGACGGGGCACGCCTCCAGGCTCATAAGCATGACCACGAAGGGAACGTTTCGCCCTGGCGATGGCCTCTGCTTATTAATGTCGCGCTAATCACGCCGCGCCAGGATCGGCTCATTTCCCTCGGAGGTCATGTATGTCTCGTAGGTTCGCCTGCTGGTTACCCAGCCTGTTGCTGACCGCCACCCTGCCCGCCCTTGCCGCCGAAGGCCCGGCCTACGGTCCCGAGCTGCAGGGCTTCGACTATCCCTACCCGCTGCAGCACTTTGCCTTCGAGTCCCAGGGCCAGGCCTTGCAGATGGGGTATATGGATGTGCCGGCCAAGGGCACGCCCAACGGTCGCAGTGTGCTGCTGATGCACGGCAAGAATTTCTGCGGCGCGACCTGGGACACCTCGATCAAGGCCTTGAGCGACGCCGGTTACCGGGTCATAGCCCCAGACCAGATCGGCTTCTGCACCTCCAGCAAGCCCGAGCACTATCAATACAGCTTCCAGCAGCTGGCGCAGAACACCCGGCAACTGCTGGACCGGCTGGGCGTCCGGCAGGTCAGCCTGCTGGGCCATTCCACCGGCGGCATGCTGGCCACCCGTTATGCCCTGCAATACCCCGAGCAGGTGCAGCAACTGGCGCTGGTCAATCCGATCGGCCTGGAAGACTGGAAGGCCCTCGGCGTGCCCTACCGCAGCGTCGACCAGTGGTACGTCCGCGAGCTCAAGCTGTCGGCCGAAGGCATCCGCAACTATGAACGCAGCACTTATTACGGCGGCCGCTGGCAGCCGGAATTCGAGCGCTGGGTGGACATGCTCGCCGGCCTCAACAAGGGCCCGGGGCACACGCGGGTGGCGTGGAACTCGGCGCTGATTTACGACATGATCTTCACCCAGCCGGTGTACTACGAGTTCAAGGACCTGAAGATGCCGACCCTGCTGTTGATCGGCACCTCCGACACCACGGCGATCGGCAGCGATATCGCGCCGCCGGCGGTCAAGGCGCGGATCGGCAACTACCAGGTGCTGGGCAAGCAGGTGGCCGGGCTTATCCCGCGCTCGACCCTGATCGAGTTCCCGGGCCTGGGCCACGCCCCGCAGATGGAACAACCGGCGCAATTCCACCAGGCCCTGCTGGGCTGGCTGGCGTCACATTGATGCGTTTTCCCCGGAGCCTTCATGAGTGTGCAGATCGCGGTAATCGATGATTGGCAGGACGTTGCCCGTGACGTCGTCGACTGGTCGGTGCTGGCGGGCATCGGCCAGGTCAGTTTTATCCATGACTACCCCAGCGACACCGCCGCCATGAGCGAGCGCCTGGCGCCGTTCGAGGTGATCTGCGTGATGCGCGAGCGCAGCCGTTTCGACGCGGCCCTGCTGCGCAGCCTGCCGCGGCTCAAGCTGCTGCTCACCGGTGGCATGCGCAACGCCGCCATCGACCTGGCCGCCGCGGCCAGCCTGGGCATCCAGGTGTGCGGCACCGACAGTTACAAGCACGCGGCGCCGGAGCTGACCTGGGCGCTGATCATGGCCCAGACCCGCAACCTGCTCAGCGAAGCCAGCGCGCTGCGCGCCGGCCTCTGGCAACAGGGGCTGGGCGGCGACCTGCACGGCAAGACCCTGGGCATTCTCGGCCTGGGCAGCATCGGCCAGCGGGTGGCGCAGTTCGGCCAGGTGTTCGGCATGCGGGTGATTGCCTGGAGCGAGAACCTCACCGCCGAACGGGCCGCGGCGGCCGGCGTGACCTACGTGAACAAGCAACAGCTGTTCGAACAGGCCGACGTGCTCTCGGTGCATCTGGTGCTCAGCGAACGCAGCCGCGGCCTGGTGGACGCCCAGGCGCTGGCCTGGATGAAACCCTCGGCGCTGCTGGTCAACACCGCCCGCGGGCCGATCGTCGATGAAGCGGCGCTGATCAGCGCCCTCGAACGCGGGCGCCTGGCCGGCGCGGCGCTGGATGTGTTCGAGCAGGAACCGCTGCCCCTCGATCATCCATTGCGCCGCCTGCCCAACGTGCTGGCCACGCCCCATGTCGGTTATGTCAGCCAACAGAACTACCGGCAGTTCTTCGCCCAGATGATCGAAGACATCCAGGCCTGGGCCGCCGGCCAGCCGATCCGTCAGTTGCGCTGAACCACGCCAGGGCATTGCGCCAGCACTGCCCTGCACCATCATCGAGCGTCGGCACCTTCGCCCCGCACCGCACCCTT
This sequence comes from Pseudomonas sp. FW305-25, assembly GCF_017351415.1. Taxonomy (NCBI): domain Bacteria; kingdom Pseudomonadati; phylum Pseudomonadota; class Gammaproteobacteria; order Pseudomonadales; family Pseudomonadaceae; genus Pseudomonas; species Pseudomonas sp. FW305-25. The sequence goes on along the minus strand of NZ_JACNDE010000025.1, from coordinate 54,845 downwards.
GCAGCCCCTCACCGTTTTCGCGCCAAGACGAAAAAACCTCGCCCCCGGCCGGTGCGCGAGACTGCCTTTCGTCGGCTTTATTCCGGGGCAGCGCAACCTTCGCCCCGAGAAAACCTAATCGTCACGCCCGCGCTCTAACTTCTGTCCTAGACTGGAATTCGAAAAGTGACCGGACAGTCACTCCCGGGGAAATAAAGTCGAAACTTTTGGCTCACGCCTTGGGTCAGGTTAAAGGTAGGGCCTTCGCGACTGGTGCAATCCTTGCAATGGCCCCTTCACCCTCTTTGCGTCGACGCATGAGGCTGCGTTCGGCTTTCGCATGCGCAACGTTTTTTGTGCCCGGCCAGCGGATTGGCCTTTTGACACCGCCGGCAGATGCCAGGAACAGATCAATAAAACGGGAGAAACAGATGACCAGTGCCGTATTGCAAACCCAGGGAAAGCATCCTCTGCCGCTGGCCGGTGAAACGGTCTCCACATCGATTCTCGCCCCAGGTGGCAAGACGTCACTACCCTTGATCCGCCACAACCCCAATCGCAAGAAGGTCCTGTTCGTCACTTCGGAAATCGCCGACCTGGTCAAGACCGGTGGCCTGGGCGACGTGTCGGCCGCCCTGCCCCGCGCCATGGCGCATCTGCACGATGTACGCCTGCTGATCCCTGGCTACCGGCAGGTGATGCACAGCGAAAACCCGATTCATATCATTGGCGAGCTGGGCGGCCACGCGGCCCTGCCGGCCTGCAAGATCGGGCGCATGGACATGCCCGACGGCCTGGTGATCTATGTGCTGATCTGCCCCGAACTCTATGAGCGCGAAGGCTCGCCCTACGGCGCCAACAACGGCCGCGACTGGCCGGACAACCATATCCGCTTCGCCCGCCTGGGCCTGGCCGCCGCCGACATCGCCGCCAACCTGGCACAGATCCACTGGTGCCCGGACCTGGTGCACGCCCACGACTGGCCCGCCGGGCTGGCGCCGGCCTATATGCACTGGCGCGGGCAACGCACGCCGACCCTGTTCACCATCCATAACCTGGCGTACCAGGGCGTGGTCAGCCTGGCTTCCTGCCCGGAGCTGGGCATCCCCGAACATGCCCTGCAACAGGAAGGCATGGAGTTCTACGGCAAGCTGTCGTTCCTCAAGGCGGGCATGGCCTACGCCAGCCACATCACCACCGTCAGCGCCACCTATGCCCAGGAAATCACCACCCCGGCCTTCGGCTGCGGGCTTGACGGTTTCCTCGCCAGCAAGACCCAGCAAGGCCTGCTCAGCGGCATCCCCAACGGCATCGACGAAAGCTGGGACGCCGCCACCGACCCGCACCTGTCCACCCCCTTCGCCATTGGCGACTGGCAAGGCAAGGCCGCCAATGCCGCCCATGTGCGGCGGATGTTCGGCCTCGACCCCAGCAGCGGCCCGCTGTTCGCGGTGGTCTCGCGGCTGGTCTACCAGAAAGGCCTGGACCTTACCGAAGGCGTGGCCGAGTACATCGTCAAGTCCGGCGGCCAGATCGCGATTATCGGTCGCGGCGAGCCGGAGGAAGAACAGGCCATGCGCGCCCTGGCCGCGCGTTTCCCCGGGCGCATCGGGGTGAACATCGGTTTCAACGAAACCGACGCCCGCCGCATGTTCGCCGGCAGCGACTTCCTGCTGATGCCTTCGCGCTACGAGCCCTGCGGCCTGAGCCAGATGTACGCCCAGCGCTTCGGTTCGCTGCCGGTGGCGCGCAATACCGGCGGCCTGGCCGACACCATCGAGAACGGCGTCACCGGTTTTCTGTTCGACGAATCCACCGTGGCCAGCTACGAAGAGGCCCTGGGCCGCGCCTTCAAGGTGTTCGCCTATCCGCAGTTGCTCAACGCCATGCGCTGCCGGGCCATGGCCGCGCCCTTCAACTGGTGCAAGGCGGTGGAACCCTACGCCGAACTCTATGAACAGCTGGTGGCCAAGGCCTTGGGAAAATCGGCCAAACCCTGAGAGGGCCCCTGGATGCCGTCAAGGACTCTGGAAACCTGGCCCCACGGTGCTACTGCGCTCGATGCCGAGCGCACCCGCTTTGCCCTCTGGGCGCCGGACGCACAGCACGTCAGCGTCGAACTCGAAGACGGCGTGTCGCTGCCCATGCTGCCCCAGGCCAACGGTTGGTTCATGGTCATCGGCCAGTGCCCGCCCGGCACCCGCTACCGCTTCGATATCGATGACCAGATCCGCGTGCCCGACCCGGCGTCCCGGGCCCAGGACGGCGACATCGACGGCCCCAGCCTGGTGGTCGATCCCCGGGCCTATCGCTGGCGGCACCCGCACTGGCAAGGCCGGCCGTGGCACGAAGCGGTGATCTACGAGCTGCATGTGGGCGTGCTCGGCGGTTACCGCGCAGTGGAAAAACACTTGCCACGCCTGGCCGAGCTGGGCATCACCGCCATCGAGCTGATGCCCCTGGCGGAGTTTCCCGGCGATCGCAACTGGGGCTACGACGGCGTCCTGCCTTATGCGCCGGAAGCCTCCTACGGTTCGCCCGACGACCTCAGGCACCTCATCGACAGCGCCCACGGCCTGGATCTCGCGGTGATACTCGACGTGGTCTACAACCACTTCGGCCCCGACGGCAATTACCTGCACCACTACGCCAAGGCCTTCTTCAGGGAAGACCGGCACACGCCCTGGGGAGCGGCCATCGACTTTCGCCGCCAGCCCGTGCGCGACTTCTTTATCGACAATGCCCTGATGTGGCTGTTGGAGTACCGCTTCGACGGCCTGCGCCTGGATGCCGTGCATGCGATCGACGACCCGGACTTCCTGCATGAACTGGCGCAGCGGGTACGCCGCCGGATCGACCCGGCGCGGCAGGTCTGGCTGACCGTGGAAAACGAGTACAACCAGGCCAGCCTGCTGGAACAGCACTTCGACGCGCAGTGGAACGACGACGGCCACAACGCCCTGCATGTGCTGCTCACCGGGGAGACCGACGCCTACTACGCCGACTTCGCCGAACGCCCCACCGAGAAACTGGCGCGCTGCCTGAGCCAGGGCTTTGCCTATCAGGGCCACATCACCCGCCACGGCACCCCTCGCGGCGAACCCAGCAGCCATTTGCCGCCCAGCGCCTTCGTGCTGTTTTTGCAGAACCACGACCAGATCGGCAACCGCGCCTTCGGCGAGCGCCTGGTGCGCCTGGCCGAGCCACAGGCATTGCAGGCGGCCACGGTGCTGTTGCTGCTGTCGCCGATGATCCCGCTGCTGTTCATGGGCGACGAACTGGCGGCGCCGCAGCCCTTCCTGTTTTTCACCAGCCACCACGGCGAACTGGCGGACGCGGTGCGCGAGGGCCGGCGCGGCGAATTCGCTGCCTTCAGCGCCTTCGCCGATCCGCATAAACGCGAGCAGATTCCCGACCCGAACGCACCGGACACCTTCCTCGCGTCGAGGCCGCAGGCGGACCCGGTCCAGGGCGAGCAGACCCTGGCGCTGTATCGCCAGCTGTTGCAACTGCGCCGCGAGCACATCGTGCCCTACCTGCCCGGCGCCGAAGCCCTGGGCGCCGAGGTGCTGGCCGAAGGCGCGCTCTGTGCCCGCTGGCGCCTGGGCAATGGCCAGGAACTGCGCATCGACCTCAACCTGAGCCCGCACAACGTCGAGCAACAGCCGCCAAGCGCGGCGCGGCGCCTGTTCGAATACCCGGCCCAGGCGTTCGAGCGGTTGCACCAAGGCACTCTCGCCCCCTATAGCGCGCTGGTCAGCCTCGGCGCAGTCGCCCCCACGCCAGACCTTGACGGAGAACACCCATGAGCGACGCGCAACTGGAAATCCTCGCCAGCCGGGCCGGCCTGGCCGTCGACTGGATCGACGCCAACGGCCGCCCGCAACGGGTCGAGCCACGGGTGCTGCGCGCCGTGCTGGCCAGCCTCGGCCATCCGGCCGACAACGACCGGCAGATCGAAGCCAGCCTGCGCCAGCTGCTACAGGTGCAGCAGAGCCGGCAACTGCCGCCGCTGCTGACCGCCGACGCCGGCCAGGGCCTGGACCTGGGGCATTACTTCGCCCCGGATACGCCCTGCGAAATCCACCTGGAAGACGGCGGTGTGCTCAACCTCAGGCTGGACGCCAACTCCATGCTGCCGGGCCTGGTGCCGGTGGGTTATCAGGAGGTGAGCATCGCCGGCCAGCACTTCACCCTGGCCGTGGCGCCCGAGCGCTGCTACAGCGTCGCCGACGCCGTGGACCAGGCCACGCCCCGCGCCTGGGGCCTGAGCGTGCAGCTGTATTCGCTGCGCCGCGCAGGCGACGGTGGTTATGGTGATACCCAAGCGCTCGAAGACCTGGTCCGGGTCGCCGGCGAACGGGGCGCCGAGGCCGTGGCCATCAGCCCGCTGCATGCCATGTTCAGCAGCGACACCGGCCGCTACAGCCCCTATTCGCCGTCCAGCCGGTTGTTTCTCAACAACCTGTACGCCGCGCCCGGGACCATTCTCGGCGAGCGGGCCTGGCGCAGCGCGATCGATGCCAGCGGCCTCGGGCCGCAACTGCAACAGCTGGAACAACAGCCGATGGTCGACTGGCCGGTGGCGGCCCACGCCCGGCAGAAAGTCCTGCGCGCGCTTTATGACGGCTTCTGCCAGGGCGAGCATCCGCTGCACCAGGACTTCGCCAGCTTCCGCCACGCCAGTGGCGAGGCCCTGGAAAACCACTGCCGCTTCGAAGCCATCCAGGCCCAGCGCGCGGCCTGCGGCGAAAGCCTCGACTGGCGCGAATGGCCCGACGCCTGGCGCACCCCACGCAGTCCGGCGCTGGCGCAGTTCGCCGAGGAGCACGCCGCCGATATCGGCTTTTATGCCTTCTGCCAATGGCTGATCGCCCGTTGCCTGGAGCGGGTGCAGGCCACCGCCCGCAGCAGCGGCATGGGCATCGGCCTGATCGCCGACCTGGCGGTGGGCGCCGACGGCGGCGGCAGCCAGGCCTGGAGCCGCCAGGACGAACTGCTGGCGGCGCTGACCGTCGGCGCGCCGCCGGACATTCTCAATCGCCAGGGCCAGGGCTGGGGCATTTCCGCCTTTTCCCCGGAGGGCCTGGTGCGCAACGGCTTCCACGCTTTCATCGAAATGCTCCGGGCCAACTTCGCCCATGCCGGCGGCCTGCGCATCGACCATGTGATGGGGTTGCAGCGGCTGTGGGTGATCCCCCTCGGCGCCCCGCCCTGCGACGGCGCCTACCTGTATTACCCGGTGGACGACCTGCTGCGCCTGCTGACCCTGGAATCGCACCGGCACCAGGCGATCGTCCTCGGCGAGGACCTCGGCACGGTGCCCGACGGCCTGCGGGAAAAACTCAGCGCGCGGGCCATGCTCGGCATGCGCGTGCTGCTGTTCGAGCAGGAGCACGGCACGCACTTCCGGCCGATCCTCGACTGGCCGGACAATTCCCTGGCCACCACCAGCACCCACGACCTGCCGACCCTCAACGGCTGGTGGCAGGGTCGCGACATCGACTGGAGCGCGCGCCTGGGCCTGGTGGACGCAAGCGGCGAAACCCATTGGCGCGAACATCGCCAGCGCGAACGCGAGGGCCTGCGCCACGCCCTGAGTCGCGACCCGCAGAATTTTCGTGAAGACACTCACGAAGCCGACCAGGTGGTGGACGCCAGCGTGCGCTTCCTCGGCCATACCCGCGCACCGCTGGTGCTGCTGCCCCTGGAGGACGCCCTGGGCATCGACGAACAGGCCAACCTGCCCGGCACCCTCGACAGCCATCCCAACTGGCGTCGGCGCCTGGCCGGCAGCAGCGCGGCCTTGCTCGACGACCCGGACGCCGCGCGCCGCCTGGAGCTGCTGGCCTGCGCCCGGCAACAGGCCCACGAGCGCGACCGATGAAGGATTCCACGCACCACAGCCCGCCCATGCGGGCCACCCTGCGCCTGCAGTTTCATCGCGGCTTCACTCTCGACGACGCGGTGCCGCTGGTGCCCTACTTCGCCCGCCTGGGCATCAGCCACCTGTACGCGTCGCCGCTGCTGTGCGCCCGCGCCGGCTCAATGCATGGCTACGACGTGGTCGACCCGACCCGGGTCAATCCCGAGCTGGGTGGCGAGGCCGCCCTGGAGCGCCTGGTCCGCAGCCTGCGCCAGCACGACATGGGCCTGCTGCTGGATATCGTCTCCAACCACATGGCGGTCGGCGGCGCGGACAATCCCTGGTGGCAGGACCTGCTGCGCTGGGGCCGCCTGAGCCCCTACGGCGAATTCTTCGATATCCAGTGGCACTCCCCCGACCCCTTGCTGGAAGGCCAGTTGCTGCTGCCGTTCCTCGGCAGCGACTACGGCGTGACCCTGCAGGAAGGCGCGCTGAGGCTGTGCTTCGATGCCGAACGGGGCGAGTTTCATGTCGAGCATTACCAACATCATTTCCCGATCTGCCCCAGCGACTATGGCGAACTGCTGCGGCTCCAGGACGAGACCGACGCCGAACCGGCCGAGCGTCTCAAGCCATTGGCCGATGCCTTCAGCACCCTGCGCTACCAGTCCGACGCCCACACCCAGGCCGAGCCATTGCAACAGCAACTGCAGGAAGCCGCCCGTGAACCGCAGGTCCGCGCAGCCATCGAGCAGCACCTGGCGCGCTACGATTCGCGCCAGCCGCAGGGCTTCGCCCGCCTGCACGCCCTGCTGGAGCAGCAGAGCTACCGCCTGGCCAGCTGGCGCACCGCGGCGGACGACATCAACTGGCGGCGTTTCTTCGACGTCAACGAGCTGGGTGGGCTGCGGGTCGAGCGCCCGGCGGTGTTCGAGGCCACCCACGGCAAAATCTTCCAGTTGATCGCCGCCGGCCTGGTGGACGGGTTGCGCATCGACCATATCGACGGCCTGGCCGATCCCCGCGGCTACTGCCGCAAACTGCGGCGCCGGGTCGACGCCCTGCGTCCCGGCCAGCACTTGCCGATCTATGTCGAGAAGATCCTCGGCGCTGGCGAAACCCTGCGCCGCGACTGGGGCGTGGACGGCAGCACCGGCTATGAGTTCATGAACCAGCTGTCGCTGCTGCAACACGACCCGCAAGGCGCCGCCCCCCTGGCCGAACTCTGGAGCCGGCACAGCGAACGGCCGGCGGCCTTTCTCGAAGAGGCCCGGCTGGCGCGCCAGCAATTGCTCAACGGCTCGCTGGCCAGCGATTTCGAAAGCGTGGCCCAGGCCCTGCTGCAAGTGGCGCGCAACGATGTGATGAGCCGCGACTTGACCCTCGGCGCCATTCGCCGTGCCTTGCAGGAACTGATCGTGCACTTCCCGGTGTACCGCACCTACATCGGTGCCTGCGGGCGCTCGGCGACAGATGAGGTGTTTTTCCAGCAGGCCCTGCAAGGCGCCCGCGACACCCTGGGCGAAGCCGACTGGCCGGTGCTGGCCTACCTGCAACAGTGGCTCGGCGGCCGCGGCTGGCGCCAGCTGCCGCCGGGGCGCCCGCGCAAGGTGCTCAAGCATGCCTGCGTGCGCTTCCAGCAACTGACCTCGCCGGCGGCGGCCAAGGCGGTGGAAGACACCGCGCTCTATCGCTCGGCGGTGCTGCTGTCACGCAACGATGTGGGTTTCTCCACCGAGCAGTTCTGCGCCCCGGTGGAAGATTTCCACGCCGCCTGCCGCGAGCGCCTGGAGGCTTTCCCCGACAACCTGCTGGCCAGCGCCACCCACGACCACAAGCGCGGCGAAGATACCCGCGCGCGCCTGGCGGTACTCAGCGAACTCGGCCCCTGGTACGTCGAACAGGTGGAACACTGGCGCAGCCTGGCCCAGGCCCTGCGCAGCGATCCCCAGGCGCCCGGTGCCGGCGACGAGCTGATCCTCTATCAGGCCCTGCTCGGCAGCTGGCCGCTGGAACTGCACAGCGACGACCGCCAGGGCCTGCGCGGCTATGCCCAGCGCCTCTGGCAATGGCAGGAAAAAGCCCTGCGCGAAGCCAAGCTGCACAGCAGCTGGGCGGCGGCCAACGAGGCCTATGAAAGTGCCGTGCACCACTTCATCGAGCGCCTGTTGCTCAGCCCCGAGGGCCTGCCGTTGCGCAGCGCCATCGGCACAGCCGTCCAGGTCATCGCGCCCGCTGGCGCCCTCAACGGCCTGGCTCAATCCTTGCTGCGCATGACCGTGCCCGGCGTGCCGGACCTGTATCAGGGCAACGAGTTCTGGGACTTCAGCCTGGTGGACCCGGACAACCGTCGCCCGGTGGATTTCGCCGCCCGACAGCAGGCTCTGGACCCTTGCGGCGAAACCATGGAACTGTTGGCCCACTGGCGCGACGGGCGCATCAAGCAGGCCCTGATCGCCGCTACGCTGGCGCGCCGGGGCGAGTACCCGCAGCTGTTTCGCCGGGGCACTTACCAGCCGCTGCCGGTACAGGGCCGACACGCCGGCAAGGTGCTGGCCTTTATGCGCGAACACCAGGGCCTGCGCGCCGTGGTGATTGTGCCCAGGCTGGTCGCCGGACTGCTGGAAAGCGGCGCGCAACCGCGGGTCGACGCGCCGGATTGGGGCGATACGCGTGTGCATCTGCCATTCGCCGCGCCAGGACAAAACCTGAAGGGACTTTTTTCCACGGGGGCAGTCACACCCCACAAGGATCTGATGATCAGCAGCGCATTGCGGGATTTCCCGGTCAACCTCTTCATCCAAACTTGAGTTCAGTTCAGGAGCATTGCGATGAGTACCGACGACAAACGCATTCGTGAGTTCGCCTATCAAATATGGGAATCGGAAGGCCGGCCCGACGGCCAGGAACACCGGCACTGGGAAATGGCCCGCAAGCTGGCCGAAGCCGAGGCCCTGGCCCCGAGCAAGCCGCACAGGGCGACCCGCGCCGCCAGCGCCAAGCCTGGCAAGCCCGCGGCAAAGCCCAAGGCCGTCGCCAAACCCGCGGCGGCAGCACCCCTGGTACCTCCTGGAGAAAGGGTGCCTCCTGGAGAAAAGCGGCCTCCCGCAGAAAAAGGATTGCCACCCGGGAGCAAAAGCAGCGCGGCGAAAAAGCCGCGGGCACCGCGCAAGCCAGCGGCCAGCTGACGCCTCTGCCGCGAGGCGCTCGCGCCACCCTCCACTGCCGACCTTGCCCATGTGCGTGGCGCGCCCGAGCGCCACAGGGAGCCCATTCGCCCATCTGATCCGCAGGAGCACCCATGACCACCGCCAAAGCAGCCGCCACGCCGAAAACCCCGCAAGCCACCGAGCCCTCGCGCATCCGCGAAGGCCTGCCCTTCCCGCTCGGCGCGACCTGGGACGGCCTGGGGGTCAACTTCGCCCTGTTCTCGGCCAATGCCACCCAGGTCGAGTTATGCCTGTTCGATGCCACGGGCGAAGTCGAGCTGGAACGCATCGAACTGCCGGAATACACCGACGAGATCTTCCACGGCTACCTGCCCGACGCCCACCCTGGGCTGATCTACGGCTATCGGGTGCATGGCCCCTACGACCCGGCCAACGGTCATCGCTTCAACCCCAACAAGCTGTTGATCGACCCGTATGCCAAGCAGCTGGTGGGCCAGCTGAAATGGTCCGAGGCGCTGTTCGGCTACACCATCGGGCACCCCGATGCCGACCTCAGTTTCGACGAGCGCGACAGCGCGCCCTTCGTGCCCAAATGCAAAGTGATCGACCCGGCCCACACCTGGGGCCACGATCATCGGGTCAGCGTGCCCTGGGACAAAACGATCATTTATGAGACTCACGTGCGTGGCTTCACCATGCGTCACCCCTCGGTGCCGGAGGCGGTGCGCGGCACCTTCGCCGGGCTGATGGTCGACGACGTGCTGGAGCACATCCGCAAGCTCGGGGTGTCGTCGGTGGAGCTGTTGCCGATCCATGCCTTCGTCAACGACCAGCACCTGCTGCACAAGGGCATGACCAATTACTGGGGCTACAACAGTATCGCCTTCTTCGCCCCAGACCCGCGCTACCTGGCCAGCGGCAAGATCGCCGAATTCAAGGAAATGGTCGCGCACCTGCACGAAGCCGGGCTCGAAGTGATACTCGACGTGGTCTACAACCACACCGCCGAGGGCAACGAGCAAGGCCCGACCCTGTCCATGCGCGGCATCGACAACGCCTCCTACTACCGCCTGATGCCCGACGAAAAACGCTTCTATATCAATGACTCCGGGACCGGCAACACCCTCGACCTGAGCCATCCCTGCGTGCTGCAGATGGTCACCGACTCGCTGCGCTACTGGGCCACGGAAATGCACGTGGACGGTTTTCGCTTCGACCTGGCGACCATTCTCGGGCGTTACCACGATGGCTTCGACGAGCGCCACAGTTTCCTCGTGGCCTGCCGCCAGGACCCGGTGCTGCGCCAGGTGAAGCTGATCGCCGAGCCGTGGGACATCGGCCCCGGCGGTTATCAGGTGGGCGGCTTCCCGCCGGGCTGGGTGGAGTGGAACGACAAGTTCCGCGACACCGTGCGCGCCTTCTGGAAAGGCGACGACGGCCAGCTCGCCGACTTCGCCGCGCGCATGACCGCCTCCGGCGAGATGTTCAACCAGCGCGGCCGGCGGCCTTATACCTCTGTCAATTTCGTGACCGCCCACGACGGCTTCACCCTGCATGACCTGGTGTCGTACAACGACAAGCACAACGAAGCCAACGACGAAGACAACCAGGACGGCAGCAACCACAACCTGTCGTGGAACCACGGCGTCGAAGGCCCCACCGACGACCCGCAGATCAATGCGCTGCGCCTGCGCCAGATGCGCAATTTCTTCGCCACCCTGCTGCTGGCCCAGGGCACGCCGATGCTGGTCGCCGGCGACGAGTTCGCCCGCACCCAGCACGGCAACAACAACGCTTATTGCCAGGACAGCGAAATCGGCTGGGTCAACTGGGACCTGGACGAGGACGGCAAGTCGCTGCTCAAGTTCGTCAAGCGCCTGGTCAAGCTGCGCATGACCTACCCGATCCTGCGCCGCGGACGCTTCCTGGTGGGCAACTACAACGAGGATATCGGGGTCAAGGACGTCACCTGGCTCGCCCCGGACGCCAGCGAGATGACCATCGAACAATGGCAGGACAGCCACGGCCGCTGCCTGGGCATGCTGCTCGACGGCCGCGCCCAGGAAACCGGGATACGCCGCCCCGGCGCCGACGCGACCCTGCTGCTGGTGGTCAACGCCCATCACGACATCGTCAACTTCAGCCTGCCGGAAGTGCCCGACGGCGGCTTCTGGACCTGCATGATCGACACCAACCAGCCCTCGGTGAAAGGCCAGGAACGCTTCGAGTTCGGCCACCGGTACTCGGTGACCGGGCGCTCGCTGCTGCTGTTCGAACTGCAGCACGAGGATGACGATTGAACAGGTTATTGGCCATTTGCCGGATTGAATGGCGGGCAGTGGCCAGCCCATCAGACACATGTACGATGGTGCCGGATATCCATTCCCCGCTATCTTGAACAGCTGAGCGTCGCCATCGGAAAAAATCGCTGCCCCCTGCGACGGTGGCCAACGGCTGTGTATGATTGAACGCTCTTGCAAGACGGCAATCCAAGGTATGGAGCGCCGGCACCCGGACCGATACCGGGTGCGAACCCAAGCGGCCCGGTCCGTCACCGCGCGCCGACTGCCCCGGAACAAGGATGTGACACCCATGAGATCCATACCCCTGAGCGACAACTGGCCGGAGCAGGTCTGGAACGGCGCCCGCCAACTGCTCGACGTCCCCTCCATCAACCTTGCCAGCCTGGTGCCGCCCGGATTTCGTGCGGTGGTCATTGCCCCGCACCCCGGCGACGAAGTGCTGACCTGCGGCGGCCTGCTGCAGGTACTGGCCCACCATGGCCATCCGCTGCAACTGATTTCCATCACCGACGGCAGCGCCAGCCACCCCGGCTCCGACCTGTGGTCGGAGCGGCGCCTGAGCGTGTTCCGCCCCCAGGAAAGTGTCGAGGCCCTGCGCCGCCTGGGTTTGCCCCTGCACAGCCTGCAGTGGATTCGCGGCGGCTTTGCCGACAGTGGACTGCAGGAACGCGAGCATCAGTTGAGCCAGTTCATTGGCCGTTACCTGCGCCCCGATGACGTGGTGTTCAGCACCTGGCGCGAAGACGGCAACGACGATCACGACGCCGTCGGCCGGGCCAGCGCCAAGGCCGCGGCCCAGGCTGGCGTGGCGTTCCACGAAGTGCCGGTGTGGGCCTGGCACTGGCCGGCGCGCGATGAACAGCTGCTGCCCTGGCACCGCGCCCGCAAGTTGCGCCTCGACACCTGGACCGTGGCCCGCAAGCGCCATGCGGCGCATGCCTATGCCAGCCAGTTGCAGGGCGATCCGGGCATCGGCCTGGCCCCGACCCTGACGCCGGTGGTGCTGGAGCGGCTGCGCCAGTCCTACGAAATCTTTTTCATGTAGGGCTGCCCCGATGCGGGCAGACCGGGGGAAAACCTGAACTGACCGGCAAAGTGTCAGTCGCATGAGTAACCGCCCTGATTACGAGGAGTGAGCGTGAGCACCGATTCAACCAGGCGTCCGGTCACGTCGGCAGCGCCAGACGAAACCCCGGCGGTCCATCGCCTGCGCATCCTGACCGTCAACACCCACAAGGGCTTCACCGCCCTGAACCGCCGTTTCATTCTCCCGGAGCTGCGTGACGCGGTCCGCAGCACCCAGGCCGACCTGGTGTTTCTCCAGGAAGTGCTGGGCGAGCACGACCGCCACGCCAGCCGCTACGGCAACTGGCCCCAGCAGTCGCAATATGAGTTTCTCGCCGACAGCATGTGGAGCGACTTCGCCTACGGGCGTAACGCGGTCTATCCCGATGGCCATCACGGCAACGCCCTGCTGTCGAAATACCCGATCCGCCAGTACCGCAACCTCGATGTCTCGATCACCGGCCCGGAGCGCCGCGGGCTGTTGCATTGCGTGCTGGATGTACCGGGGCATACCGAAGTGCACGCGATCTGCGTGCACCTGAGCCTGCTGGAAAGCCATCGCCAGCTGCAACTGGCGCTGTTGTGCCAGTTGCTCGAGTCGCTGCCGGACGATGCACCGGTGATCATCGCCGGCGACTTCAACGACTGGCAGTTGCATGGCAATGCCACCCTCGCCCGCCGCGACGACCTGCACGAAGCCTTCGAACGCCACCTTGGCAGGCCGGCCAAGACCTACCCGGCGCGCTGGCCACTGCTGCGCCTGGACCGCATCTACCTGCGCAACGCCAGCAGCCACGCACCGAAGATCCTCGGGCACAAGCCCTGGACTCACCTGTCGGATCACCTGCCGCTGGCGGTGGAAGTGCACCTCTGATGCCTTCGCCCAGGCCTCGAGGATCATCGGTCTGGCGGCCCACCAGGCCATTCTCGCTTCTCCGGCAACCGCGGTCGCCGGCCTGATCGACGAAACGGCCAGCGCGCTGGCCAAGGCCTGACGCTGCCCTTGGCCCAGGAAAATCACCGACTCGCCCGCAAAGGACGAGTCGGTAGTGGGCTACCGAAAATCGCTTTCCCCCATCTCTTCCGACGTTTTTTCGCACAAACAAGAACTTAGAGAATCGCTTTTTTTCAGTCGGTTACAGCGCCTGAATTACCTACGCCATTGGTCGGTCATTTTCTTGACGATCGCGGAGTCGTCTCCTTAGCTACAGCTTACTACCCCCGGAAATACAACCAGGGGCAAGCCTCGGATACCTGCTCTAGAGCGGGTCGCCGAGCCTTGCCTCAACGAACTCGGTCGCCCCTCATTCGGGGTAGGAGAGACGCCACGGCGAGACACGGCATGCGATTGCAAGGTAGCCCTCCATGAAAACTTCACTCACCCCACAAGAGATCAAGATCATTCTGTGCACAGTTTCCGCTTCGGTATTGCTGTGTTCTTCCATGGAGGTACAAGCGTCCCCTGCCGAGGACGAGGCGCAGCTCTGGTATCGCCAGGACCTGCTCCTGAACCGCCTGTTGACACCCGCGCCCTCCGCGACGCCCATGCCGGCCAGCCAGCCCCGAGGCAACAGCCTGGGTATCGTGCAAGGCAGCCCGCAGGTCTGGGATCCGCTGTACGGGCCCGCGGCGCGGCAGACCGAAGTCGGCTACCTCGGTTCGCGTTTTGCCAGCAGCATCAACGACACGCCCGGCGGCCCGGTGCTCTACACCCTGGAAAGCAGCAGCGGGCATACCCAGCGCATCGGCCTGCTGGGCGGCCAGAGCCAGTTCCAGGCCAACGGCCAGGGCGTGCCCGGCGGCTTCAGCGACCCGCGTAACGACCGCTTCAGTGTCCAGGGTCAAAGTCTTGGCGCGTTCTGGAGCCTGACCGGTCCGCAGGGCTGGCACGTCGATCTGTCGGCCAGCGGCGCCCGGGTCAGCGGCTTCAGCCGCACCGAGCAAGGCCAGCGGCAAGCCGCCGAAGGCAGCGCGGTGACCCTGTCGGTGCAAGGCGGGATTCCCATCGGCATCAGCGACAACTGGGTGGTCGAACCCCAGGCGCAATTGATCAACCAGCGCGTCAGCCTGGACAACCCGAATGCCGACAGCAGCACCCACTCCGCCGGCAACCTGAACGCCTGGAGCGGCCGCGTCGGGGCCCACTTGCAAGGCCGTTACGACGTCGCCGGGCACTCGGTGGAACCCTATGTGCGCACCAGCTTGTGGCACACGGTGTACAGCGGCGACACCCTGACCCTGGACAAGGTCGACAAGATCAGCAGCAGCCGCAAGTCCTCCACGGTCGAAGTCGGCCTGGGCCTGGTGGCCAGGCTTACCCCTGTCGTCAGCCTGTATGTGAGCGCCGACTACAGCAGCGACGTGGACGACAACGACCTCAACGGGCTGATCGGTAGCCTGGGTGTGCGGATGCGCTGGTAAAAACCTGTAGCCGCCGCAGGCTGCGATTGGCGGCGCAGCCGACGCAAAGGGAGCATCGGCCATATGCGTCGTCCGGGTTGCGGGCTCTGCGAGCCCGATCGCAGCCTGCGGCAGCGGCTACAGGAGATTGGGTTTTCAGGGACAACTTGAGGGTGTCTGGGCGGATGTCATCGCGAGCAAGCTCGCTCCTACAGGGAACGCGCAACCTCTGTAGGAGCGAGCTTGCTCGCGATCCGCTGCGCGCAGCGGGCAGTCGATATCACGCTTCGGGTTGCAGGATCAGCACCGCCAGCGGCGGCAGGTTCAACGCCAGCGACAACGCCTGGCCGTGGCTCGCCACGTCCTCGGTGAACACCCCGCCGCCATTGCCATAGTTGGACCCGGCGTAGGTATCGGAGTCGCTGTTGAACAACTCGCCCCAGCGCCCGGCGAAGGGCACGCCGATCCGGTAGGCCTGGCGCGGCACCGGGGTGAAGTTGGCCACCACCAGCAGCGGCTTGCCGTCCTTGCTCCAGCGCAGCCAGGCGTAGACGCTGTTGATCGCGTCGTCGCCGATCAGCCACTGGAAGCCCTGGGGCGCGTCGTCCTGGTCGTGCAGCGCCGGCTGCTCGCGGTACAGCCGGTTGAGATCGCCCACCAGCTTCTGCACGCCGCGGTGCTCGGGGTATTGCAGCAGGTACCAGTCCAGTTGCTGATCGTGATTCCATTCGCGCCACTGGCCGAACTCGCAGCCCATGAACAGCAGCTTCTTGCCCGGGTGGGTCCACATGAAGCTCAGGTAGGCCCGCAGGTTGGCGAACTTCTGCCAGCGATCGCCGGGCATCTTGTCGATCAGCGAGCGTTTGCCGTGCACCACTTCGTCGTGGGAGATCGGCAGGATGAAGCGCTCGGACCAGGCATACACCAGGCCGAAGCTCAGTTCGTTGTGGTGATGGGCGCGGTACACCGGGTCCTGCTGGATGTAATGCAGCGAGTCGTGCATCCAGCCCATGTTCCATTTATAGGCGAAGCCCAGGCCGCCTTGCTGTGTGCCCTGGCTGACGCCCGGCCAGGCCGTGGACTCCTCGGCGATCACCAGGGCGCCCGGCGCCTCGAGGGACACCACGTCATTCAGGTGACGCAAAAAGTCGATGGCTTCGAGGTTCTCGCGCCCGCCATGGCGGTTGGGCACCCACTCCCCGGCGTTGCGCGAATAGTCGCGGTAGAGCATCGAGGCCACGGCATCCACCCGCAGGCCGTCGACATGGAAATGCTTGAGCCAGTGCAGCGCCGACGCCAGCATGAAACCGTGGACCTCGGTGCGCCCCAGGTTGTAGATCAGGGTGTCCCAGTCCTGGTGGAAACCTTCCAGCGGGTTGCCGTACTCGTACAGCGCGGTGCCGTCGAATTGCGCCAGGCCGTGGGCATCGGTGGGAAAGTGCGCCGGCACCCAGTCGAGAATCACCCCGATGCCCGCCAGGTGGCAGGCGTTGACGAATGCCGCGAAGTCGTCGGCGCTGCCGTAGCGGGCGCTGGGGGCGAACTGCGACAGCGGCTGATAGCCCCAGGAACCGCCGAAGGGATGTTCCATGATCGGCATCAGCTCGATATGGGTGAACCCCAGGTTCTGCACATAGGGGATCAGGCGTTCGGCCAGTTCGTGCCAGTCGTACTGGCGCGCCACCTCGCCCAGATCGTCCACCTCGCATTGCCAGGAGCCGGCATGCAGTTCGTAGATCGACAAGGGCGCGTCGGTGCGCTGGCGTTCGCCGCGGGCCTGCATCCAGTCGAGGTCCTGCCAGTCGATGCTCAGCGGGCTGGCGACTTTCGAGGCGGTATCCGGCGGCAGCTGGGTGGCCAGCGCCACCGGGTCGGACTTCAGCGGCAGGATGCCGTGGGCGCCGAGGATTTCATATTTGTAGGCTTCGCCCGGGCCCAGGCGCGGCACGAACAGCTCCCAGACCCCGGACGGATGACGCAGGCGCATCGGGTGCCGCCGTCCGTCCCAGACGTTGAAGTC
This sequence comes from Pseudomonas sp. FW305-25, assembly GCF_017351415.1. Lineage (NCBI taxonomy): Bacteria > Pseudomonadati > Pseudomonadota > Gammaproteobacteria > Pseudomonadales > Pseudomonadaceae > Pseudomonas > Pseudomonas sp. FW305-25. The sequence goes on along the minus strand of NZ_JACNDE010000025.1, from coordinate 38,042 downwards.
GCCGACCACCGAGACCCGCCGGGCATTCGGCGCCCAGACCGCGAAACGCACGCCGTCGACGCCCTCCACGGTTTTCAGCTGCGCGCCGAGGCAGGCGCTGAGGTCGCGGTGGTTGCCCTCGGCGAACAGGTACAGGTCCATCTCCCCCAGCAACGGGCCGAAGCTGTAAGGGTCTTCGCCAATATGCTCGCCACCGGCCCATTGCGTGCGCAGCAGATAGGGCTGGGCCTGGGCAAAGTGCCCGACGAACAACCCCGGCACCTCGGTGCCCTCCAGGCTGCCCAGCACTGTCCCGCCATCGCGAGCCAGCACCTGCACACTCAGGGCGCCCGGCAGGAAGGCACGGATGAATTGGCCGCCGGCGCCGTCGCCATGGGGGCCGAGCACGGCAAAGGGGTCCTGGTGCTCGGCACGCACCAGTGCCTCGATATCCCGCGCGGCGGGCATTGCCTGTTTGACCTCACCCTGTTCCTTGTTCGAGAAACTCATGACTGCTCTCCAGCACTTTTTGTATCGGAAAAGGGTTTCACATCACTCAACCTTCATATCACTTAGCAGCACATGCAGCCCCCGCAGCGGCACCGCGAGCCAGGCCGGACGGTTTTCCGCTTCATACGCCACTTCGTAGGCTGCTTTCTCCAGGCTGAACAAGGCCAGCGCGGCGTCCTCGCCATTCTTTTCCTGCCAGGCATGAGCAAGACTAGCTGCCGCCAGCCGGTACGCCTGGACAAACGACTCGCGGGCTTCGCGCAGATAACGCTCGGTGACCCGCTGCCGGGCCGCCAGGGCGTGGGCCGACGCGTCGAGGCTCTGGCCGCCGAGGGCCAGCGCCGCAGCATAGTCGAAGGAGCGCAGCACCCCACTGACGTCCTTGTACGGACTGTGCTTGCCCCGGCGCTCGTCCAGCGGCCGGGCCGGTTCGCCCTCGAAATCGATCAGGTAGGCGTCGCCCTTGATCACCAGCACCTGGCCCAGGTGCAGGTCGCCGTGGACGCGCATGCGCAGGCCGCCGACCGCCTGTTTCGCCAGGCCCTGGATATGCGCCAGGATCGCCGTCTTGTGTTGGCTCCACGACGCCACGCGCTGTCGATCCTCAGCCGTCAGCTCAGCCTGATGCTGCTTGAGCAAGTGCAAGGCCCGTTCCAGTTGCGCGCCAATCTGCCTGGCCCAGGCCTGGGCGTCCTTGTCGGTACTCGGCCGCGCGCGGAAGGCCGGGTTGGCGGTCGGTGCCGCGAGGACCTGGTGCATTTCCCCCAGGCGCTGGCCGAGCATGCCGGCAAAGTCGCGCAACTCGCCCAGGGCGTTGTAGTGCTGGTCCTGCTCGGACATGGCGTCGGCCAGTTCGTCGCGGATCGCCCGCTCCAGGTTGTTCTGGGTCCATTCCCAGGCATCGCCCTGATTGCTCAGGTAGCCCTGGGCGATCATCAGCAGGCTGTCCTCGCCCTGCCCGTCCCGGCGAATCACCGAACCGAGCAAGGGTGAAATGTGCTGGAAGCCGGCGGCGGTCAGGTAGGCGCTCATCTCCAGTTCCGGGTGCACGCCGCTGGCCACCTTGCGGATCAGCTTGAGCACCAGGCTGGTGCCGATCACCACCGAGCTGTTGGATTGCTCGGCGGACAGGTAGCGCACTTCGGATTCCGCGCCCAGGCCGAGCCCCGCCAGCTGCTCCGTGGCCTCGAAGCGGATCTCGCCATCGCCACAGGGCAACACGGTGTGCGTCTGGATCGCCTGCAGGACATTGTGCACAAAGCTTTCCAGGGCGAAGGCGTCGGTGATCAGCCCCACCTGGCGGCCACGGCGCACCCGCGCCAGGGCCAGTTGCTGCGGCAGCGCGGCGCCGATCTGCTCTTCGCCGAGCAGGCCGAACGGCAGCTGGTAGCGCCCGCTCTGACCGCCGCCGCTGACCTCCAGCTCGCTGAGCAACACCGGATGCTGCGGATCGCCAAAGCGCACGCCATAGGCGATGTGCACCTGTTCGATGGCGCTGTCCTTGCCGGCGAACCAGCGACGCTTGGGTAGCCAGGTCGGCAGCGAACTCTGCTCCAGGGTGGTGCGCGACGGCGCTTCGAGCAATTCCTCGAGGCGTTTTTTCAGCACCAGGGTGGTGAAGTCCGGCAGGCTCTGGGCCGGCTCCACATGCCAGCTCGGCATCTGGTTTTCCGCCGCCAGGACAAACCAGTAGAAACCGTAGGGCGCCAGGGTCAGGAGGAAATTCAGCTGGCCGATCGGCGGGAAGGCATTCCCGCCGAGCATCTCCACCGGCACCATGCCGGCGAACGCCGACAGGTCCAGCTCCGCCGCCTGGGCGCTGCGCGACACATTGGCCACGCAGAGGATGATTTCGTGCTTGCCGTCGGGCCCGGTGTATTCGCGGGTATAGGCCAGGATCCGGCGGTTGCTCGGCGACAGCATCTTCAGGCTGCCGCGGCCGAAGGCCTTGGACTGTTTGCGGATCGCCAGCATGCGCCGGGTCCAGTTGAGCAGCGAATGCGGGTCGCCGGCCTGGGTCTCGACATTCACCGACTGGTAGCCGTACAGCGGGTCCATGATCGGCGGCAAGACCAGGCTCGCCGGGTCGGCCCGGGAGAAGCCGCCGTTGCGGTCGATCGACCATTGCATCGGTGTGCGCACGCCATCGCGGTCGCCCAGGTAGATGTTGTCGCCCATGCCGATCTCGTCGCCGTAATACAGGGTCGGCGTACCCGGCATCGACAGCAGCAGGCTATTGAGCAGTTCCACGCGGCGGCGGTCGCGCTCCATCAGCGGTGCCAGGCGCCGGCGAATGCCCAGGTTGATCCGCGCGCGGCGGTCGGCAGCGTAGTAGTTCCACAGGTAATCGCGCTCGCGGTCGGTGACCATCTCCAGGGTCAGCTCATCGTGGTTGCGCAGGAAGATCGCCCATTGGCAGTTGGCGGGAATCTCCGGGGTCTGGCGCAGGATGTCGGTGATCGGGAAGCGGTCCTCCTGGGCCAGCGCCATGTACATGCGCGGCATCAATGGGAAGTGGAAGGCCATGTGGCATTCGTCGCCGTCGTCGCCTTTCACATCGCCAAAATATAATTGGGTGTCTTCCGGCCACTGGTTGGCTTCGGCCAGCAGCATGCGGTCCGGGTAGTTGGCGTCGATCTCGGCGCGGATCTGCTTGAGCACGTCGTGGGTCTCGGGCAGGTTCTCGTTGTTAGTGCCGTCGCGTTCGATCAGGTAAGGAATAGCGTCCAGGCGCAGGCCGTCGATGCCCATGTCCAGCCAGTAGCGCATCACCGACAGGACCGCCTTCATCACCTGCGGGTTGTCGAAGTTGAGGTCTGGCTGGTGGGAATAGAAGCGGTGCCAGAAGTACTGGCCGGCCACCGGGTCCCAGGTCCAGTTGGATTTCTCGGTGTCGAGAAAGATGATCCGCGTGCCGTCGTACTTCTGATCGTCATCGGACCACACATAAAAGTCCCGCGCCTTGGAGCCGGCCTTGGCCTTGCGCGCCCGCTGGAACCAGGGGTGCTGGTCCGAGGTGTGGTTGATGACCAGCTCGGTGATCACCCGCAGCCCGCGCTTGTGGGCCTCGGCGATAAAGCGCCGGGCGTCGGCCAGGGTCCCGTAGTCGGGACTGACGCCGCGGTATTCGGCGATGTCGTAGCCGTCGTCGCGGCGCGGCGAGGGGTAGAACGGCAGCAGCCAGATGGTGTTCACCCCCAGGTCGGCGATGTAGTCGAGCTTGGCGATCAACCCGGGAAAGTCGCCGATCCCGTCGTTGTTGGAGTCGAAATAGGATTTGACGTGAACCTGATAGATCACCGCGTCCTTGTACCAGAGCGGGTCCTTGATGAAGGTGGCTGACCTGGGTTTCTTCGCCATGGGTAACTCCTGAACATTCATGGGTCCGTGCCGCGCAGATATAGCGCTGCACCTGTAGCCGCTGCCGAGCCCGCGAGGCTGCGACAAGGTCCGCAGGACCTTCAAGGCCCTCAAGAGCGCGTCCCGTTCCGGGCCGATCGCAGCCTGCGGCAGCGGCTACACCGATCGCGCCTGTAGCCGCTGCCGAGCCTGCGAGGCTGCGATAAGGTCCGCAGGACCTTCGACAGCCTCAAGAGCGCGTCCCGTTCCGGGCCGATCGCAGCCTGCGGCAGCGGCTACCGGTGTGAATCAGGCAACGCTGATGCGCCAGATGCCGAACGGTTGCTGCCAGGGTTCGATCCGCATGAACTGGGTCTTGCCGTACCAGGTCCAGCGATGGCCGTTCATCAGGTCCTCGCCCTGGGTCTGCGCATCGTCGGGCAGGCCCAGTTCCCACAGCGGCAATTCGAAATGCGCTTCCTGAGCGTTGAACGGGTCGAGGCTGACCGCCACCAGGATGAAGTTGCTGAGGTCGGCGGTGCGCTTGCCGAAATACAGGATGTTGTCGTTCCAGGCGTTGTAGACCTGCAAGCCCAGGTGCGTCTGCAGCGCCGGGTTCTGTCGGCGGATGCGGTTGAGCTGGGCGATCTCGGCAATGATGTTGCCGGGGGCGCTGAAGTCCCGGGGGCGGATCTCGTATTTCTCCGAGTCCAGGTATTCCTCGCGCCCCGGAACCGGCGCCGCCTCGCACAGCTCGAACCCCGAATACATGCCCCACAGGCCCGAGCCCATGGTGGCCAGCGCGGCGCGGATGAGAAACCCCGGGCGCCCCGAGTCATGGAGAAAGAACGGGTTGATGTCCGGCGTATTGACGAAGAAGTTCGGCCGGTAGCATTCGCGCCACGGCGACTGATTGAGTTCGGTGAAGTAAGTCGCCAGTTCGCTCTTGGTGTTGCGCCAGGTGAAATAGGTGTAGCTCTGGGAATAACCGACCTTGCCCAGGCGCGCCATCATCGCCGGCGTGGTGAAGGCCTCGGCGAGAAAGATCACCTCCGGGTAGCGCGCCCGCACATCGGCGATCAGCCACTGCCAGAACGGCAGTGGCTTGGTATGGGGGTTGTCCACGCGAAAGATCTTCACCCCCTCCTCGACCCAGCCAACCACGATGTCGCGCAGCTCCAGCCACAGGCTGGGGATGGCCTCGATGGCATAGAAGTCGACGTTGACGATGTCCTGGTATTTCTTCGGCGGGTTCTCGGCGTATTTGATGCTGCCGTCCGGGCGCCAGTTGAACCAGCCCGGATGCTGCTTGAGCCAGGGATGATCCTGGGAACACTGGATGGCGAAATCCAGGGCAATCTCCAGGCCGTGCTCGGCGGCGGCCGCCACCAGGCGGCGGAAATCCTCGCGGCTGCCGAGCTGCGGATGGATCGCCTCGTGGCCGCCCTCTTCGCTGCCGATCGCATAGGGGCTGCCCGGCTCGTCCGGGCCGGCGGTCAGCGAGTTGTTGCGGCCCTTGCGAAAGCTGCGGCCGATGGGATGGATCGGCGGGAAGTACAGCACGTCGAAACCCATGTCATGGATCATCGCCAGGCGCGAGTGCACATCATTGAAAGTGCCGTGACGGGCCGGGTCATCGGTGATCGAGCGGGGAAACAGCTCGTACCAGCTGGCGAACTGCGCGCGTTCGCGCTCCACGTCCAGCGGGTATTGCGGGCTCAGGCTCAGGTAGGGACGGTAGTCGGACTCGGCCATCAGCCGTGCACTGCGTTCGTGCAGGAACAGCGCCACCTGCTCGGCTTCGAGCAGCGTCGCCAGCTCATGGTGCAGCGCCAGCAACTGCTCGCGCAGCGGCCCTTCGCTGCGCTCGGCGGCGTGCAGCACATGGCTGCGGCCCTCCTGCAATTCGAGGCTGACCGCGATGCCGGCCTGGTGTTTCTTCTGCAGGTCGTAGCAAAAGCTGGCGAACTGATCGATCCAGGCCTCGATGCAATACAGGTAGCGGCCCTGGCTGGGCACTGTGAACTGGCCTTCCCAGCCGTTGTTGCCGAGGTCTTCCATGGTTTCGCTGTGCCAGTGGCTGTCGGCTTCGGCGCACCAGCGGATGCGCACGGCCAGTTTGTCGTGGCCGTCGGCGAACACCTTGCTGCTGACCCGCACCACCTGCCCTGCCACCGCCTTGACCGCGAACTGGCCACCGTCGATCAGCGGCCGGGTGTTCTCGATGACGATACGCGGCAGCAGCAAGGCCTGCGACAGGGGCAGGTTCGGGTTGTATTGCAGTTCAGTCGGTCTTTTTTCGGCAGTCATCGAGCATCACCCCTTACGCCCCATGGACGCTCTGTTGCTGGTCTATTCCGGCGCGGCGCCCTCCCTTGGGAACGGCCCCAGGGTCGGCAATGGCCCGCGCGGATCAGCGAAGCACTTAGGTTCCGAGACACCAGGGCCAGGAAAGTTCACCCGGATTTGCCTCCCTTCGCACCGGGAATCAAATCACCGAGCCGAGGGTCCACCTTGGGAGACTGTGCAAAACCAAGCACAAAGGAGGCCATGCCGATGAGTATCCCGATCCCGGCGGAAACGCCCGACCCGAACATCGACCACCCGACGTTGCCGCCAACCGAGCCGCAACCGGTGCCCGAGGAAGATCCACCCGAAACTACCCCACCGCCCAAGGAGGAGCCGCCGAGCGATCCGGCACCGGTCATCGCCTGCGGTCACAGCATTACGCCCAAACCATGACAAGCGTAGACAATCGGTTGCCCGTCGCTGCCGTCGCCAACCGGCAGCGGGCATCCCTTCGTTGCTGGCGGCGAGTGTGCCCGCGACGCTTCAGGGCGTTTATCCGGGCGGTTCATCGTCGCCTTCCAGCTTGCGCACTATCCAGGGCATCACGCTGAAGACCGCCAGCGCCAGCAGGGTACTGAACACCGCCGTGGCTTCGCGGCCGACGCCCGCCGAGACGCCGATCGCCGCGGTCATCCACAGCCCGGCCGCGGTGGTCAGGCCCTTGACGTGCCCTTCCTCGTCCTGCTTGCCCTTGAGAATGGTGCCCGCGCCGAGAAAACCGATACCGGCGATCACCCCCTGCACCACCCGGCTCATGGCATCGACCTGGGCGCCGGACATCTGCGGCACCAGCACGAACAGCGCCGCCCCCAGCGCCACCAGCATATGGGTGCGCACCCCGGCGGCCTTGCCCTTGTGCTCGCGTTCGAAACCGAGAATGCCGCCCAGCAGCGCGGCGATCAGCAGGCGTACGGTGATCTGGGTGAGTTGCCGGGCATCGCCGATGTCGGCGAACTCCGCTTGCAGGGTGACCCATACTTCATGCCACCAGGCGTTCATGCGCAGGTCCTTTCCGTTCGGGTTCTCAGGTTCTTGTTGGCTGGCGGGCGGACAACGAGGCAGCCCTCCTTAATGAAAGGACAGCGACGCCGGGCAAAAGGTGCGATCCGCCAGCGGGCGACCATTGATCGATCGGGCAGAACCCCGGACGGCAGCCGGGCCCTGAAAACCGTACCCACCGCACAACAGGATTCGACCATGAGCCTGCGCATCGAAAACCGGATCTGCCATTTCGACACCGAAGACCTTCACGCCCGCCTGCCAGCCAGCGCCGTGACCGTGATCACCGACGCGGCCAGGCGATGTCGGCGGTCGACCTCGAAGGCCGGCGCATCTACATCACCGAAGCGGAAGCCGACGCATTGACCGTAGCAGGCGCCACCGACGGCCGGCGTCATCTGCGCGCCAGCGACAGTGATTCGGTGATTTGACTGATCTGCATCACGGCACCCGGTGCAGGCCTGTGCCAGACGCCGACGGCGCCCGATAGCAGGCGTCTGGCCGGGTATGGCAAGTTGTCGCAGGGCGGCGCCTGACGGGCATCTGATCTGCTTTTTATTGCGATACCTGAGTCTGTTATGCAAACAGATCGCTGGGCATAGTTCGTCTGCCTGATGGAGGCTGATGAGCGAACGACCATGAGCGAAAGAATCCCCGTCCGATTAGTAGAAACATTCGAGCCTGCGCGCCCAAAGACGAAGGCCAAATCCAGCGACAACCTGATCCACACCCGCAGTTTCACCGGCCTGTTCCGCACCCTGCGCATGAGCGGCGCGGGCTTCCTGTTCCTGCTGTTCTTCGGCACCGTTTGGTTGAACTGGGGCGGCCGCCAGGCGGTGCTCTGGGACTTGGCGGAAAGCAAGTTCCACATCTTCGGCGCCACCTTCTGGCCGCAGGATTTCATCCTGCTCTCGGCATTGCTGATCATCTGCGCCTTCGGCCTGTTCGCCATCACCGTGTTCGCCGGCCGCGTCTGGTGTGGCTATACCTGCCCGCAGAGTTCCTGGACCTGGCTGTTCATGTGGTGCGAGAAGATCACCGAGGGTGAACGCAACCAGCGCATCAAGCTCGCGGCCGCGCCCTGGAACCTGAACAAGCTGATCCGCCGTTCGGCCAAGCACACCCTGTGGCTGGCCATCAGCCTGCTCACCGGCCTGACCTTCGTCGGTTACTTCACGCCGATCCGGCCGCTGGCCGAGGAGTTGCTGACCCTGCAGATCGGCGGCGTCAGCCTGTTCTGGGTGCTGTTCTTCACCGGCGCCACTTACCTGAACGCCGGCTGGCTGCGCGAGGCGGTGTGCATGCACATGTGCCCGTATGCGCGGTTCCAGAGCGTGATGTTCGACAAGGACACCCTGACCATCTCCTACGACCCGGCCCGCGGCGAAATCCGCGGCCCGCGCAAGCGTGGCGTGAAACCCACCGATATCGGCCTCGGCGACTGCATTGACTGCCAGCTGTGCGTGCAGGTCTGCCCGACCGGCATCGACATCCGCGACGGCCTGCAGATGGAATGCATCGGCTGCGCCGCCTGCATCGATGCCTGCGATTCGATCATGGACAAGATGGGCTATGCCCGGGGCCTGATCAGCTACACCTCGGAGCACCAGTTGCAGGGAGGCAAGACCCATCTGCTGCGCCCACGCCTGATCGGCTACAGCGCGGTGCTGCTGGTGATGATCGGCGCCCTGGCCCTGGCGCTGGTGGAGCGGCCGATGGTGTCGCTGGACGTCAGCAAGGACCGTGGCCTGTTCCGCGAAAACAGCCTGGGCCAGATCGAGAACATCTACAGCCTGAAGATCATCAACAAGACCCAGCAACGCCAGGATTACCGCCTGCAACTGGTGGACGGCGACGGCTTCCAGCTGCAAGGCAAGACCGAAGTCAGCCTGGCCGCGGGCGAGATCGTCGACCTGCCAGTGTCGGTGGCGATGATCGCCGAGCAGCCGCAGAGCAGTTCCCAGGAACTCAGTTTCAAGGTGGTCGACGCCGACCAGCCGCAGATCTACAGCGTGGCCAAGAGCCGGTTTGTTGCGCCCTTGAACCGTTGATCCCTTAGACTGGGCGCCGCTTTGCGGCTATCGCGAGCAAGCTCGCTCCTACAGGTGCGCATTGGTCCTTGTAGGAGCGAGCTTGCTCGCGATAAATCGCTCAGCCACCGCAGCCTCCAACCCGAGCCGCCCCATGAAACGCTACGAAAAATTCGCCGACGACATCGCAGAACTGATCCGCTCCGGGGTGCTCGGCCCCGGCCAGCGCGTACCTTCGGTACGTTATGCCAGCCAGACCTATGGGGTCAGTCCGTCCACGGTGTTCCAGGCCTATTACCTGCTGGAACGCCGCGGCCTGATCCGCGCCCGGCCGCGCTCCGGCTACTTCGTCAACACCCATGCGCCGAGCCCGTTCTCGGAGCCGGTGATCAGCAGCCAGGTCAACGAGTCCACCGAAGTCGATGTCAGCGAACTGGTGTTCTCGGTGCTGGACTCGATCAAGGACCCGACCACCGTGCCGTTCGGCTCGGCCTTTCCCAGCCCGACCCTGTTCCCGCTGCAGCGCCTGTCGCGCTCCCTGGCCAGCGCCAGCCGCGAGATGGACCCACGGGTGGTGGTCACCGACATGTCGCCGGGCAACCCGCAGCTGCGCCGGCAGATCGCCCTGCGCTACATGGTCGGCGGGCTGATGCTGCCCATGGAAGAACTGCTGATCACCAACGGCGCCCTGGAAGCCCTGAACCTGTGCCTGCAGGCGGTGACCGAACCTGGCGACCTGGTGGCCATCGAGGCACCGGCCTTCTACGCCAGCCTGCAAGTGCTGGAGCGCCTGAAACTCAAGGCGGTGGAAATCCCCGTGCACCCGCGGGACGGCATCGATCTCGGAGTGCTGGCGCAGACCCTGGAGCGGCACCCGATCAAGGCCTGCTGGTGCATGACCAGCTTCCAGAACCCCATGGGCGCGACCATGCCCGAGGCGAAGAAGCAGGAACTGGTGGCGTTGCTGCGTAGCCATCAGGTGCCGCTGATCGAGGACGACGTCTACGCCGAGTTGTATTACGGCCAGCAGGCACCGAAACCGGCCAAGGCCTTCGACACCGAGGGCCTGGTGATGCATTGTGGCTCGTTCGCCAAGAGCCTGGCCCCGGGTTATCGCATCGGCTGGGTCGCCGCCGGGCGTTACGCGCAGAAGATCGAACGGCTGAAACTGATGACCTCGCTGTGCGCCTCGATGCCGGCCCAGGCGGCCATCGCCGACTACCTGCAACACGGCGGCTACGACCGTCACCTGCGCAAACTGCGCTATGCCCTGGAAGAACAGCAGAGCGCCATGCTCGCCGCCATCGCCCGCTACTTCCCGGCGCAGACCCGGGTCAGCCAGCCGGCCGGCGGCTACTTCCTGTGGCTGGAGCTGCCGGCGCAGATGGATTCGTTGAAGCTGTTCCAGATGGCCCTGGCCCAGGGCATCAGCATCGCCCCGGGACCGATCTTCTCGCCGACCCAGCGCTTTCGAAACTGCATCCGCCTCAACTACGGCAGCCCGTGGAACGAAGCGGCGGAACAGGCCATGGAAACCCTGGGCAGGATCGTGCGGTCGTTCTGAAGCCGGGCCAGCGCCCCACGTAAACGTGGAACCTGTAGCCGCTGCCGAGCCTGCGAGGCTGCGACAAGGTCCGCAGGACCTTCGACGGCCTCAAGAGCACGTCCCGTTCCGGGCCGATCGCAGCCTGCGGCAGCGGCTACACCGATCGCGCTCCCCTGTAGTCGCTGCCCAGCCTGCGAGGCTGCGATCGGTTTGGGCGGCACTCCGACGTAGCGACCGCAAATCCTGAACTTGCGATTTGTCTGGATAGGTGCGCCGTCCGGCCTTGCGACTGCTGCGCAGTCGATCGCAGCCTCGCGGGCTCGGCAGCGGCTACACGCGTGAGGCTCTCAGCGGCCGCCGCCCAGGTCGATAAAGGTCCCGGTGGAATACGAGGCCTTGTCCGACAGCAGCCAGATGATCGCCTCCGCCACTTCGTCCGGGCGGCCGCCGCGGCCCATGGGGATGGCGGATTCCAGCTTGCTGACGCGGTCGGCGTCGCCGCTCAGGGCATGGAAGTCGGTGTAGATGTAGCCCGGGCGCACGCCGTTGACGCGGATGCCTTCGCCGGCGACTTCCTTGGACAGGCCGATGGTGAAGGTGTCCAGCGCCCCCTTGGAGGCGGCGTAGTCGATGTACTCGCCGGGCGCGCCCAGGCGGGCGGCGACCGAGGACACATTGACGATGCTGCCGCCCTGCCCGCCATGCCTTGGCGACATGCGCAGCACCGCGTGCTTGGCGCAGAGGATCGGCCCGAGCACGTTGGTCTTGATGGTCTTGAGAATGCGGAATTCGGACATTTCGTCGAGCCGCGACTTCTGCCCGACGGTCCCCGCGTTGTTCACCAGCGCGGTGACCCGCCCCAGCTCGGCATCGACCCGCTGGTAGAGGGCGATCACTTCGTCCTCGATGCTGACATCGGCCCGCACGGCAATCGCCTGGGCGCCCAGGCCGCGTACCTGCTCCAGCACCTGGAAGGCCGCCTGTTCGTCGGCCTGGTAGTTGATGCAGATGCGATAGCCCTGTTGCGCGGCCAGCAGCGCGGTGGCCGCGCCAATACCGCGACCGCCACCGGTGATGAGGATGACTTTGTCCATGCTGCCAACTCCCTCGCTGATCTTTGAACGCCAGCAATTAAACACCCTGCGGCGAGCGTTGCAAACCTTCTCGGGGCCGTCATCCACCCCGTGGCTGATCGCCGGTCGGCGTGTCTATCCAGGCAGATCGCGGGCTTGGGGTTTGCGCTCGCTGCGTCGGAATGCCGCCCAGACCGGACGCAGCCTCGCAGGCTCGGCAGCGGCTACAGGAGTCGGCTAAAACGCGATCGATGTAGCCGCTGCCGCAGGCTGCGATCGGCCGGCACGGCCGTGATGTTACTGCGGTAGCACGGTCTTGGGATTTTCTACCGTCTGGTCCATCGTCATCGCGGGCAAGCCTCGCTCCTACAGACGCGCTGTAGCCGCTGCCGAAGGCTGCGAACCTGCGAAGCAGACAGGCGTTCGACGCACTCAGAGCGCCAGCTGTTCGGCCTGATGGATGTTCTGCATGAACCGTGCGGCCGGCAGCGGATGGCCGAGGAAATAACCTTGCAGCGAATCGCAGCCCAACTGGGTCAGGAAGGTCTGCTGCACATCGGTTTCCACGCCCTCGGCGACGATCCGCAAGCCCAGGGCCCGGCCCAGGGCGACGATGGCCGAGACGATCGCCGCGTCGTCGCTGTCGTGCTCCAGGTCGCGGACGAAGCCGCGGTCGATCTTCAACTCGTTGGCCGGCAGGCGCTTGAGGTACATCAGGCTCGAATAACCGGTACCGAAGTCGTCGATGGACAGGTCCACGCCCATCTCCGCCAGTTGCTTGAGCACAGTCATGCTGGCATCAGCATCGCTCATGGCCGTGGTCTCGGTGATCTCCAGAGTCAGGCTGTTGGCCGGCAAGCGGTGCAGGCTCAGCGCCTTGGCCACGCTGTCGACCAGCCCGGCATGGCAGAACTGCAACGCGGAGATATTCACTGCGATCCGCCAGCCTTCATAACCTTCGCTGTACCACTCGCGCATCTGCCGGCAGGCCTCGTTGAGCACCCACTCGCCGATGGGGATGATCAGCCCGGTCTTTTCCGCAAGGTCGATGAACTTGTCCGGCAGCAGCAGCCCCAGTTGCGGGTGCTCCCAGCGCAGCAAGGCTTCGGCGCCCACCGGCAAGCCGTTGGTGGCATCGAACTTGGGCTGGTAATAGAGCCGGAACTCGCCGTGCTCGACGGCATGGCGCAGGTCCTGCAGCAATTGCAGTTGCCGGCGCGCGTCGCTGTTCATCGAGGCGTCGAAGAAGCTGTAGCCGTTCTTGCCGGTGCCCTTGGCGTGATACATCGCCGCATCGGCGTTCATCAGCAGTTCCTGGGGCGTCAGGCCGTTGCCCGGGTACACCGCGATACCGACGCTGGCGGAGATCTGCAACTCGTGTTCGGCGACCCGGAACGCCTGGCCGATCAGGCCCACCTGGCGCGCGGCCAGGCGCAAGGCATCCTCCGCCTCGTTCAGTTGCACCAGCAGCACGAACTCGTCGCCGCCGATCCGCGCCAGGGTGTCCTGGCTGCGCAGGTCTTCGCGCAGGCGCACCGCCACCTCGCGCAGCAACTGGTCGCCCATGTGATGGCCAAAGGCGTCGTTGACCGGCTTGAAGCCGTCCAGGTCGATGAACATCAGCGCGAAACAACCGCCCTGCTCCGTCACCCGCTGCATCGCCTGGTCGATACGGTCGGCCAGCAGCGTGCGGTTCGGCAGGCCGGTCAGGGTGTCGTGCAGCGCCAGTTGGGTCAGCTCGCGGTTGGCCACGGTCAGCGACTCGGCGAGCACCGCGGTGCGCGCTTCCAGGCGCGCGTCGAGTACCGAGGTCAGCAAGGCAATGACCAGCACCGCCAGGGTGGTGATCAGCACCAGGTTGTCCAGGCCCTTGCCGCTCAGGCCGTCCACCGCCGCGCCACAGAAACTGCCGTCGGCGAAGCGCGCCGCGGCCATGCCGGTGTAGTGCATGCCGACAATGGCGATGCCCATCACCACCGCGGCCCCACAACGGGCCAGGCGTACATAAGGGGTATTACGGCGCAGGTGAAAGGCGATCCACAGCGCCGCGGCCGAGGCGCCGACGGCAATCAGCAGCGAGGCGCCGAACAGGCTCGGATCGTAGTCGATGCCCGGCTGCATGCGCATCGCCGCCATGCCGGTGTAATGCATGGCGCTGATCCCGGCGCCCATGATCAGCGCGCCGAAGGCCAGCTGCCAGAGCGGCAGACTCTGCTGGCTCACCAGCCACAGGGCGAAACCGCAGGACAGCACGGAAATCAGCAGCGACAGCGCGGTGATGCCAGTGTCGTAGCCCAGGTCGATGGGCAGGCTGAAGGCGAGCATGCCGATAAAGTGCATCGACCACACCCCGATGCCCATGGCCAGGGCGCCGCCGGCCATCCACAGCAACGCCGCCCGACCACGCGTGGTGGCGATGCGACCGGTCAGGTCGAGCGCGGTGTAAGAGGCGAGAATCGCCACAAACAGGGAAATCAGAACCAGGGCGGGAGAGTAGGTACCGGTGAGCATGAACGTCTCGTGGCGTTAGCCGGAAGCGTCCATGCCCGGCGGTAAAAAGGCGCAATTGTACTGCTTGCGTATAGAAACACATTCACAAAGTAAGCAAAAAGCCATCAGTCGGACGAAAGTAGCCGGTTGATAAAACAAACCGGTTACAGCGACTCGACCGCTGGCAACGGTGACACAACGCCAGGGACGCCGCTATCGATGTAGCCGCTGGCGCAGCCTGCGATCGAGCGCGTAGCGGTCGTGAAACCAGGCAACGCGCTTCTCCAGGCAGGCCGTGGTTTCAGGAGCTGCGGTCGCTGCGCTACCGTTCGCAGCCTCGCGGGCTCGGCAGCGGCTACAGGCTGTCCGTAGCCTGCGAAAAACAGGCGGATCGCGGATTCAGCCTGTTACTCCTTGCTGGCCTGCAGCTGGCCGTCCCAGCCGCCGCCGAGGGCGGCGATCAGTTGCACGCTGGTGACCAGCCGGCTTTGCAGCAGGGTCAGCACGCTGCGTTCGTTGCTCAACGCCGTGGCCTGCACCACCACCACGTCCAGGTAGGCGATCACCCCGGCCTTGTACTGGTTCTCGGTCAGGCGCAACGACTCGCGCGCCGAATCCAGGGCCTGCTGGCGCACCGCGGCCTCGTCTTCCAGGACCTTGAGCTGCACCAGGTAGTTCTCCACCTCGCGAAAGCCGTCGAGCACGGTCTGGCGGTACTTGGCCACGGTCTGGTCGTAGGCCGCCTCGGTGCGGTCGACTTCCGCCGAACGCTGGCCGCCGTCGAACAGGGTCATGGCCAGTTTCGGCCCCACCGACCAGAAGCGGTTCGGCAGGCTGATCCAGTCGGCGTAGGTACTGCTGCTGTAGCCGCCCGCCAGGCTCAGGGTCAGGTCCGGGTAATAGGCGGCCTTGGCCACGCCGATATTGGCGTTGGCGGCGATCACCGAACGCTCGGCCGAGGCGATGTCCGGGCGCCGCTCCAGCAACTGCGACGGCAGGCTCAGCGGCACCTGGGGCAAGGCCGGGATGTCCTGGGTCTCGGCCAGGCTGAACTCGGCCGGCGGCAGGCCGATAAGCACCGCGATGGCGTTTTCCAGCTGGGCGCGCTGCCAGATCAGGTCGATCAGGTCGGCCTGGGTGGTTTTCAGCTGGGTTTGCGCCTGGGCCACCGCGTCCTTGCCGGACACCCCGGCGCGGTACTGGTTCTCGGTCATGGTCAGCGAGCGCTGGTAGGCCGCCACCGTGGCTTCGAGCAGGCGCTTCTGCTGGTCGATGACCCGCAGTTGCAGGTAGTTCTGCACCAGCTCCGACTGCTGGCTCAGGCGCATCGCCGCGAGGTCGGCGAAGCTGGCCTCGGCGCTGGCTTCGTTGGCTTCCAGGCCGCGGCGCAGCTTGCCCCAGACATCCGCTTCCCAGCTCACCCCGAGCTGGGTGTTGTAGGTGTCGCGAATGCCGCTGGAGGAACTGCTCAGGGCCGAACTGCTGCTGCCGGTGCCCTGGCTGGCGCGAGTTTTGCCGGCGCTCAGGTCCACCGTGGGGAACAGCGAGCCACGGGCGCTGCGCGCCAGGGCCTGGGCCTGGCGGTACTGGGCCTCGGACTGCGCCACGCTCTGGTTGGCGCTGTTGAGCTTGTCGATCAGGCCGTTGAGCTGGCGGTCGCCGTACAGCTCCCACCAGGCGCCGCGGGCCAGGGAATCGCTGGGGCTGGCCTGGCGCCAGCCCGCCGCTTCCTTGTATTGCGCCGGCTCGGCGACTTGCGGGCGCTGATAGTCCGGGCCAATGGCGCAGGCGCTGAGCAGCGCCAGGCTCAAGCTCAGGCTCAACAGCCGCGAACCGCGGGCCAGGGCCAGGCGCTGAGGAAGGTTGCGTGGCGAACAGTCAGTCATAGCGGCGTTTCCAGAGCGGCATCGGTACGGACCCCACGCCAGTGGTTGAACTTATGGCGCAGGCGATCGAGATAGAGGTAGACCACCGGGGTGGTGTAGAGGGTCAGGACCTGGCTGAAGACCAGGCCGCCGATAATGGTCAGGCCCAGGGGCTGGCGCATTTCCGCGCCTTCGGCGCTGCCGAGCAGCAACGGCAAGGCACCGAGGATCGCCGCCAGGGTGGTCATCAGGATCGGCCGCAGGCGCAGCAGGCAGGCGCTGCGGATCGACTCCAGCGGGCCCAGGCCCTGGTGACGCTCCAGCTGCAACGCCAGGTCGATCATCAGGATGGCGTTTTTCTTCACCACGCCGATCAGCAGGAACAGCCCCAGCAGCGAGATCAGGCTGAACTCGCCGCCCAGCACGTAGATCGACAGCAACGCGCCGACCCCGGCCGACGGCAGCGTGGAGAGAATGGTCAGCGGGTGAATATAGCTTTCATAGAGCACGCCCAGCACCAGGTACACCGCCAGCAGCGCGCCGAGGATCATGAACGGCTGGCTCTTCTGGGTCGCGGCGAAGGCGTCGGCGGTGCCGGCCATCTTGACGATCACGTCTTCGGGCATGCCGACCTTGGCGATCGCCCGTTCGATGGCCGCCGTGCCCTGCTCCACCGTCACCCCTTCGGCCATGTCGAAGGAAATGCTTTCCGAGGCGAACTGGCCTTCGTGGCTGACCCGGTCGTCTTCCAGGCTGTTTTCGTAGTGGGCGATGGTCGACAGCGGCACCCGCGCGCCATCGGCGGTGATCACCTGCACCTGGTTGAGGGTGACCGGGTCCTGGGCGTATTTCGGGTTGACCTCCATCACCACCTGATACTGGTTGAGGCTGTCGTAGATGGTGGAAATCTGCCGCTGGCTGTAGGCGTTGTTGAGCACCGCGGTGACCATGTTCATGTCGATCCCCAGGCGCTTGGCCTGGTCGCGGTCGACCACCAGGGTCACCTGCTGGGCGCCCCGCCCTTCGCGGGCGTCGATGGCGGTGAGTTCCGGCAAGGCACGCAGCGCGATGACCACTTTCGGGTACCACTCGCGCAACATCCCCAGGTCGCCGCTCTGGATGATGTAGGAATACTGCGAGGTGGTCTGCTCGCGGCCGCCGCCGAACTGCAGGTCCTGGTCGGCCATCAGCATCAGCTGGGCGCCGGGCACCTTGGGCATTTCCTTGCGCAGACGCTCGATGACCTTCTGCGCGGACATGTTGCGTTCCTTGATCGGCTTGAGGCGCACCAGCATGAAGGCGTTGTTGGTGCCGTTATTGCCACCGATGAAACCGGCCACGCTCTCCACCGCCGGGTCCTTGAGCACTTCGCGGCGGAAGATCTCCATCTTCGGCTGCATCACGGTGAACGACAGGCCGTCGTCGCCACGCACGAAACCGATCAACTGGCCGGTGTCCTGCTGCGGCATGAAGGTCTTGGGCACCACCACGTACAGCGCGATGTTGACGCCGATGGTCACGAACAGGCTGAGCAGGGTCAGGCGCTTGTGGCACAGCACCCAGTCCAGGCTGCTGGCGTATCTGGCCACCATCCAGTCGTTGGCGTGCTGGCTCCAGCGCTGCAGGCCGTTCTCCCGGCCCGGCACATGGGGCTTGAGCCAGCGGGCGCAGAGCATCGGGGTCAGGGTCAGGGACACCACCAGGGACACGACTATGGCCGCCGCCAGGGTGATGGAAAATTCGCGGAACAGGCTTTGAATGATCCCGCCCATGAACAGGATCGACAGAAACACCGCCACCAGCGAGACGTTCATCGACAACAGGGTGAAGCCGACTTCCTTGGCTCCCAGGTAGGCCGCCTTGATCGGCGCGATGCCTTCGTCGATGTGCCGGGAAATGTTCTCCAGCACCACGATGGCGTCGTCCACCACCAGCCCGGTGGCGAGAATCAGCGCCATCAGCGACAGGTTGTTCAGGGAAAAACCGTACAGGTACATCACCGCGAAGGTGCCCACCAGCGACACCGGCACCGCCAGGGTCGGGATCAGCGAGGCGCGCAGATTGCCGAGGAACAGGTAGACCACCAGTATCACCAGGGCCACGGCGATCAGCAGGGTCATCTCGGCCTCATGCAGGGTGGCCTTGATCACCGGCGAACGGTCCATCGCCAGGTTGAGCTTGACGCTGGCCGGCAGCACCGCCTGCAACGCCGGCAGTTGCGCCTTGATCTCGTTAACCGTCTCGATGATGTTGGCCCCGGCCTGTCGGTTGATCACCAGCAGCACCGCCGCGTCATCGTTGAAGAAGCCGCTGTTGTAGCGGTCCTCGACGCCGTCGCTGACCTTGGCCACGTCTTTCAGGCGCAGGGCCGCGCCGTCCTTGTAGTGAATGATCAGCGGCTCGTAGTCCTTGGCCTTCTCCAGCTGATCGTTGGCCTGTACCTGCCACATCTGCTCGCTGTTCTCCACCGAGCCCTTGGGCCGGCGCACGTTGGCCTCGGCGATGGTCTTGCGCACATCGTCGAGGGCCACGCCGTACTGGTTGAGCAACTGCGGCTCGAGCTCGATGCGCACCGCCGGCAGCGAACTGCCGCCGATCTGCACCTCGCCGACCCCGGACACCTGGGACAGGCTCTGGGACAGGATGGTCGAGGCCAGGTCGTAGAGCTGGCCCTTTTCCAGCACGTCGGAGGTCAGCGACAGCACCATGATCGGCGCCTGGGACGGGTTGACCTTCTTGTAGGTAGGCATGCTGCGCATGCCGCTGGGCAGCAGGTTGCGCGAAGCGTTGATCGCCGCCTGCACTTCCCGCGCCGCGCCGTTGATGTCGCGGTCCAGGTCGAATTGCAGGATGACCCGGGTCGAACCCTGGCTGGAACGGCTGCTCATGGTGTTGACCCCGGCGATCGCGCCGAAGGAACGCTCCAGGGGCGTGGCCACGGTGGACGCCATCACCTCGGGGCTGGCCCCCGGCAGGCTGGCCTGGACCACGATCACCGGGAAGTCCATCTGCGGCAGCGGCGACACCGGCAGCAGGCCGAAGCTGACACCGCCCAATAACATAATCGCCAGGCTCAAGAGCATCGTCGCCACGGGGCGCTTGATAAAAGGTCCGGACAGGTTCATGGGCGGCAGCTCCAAGCTGCAAGAGAGCAGCGGCAAGCTTCAAGCTGCAAGCGGCAAGAGAAAAGCGGGTCACGCAGCGGCTCTGGCTTTTGATTCAGCTTGCCGCTTGCAGCTTGAAGCTTGCCGCTCACGCCCCTCACCCCACTTCTCCTACGGCTGGCTTGGCAAACCGCCGCCCCAGCCGGTCGAACGCCAGGTAGATAACGGGTGTGGTGAACAGCGTGAGGATCTGGCTCAGCAACAGGCCACCGACCATCACCAGGCCCAGGGGCTGGCGCAGTTCGGCGCCGGAACCGGTGGCCAGCATCAGCGGCACGGCGCCGAACAGCGCGGCCAGGGTGGTCATCAGGATCGGCCGGAAACGCAGGAGCGCCGCCTGGTAGATCGCCTGCTCCGGGGCCATGCCCTGGTTGCGTTCGGCGTCGAGGGCAAAGTCGATCATCATGATCGCGTTCTTCTTGACGATGCCGATCAGCAGGATGATGCCGATGATCGCGATCATGCCCAGGTCGTTGCCGCTGAGGATCAGCGCCAGCAAGGCGCCCACCGCCGCCGACGGCAGTGTGGAGAGGATGGTGATCGGGTGGATGTAGCTCTCGTAGAGCACCCCGAGCACGATGTACATGGTCACCACCGCCGCCAGGATCAGCAGCAAGGTGCTCGACAGCGAGGCCTGGAACGCCTGGGCCGCGCCCTGGAACTGGGTCTGCACACCCACCGGCATGCCGATGTCCTGCTGCACCTGTTCGATGACGTTCACCGCCTCGCCCAGGGCCACGCCGGGCGCCAGGTTGAACGACATCATCACCGCCGGGAACTGGCCGATATGGGCGATGGCCAGCTGCGCCTGGCGCTCCTCGACCCGGGCCAGGCTCGACAGCCGCACCTGGCCGCCGTCGGTGGTCTTCACATGGATCTGTTCCAGCGCCTGCGGGCCGATGGTTTCCCCGGCCTGGGCCTGCAACACCACGCGGTATTGGCTGGCCTGGGTGTAGATGGTGGAAATCTGCCGCTGGCCGAAGGCGTCGTACAGCGCGTCGGTGATGTTCGACACCGAGACGCCGATGCGCGACGCGGCGTCGCGGTCGATCACCAGGTACACCTGCAAGCCCTTGTCCTGCAGGTCGCTGGCGACATCGGTCAGCTCCGGCCTGTGGGTCAGGGCATCCACCAGGCGCCCGCTCCACAGGGCCAGCAGGTCGGCATCCGGCGACGACATGCTGAACTGGTACTGGGTGCGGCTGACCCGGTCCTCGATGGTCAGGTCCTGCACCGGCTGCATGAACAGACGGATGCCCACCAACTGGTCGACCTGGGGCTGGATGCGCGCGATCACCTCGGCGGCGCTGAGGTCGCGTTCGCGGTGCGGCTTGAGGTTGATCAGCAGCCGGCCGCTGTTGAGAGTGGCGTTGTCGCCGTCGACCCCGATATAGGACGACAGGCTTTGCACCGCCGGATCGGCCAGGATGATTTTCGCCAGGTCCTGCTGGCGCTGGCTCATGGCGGCGAAGGACACCGACTGCGGCGCTTCGGAAATGCCCTGGATCACCCCGGTGTCCTGCACCGGGAAGAAGCCCTTGGGCACCACCATATACAGGAATACGGTCAGCGCCAGGGTGCCGACGGCCACCAGCAGGGTCAGCGGCTGGTGCTTGAGCACCCACTGCAAGCGGCGCCCGTAGCTGGCGATCAGCCAATCGATCCAGGCTCCGCTGGCCCGGTAGAACCGGCCCTGCTCTTGCTCCTTGGGCTCACGCTTGAGCAGGCGCGCGCACATCATCGGCGTCAGGGTCAGGGACACCACCAGGGAAATCAGGATCGCCACCGCCAGGGTGATGGCGAATTCGCGGAACAGCCGCCCGACCACGTCGGCCATGAACAGCAGCGGGATCAATACGGCGATCAGCGACAGGGTCAGCGACACCAGGGTGAAGCCGATCTGCTTGGCGCCCTTGAGCGCGGCCTGCATCGGGCTGTCGCCCTCCTCGATGAAGCGCGAGATGTTCTCCAGCATCACGATCGCATCGTCGACCACGAAGCCGGTGGCGATGGTCAGGGCCATCAGGGTCAGGTTGTTGACCGAGAAGCCCGCCAGGTACATCACGCCGAAGGTGCCGATCAGCGACAACGGCACGGCGATCGACGGGATCACCGTGGCGCTGGCCCGGCGCAGGAACAGGAAGGTCACCATCACCACCAGGGCGATGGCGATCAGCAATTCGTGCTGCACGTCGGTGACCGAGGCGCGGATGGTCTGGGTGCGGTCGGTGAGCACGGTGACGTCAAGGCCCGCCGGCAGGTTGTCGGTGATGCTCGGCAGCAGCGCCTTGATCCGGTCCACCACCTCGATCACGTTGGCCCCGGGCTGGCGCTGGATATTCAGCAGCACCGCCTGGTTCTCATTGGCCCAGGCCGCCAGGCGTTCGTTCTCGGCGCCGCCGGCGATCTGCGCGACGTCTTTCAGGCGCAGCGGCGCGCCATTCTTGTAGGCCAGGATCAGCTCGGCGTAATCCTTGGGCGAGGTCAGCTGGTCGTTGGCGTCGAGCATCGACACCCGGGTCGGGCCGTCGAAGTTGCCCTTGGGCTGGTTGACGTTGGAGGCGCCGATCAGGGTGCGCACGTCCGACAGGTTGAGACCGTTGGCCGCCAGGGCCTCGGGGTTGACCTTGATCCGCACCGCCTGGCGCTGGCCGCCGGCGATGCTGACCATGCCGACGCCGCTGATCTGCGCGATCTTCTGCGCCATGCGGGTGTCGACCAGGTCGTTGAGCTTGGGCAGCAGCATGGTCTTGGAGGTGATGGCCAGGGTCAGCACCGGGGTGTCCGCCGGGTTGACCTTGTTGTACACCGGTGGCGCCGGCAGATCGCTGGGCAGCAGGTTGGTCGCGGCATTGATCGCCGCCTGCACCTGCTGCTCGGCGACATCCATATTGATGTCGAGGTTGAAGCGCAGGGTCAGCACCGAGGCACCGCCGGAGCTGGTGGAGGCCATCTGGGTCAGGCCGGGCATCTGCCCGAACTGGCGTTCCAGGGGCGCGGTGACCGCGCTGGTCATCACGTCGGGGCTGGCACCGGGGTACAGGGTCATCACCCGGATGGTCGGGTAATCGACCTGGGGCAACGCCGAGACCGGCAACAGGCGATAGGCGATCAGGCCGGCCAGGACAATGGCCAGCATGCTCAGGGTGGTGGCTACCGGGCGGAGGATGAACAGCCGCGAGATATTCATGCGCCGACCTTGCCCGCCGGAGTCTCGGTGGCCGGCGTGGTCGCCGAGCTGGCCGGCTTGCCCTGCAGGTGCTGGGTCGGGGTGGCCGGCACTTCTTCGGTGGTGTTGACCACTTCCACTTCACTGCCGTCCTTGAGGCGGTCGGTGCCTTCCAGCACCACGCGGTCGCCGGCTTCCAGGCCGGCCTTGATCACGGTGGAATCGCCGTTGCTGTCGCCGACCTGCAACTGGCGGATCTTGACCTTGTTGGCGCCGTCCAGGGCATAGACGAAGGTGCCGTTGGTGCCGAACTGGATCGCCGCCGACGGCGCCAGCACCACGTTTTTCAGGGTGTCGGCAAGCACGCGCACGTTGACGAACTGATTGGGGAACAGGGCCTGGTCGCGGTTCTCGTAGCGCGCCTTGAACTTCAGGGTGCCGGTGGTGGTGTCGATCTGGTTGTCGAGGCTTTGCAGCACACCGCAGGCCTGCAGCGCCTGGTCACCGCGGTCCCAGGCTTCCACCGGCAGCCTGGCGCCGCTGCGATAACGCTCCAGCACCCTGCTCAGGTTGTTCTCCGGCAGGGTGAAGGCCACGCTGATCGGCTGGGTCTGGGTGATGATCGCCAGCGCAGTAGTGTCGTTGGCCGCCACCAGGTTGCCGACGTCCAGCTGGCGCAGGCCGACGCGGCCGGTGATCGGCGCGCGGATCTTGGTGAATTCGAGGTTGAGCTTGGCGTCGTTGACCGCCGCCTGGTTGGTCTTGACCGTGCCCTGGTACTGGCCGACCAGCGCCGCGGCGGTGTCCAGGGTCTGCTTGGCGATACTGTCCTGGGCATACAGGCCGCGATAACGCTCGTAGTCGACCTGGGCGTTCTTCAGTTGCGCCTGGTTCTGCAACAGCGTGCCTTCGGCCTGGAGCAAGGCGTTCTGGTAAGGCCGCGGGTCGATTTCCGCCAGCAGGTCGCCGGCCTTGACCATCTGCCCTTCCTCGAAGGCCACCTTGACCAGCTCACCGGCCACCCGGCTGCGCACATTGATGGTGTTCAGCGCGGTGACGGTGCCCAGCGCCTTGTAATACAGCGCGAAGTCCCCACGCGTGGCCGGCGCCACCCGCACCGGGATCGGCCCGCTCGCGCCACCAAACCCCGGCCGCATAGACCCGCTGCGACCGGTGTGTCCGGCCGCGGCCTTTTGCCCGGCGGCATCCTTTGGGGCGGTCGAGGCCGGCCAGAACTTCCAGCACAGGCCGACGATGGCCAACAGGACAAGCAGGCCGAGCAGCCAGCGACGGGAGTTGCGGGAAACGGAGGATTGCATGGAGTGATCAACCATTGGGCGCGAGGGGATCTTTTTCAGAAGGCTGAAAGATAAGCACTGGCCGGTGTTTAGCAAAGCGCCTTTACCGGCAATTTACCTTGGGCTTACGTTTGCAAGTGTCTGCTAAGCCACTGAAGCACAAATAAAAACGGCCTGGACAGGGCCAGGCCGTGAATAATTGTAAAACCTGTTACTTCAGAACGGCCAAGGCCGCGTCGTAGTTCGGTTCTTCAGCGATTTCCTTGACCAGCTCGCTGTGCAGCACGGTGTCGTTCTCGTCCAGTACCACCACCGCGCGAGCAGTCAGGCCGGCCAGTGGGCCGTCGGCAATGGCCACGCCGTAGTTCTCGATGAACTCGCGGCCACGCAGGGTCGACAGGTTCTGCACGTTTTCCAGGCCTTCGGCGCCGCAGAAACGGGCCTGGGCGAACGGCAGGTCAGCCGAGATGCACAGCACCACGGTGTTGTTCAGGCCGCTGGCCTGGGCGTTGAACTTGCGCACGGAGGTGGCGCAGGTCGGGGTGTCGACGCTCGGGAAGATGTTCAGCACTTTGCGCTTGCCGGCAAAGCTGCTCAGGGTGATGTCGGCCAGACCGGCGCCTACCAGGGAGAACGCTGGCGCCTTGGCGCCGGTTTGTGGCAGTTGGCCGTTGACTTGAACCGGGTTGCCTTTAAGGGTGACTTGAGCCATGAACGGAGTCCTTTTAAACGATTGTCATTGAACAGCTGTAAAGAAAATCGAGAGGCCGGAAGTTAAACATGAAATGGCCCGGCCACCTATGCTCGGGATACAAATTGTAGAACAAGCCCCGAGAGCGGAGCGCAACTCTGGAGGCCGTTGAAATACCGGCGGAACACGAAAACACTGTAGCCGCTGCCGCAGGCTGCGATAAGGCCGCAGGCCTTCGGCGATATCGGCATCCCGCACCCGCGTTGCGGTCGATCGCAGCCTGCGGCAGCGGCTACAAAGGCCTGCTTCAACCCAGCAAGCGCAACATAGTGCGATGCCGGGCCGCGAAAATGCGCGCCATGTAGGCATTGACCACCAGCCATTCCACAGGTGCGCCGCCCAGCGCCCGATAAGTCACTCGGTCGGTATACAGGGTACCCCCGTCGCAGGCCTCGACCCGGTGTTCATGAGAGAAGGCACGCAGCGGCCCCTTGAGCATCTCGTCGACGAAATGGCGATCGCTGACTTCACGTATAACCACCGTCCATGTCACCGGTATGACACTCCACATCCAGTGGCGAAAGCTGAACTGGCGCCCGACGCTGATCCGCAGGTCATTGATATCCACGCCCCGCAAGGGGCTGATGCGTTCGGGAAATATCTTCGGGAAGTTGGCGCCTTCAAGACAGAAATCCAGCACCTGGGCCGGGCTGCGACCGGTAATGAAAGTCGTGCGTTCGAGCACAGGCATGCTGGAAAATCCTCTTGAAAGCCTCAAAAAAACTTCATTCAAGACATCATAAACATATTGTATCTATATGTTTTTATTGAATTTATTTAACTTAACAAATCACTTTAACTTAACCACTCTAAAAGAATGGAAATAATCACACTCCACATGAACAAGAAGGCACAGCCTGAAGCTCCGCTGCCACTCGATCCTGGAGCAGGCCACCCTGCCGCGGACGTGAAAACCTGTCACGGACGATGCCGTCAACAGGCCTTGCGCCCTCGCCTCGCCAGCGAAACCTGTGTTCTTGATTGACTGCCGGAACTGCTCAGTGAAGGGGTCAGGTATTCGCCCTGACCCCGACGCAGTGGGCAAAAAAGCTCGGGGAGAAACCCCGGCCCTACTGTTTTTTCAGTTTCTGGAAGGACTGATGCAGGTCGGAGGCCCAGCCGTCGATGACGTTTTTCACATCCGAAGGCTGCATGACCTGGGTGTCGTTCTGCAGCGGCTTGCCGCTGCCCTTGCGTACCACCTGGGCGATCACCTTGTTGTTGCCGCCGTCGATGAACTGCGCTTCGGTACCCAGGGTGGTCTCCTGGTCGCGGATGCCGCTGGCCGTGCTCACCGCCGCCGCCACCAGGGCGATGGGAATGATTTCGTAAGGCTTCAGGCCTTCGGTCTTGCTGCTCACGGCCGTGATCGCCGCGCGCACCACAATCACCCCCGGCCCCGGCGCGGTGGCTAGCGGCAAGTCCTTGCCGATCTCGCGCTTGAGCGCCTCGTCGTAATAGCGGTTGATGCCGTACAAGGTGTTCTGCGGGATCTTCACCGTCGGCTGCGGCTTGGGGTAGAACTGGGTGGGCTCGATATAGACGCTGCGGTACTGCTTCAGGTCCAGCTTGGGATCGACCCAGCGCATCACCTCGACGCCGGACGGCGACTTGGCTTCCTTGAGCTGGCTGTAGTCGCCGAGAAAACCGGAGTACTCGTCGGGTTGGGTGACGTTGCTGGAACAGCCCACCAACCCTAGGGAGGCCAGGCACAGCGTGCTCATCATTGATGCGAGCTTCATAGGGTAACTCCTGTCAGAAATCCGGAAGCGCTACTGGTTTGAGGAAGTGTAGGTATAGCCAATAGCGGGCATATCAGCACAGCAAAAGCGGATTAATCGCCAAAGCAGGCCGGAGAATTCTTGGCGAATCGAACAGACGGGTGCGGCGTCAAAGCCGCACCTCGCCCCATTACCAGGTGGTTCCGCGTCTTGCCGCCGCCTCGCGCAAGGCATTGATGCGCATGGCCTTGAGCAGGGAAAAGGTCCCGGCCAGGATGATCACGGCGCCAAATACGAAGTCGATGCCGTACAACTGGTAGTCCTGCAACGGCCCGACCAGGAACACCCGCACCGCCGCCACGCCCAGCAAGGTAGCAAGAAAGTCGATGGTCGGCTCGTCGCGATACAGCACCATCAACAGCGGCAGGCACAGCACCAGCAATAACAGCAGCACGATGATCTTGAACGAGCCTTTGCGCTCGATGCTGAAGGCGCACTCGCTGGCGCCATAGGCGGGATAGTCGCCGGGCCGGACCAGGCTGTTCTGCTCGGCGATGTAGTCCGCCGGGTTGTACAGGCGGGTCGGGGTAAAAGTATTGGACAGGTTCAACTGCGTGGTGATGCGCTTGAACGGCAGGTCGACCTGCTCGTTGCCCTTGAGGATGTACAGCACCGGCTTGTAGCCGTAACGGTAGACCTCGAAGGGAAACCGGCTGGACTCGCCGTTGACCCGGATCGAGCGGCTCTCCAGGTCGGCGTAGGCATTCTTGTGCGGCGAACTGAAGTTGCGGTTCAAGGGCTTGACCTTGACCTCTTCAAAGAACAACGGCGGCATGCTGTAGGTGGACTGCAAGGGTTCCAGGCGCAGTTTCAGCGGGTAGCGGCCCAGCTCGTAGCGGTTGTAGGTGCGCTCGGAAACGTTGACCTCCCCCGAGACCTTGAACTCGCCCTGGGTGCTGTTGGTGACCCTGAGCAGCAGGTAGTCGCGCTTGAAGGAATGCGCCGAATCCGCGGCGGGGCCGCACCAGCCGTAGCTGTCGAGAGGGTCGCCGAGGCGCCCGCTGCGGGCATCCTGATACACATAGAAATAGCCGACCCACAGGGTCAGGAGCAGCAACAACGAAAACAACCCGAGTATCTTTTTAGCAACGCTCACAGCCGCGACTCTCTTCCATGGATGGCCCATGCCAGGCACGCCGGCGACTGATCGCCGGTCGCCGATCCCTGGCTCCGTCATAAGAGGTGCGACTCTACCAAAGCGCCATCATCGACCCAAGGACAAATGCCCCTGGCGACCAGACAATGGCCGTTGCCTGCCCTGTTCCCGGGCGACTGTGAGCATCGGTCGAAGCGCCGGCCCGGGCAGGCGCTGCTCTTCAGCGGCAGCGGATCTCAGCGGCGCCGGAACAACGGCCGCGGCTCGATCGCCGAGCGCCCGTAGAGCACGCTCATGCCCGCCAGCCCCTTGAGGGCGTCGTCGGCGCATTTGTCTTCGCGGATGGCAAAGCTGTCAAAACCGCATTGGCGCATATGGCTGAGCTGGTCGCGCAGCACGTCGCCCACTGCCCGCAGTTCGCCCATCCAGCCCAGCCGGGTGCGCAGCAGGTAGGCCTGGCTGTAGGCCCGGCCGTCACGGAAGCTGGGGAAGTCCAGGGCGATCAGCGGGATCAGCTTGAGCCAGGGCCGCAGGCTTTCCACCTCATCGTCCGGGCCGAGCCAGACCCCGTCCCGCGCCGGCTCGTGCTCGATGCGGCGGATCAGCCAGCGGGCCAGCGGCAGAATCAACGGGCCCTGGGGCAGCGGGCCGTCCACCTCGCGCACCAGGCTCCAGGGATCGTCCTCGACCCGCCCGGCCTGGCCATCTTGCAGACGCAGCAGATTATTCATGGCTGTAACTCCTGGCTCATGGCTTTAATTCCTCGCTCACGGCTGTGCCTTCTATTGCGCGATCGCGCTGCGGGCTCATGGCTGCGCCTCCAGCACTTTCGGATAGACCCGCTCCTTGAACGGCTCCAGGCCGATGCGCTGCACGGTGTCGACGAACAGTTCTTCGCTCTCCCGGTAACGCACGAAGGTGGCGATGATGCGCTCGATCACCCCCGGCACTTGCTCGGCGCTGAACGACGGGCCGATGACTTTGCCCAGCGCGCTGTGCTTGCCCTGGGCGCCGCCGAGGGTGATCTGGTACCACTCGCTGCCGTTCTTATCGACGCCGAGGATGCCGATATTGCCGATGTGGTGATGGCCGCAAGCGTTCATGCAGCCGGAGATGTTCAGGCTGATGTCGCCCAGGTCGTGCAGGTAATCGAGGTTGTCGAAACGCGCCTGGATCGCCTGGGTGATGGGGATCGACTTGGCGTTGGCCAGGGCGCAGAAGTCGCCGCCGGGACAGGCGATGATGTCGGTCAGCAGGCCGACGTTGGCGCAGCCCAGGCCCTGTTCGCCGGCCAGCCGCCACAGTTCATGCAGCGCGGCCTTGGGCACGTCCGGCAGGACGATGTTCTGTTCGTGGGCGATACGGATTTCACCGAAACCGAAGGCCTCGGACCAGTCGGCCACCGCCTCCATCTGCGCCGCCGTCACGTCTCCGGGCGGTGAGGCGCTGCCGGGCTTGGTCGACAGCACCACGCTGGCATAGCCCGGCACCTTGTGCGGCTTGACGTTATGCGCCACCCAGCGTTCGAAGGCCGGCTCCTCGGCCAGGCGGCTGCCGTAGTCGAGGTCGGTGGCCGGCTGGCGTTCATAGAGCGGCGGCACAAAGGCACTGGCGACCCGCTGGTATTCGGCCTCGGTCAGTTGCGCCGGGCCGTCCTTGAGGTGCTGCCACTCCTCTTCCACCTCTTTGGCGAAGGCCTCGATACCCAGGGCCTTGACCAGGATCTTGATCCGCGCCTTGTACTTGTTGTCGCGCCGGCCGTGGCGGTTATACACCCGCAACACCGCCTCGACATAGGACAGCAGGTGCTGCCACGGCAGGCCGTCGCGGATCTGCTGGCTGAGGATCGGCGTGCGCCCCAGGCCGCCGCCGACCATCACCCGCAGCAGCATCTGCCCGCGCCAGTCGCGGTACAGGTACAGGCCGATGTCATGCATCATGATCGCCGCCCGGTCCTGGCGGGCCGAGCAGATGGCGATCTTGAACTTGCGCGGCAGGAACAGGAATTCCGGGTTGATGGTCGACCACTGGCGCAGGATCTCCGCCAGGGGCCGCGGGTCCATCAGCTCGTCGGCGGCCACCCCGGCGAAGGCTTCGGTGGTGATGTTGCGCACGCAGTTGCCGGAGGTCTGGATCGCATGCATCTCGACATTGGCCAGGCGTTCGAGGATGTCCGGCACCTGGGCCAGCTCGATCCAGTTGAACTGCATGTTCTGCCGGGTGGTGAAGTGGCCGTAGCCGCGGTCGTAGTCGCGGGCAATGCTGGCCAGGGTGCGCATCTGCCGCGCACTGAGGGTGCCGTAGGGAATGGCCACCCGCAGCATGTAGGCGTGCTTCTGCATGTACAGGCCGTTCTGCAGGCGCAGCGGCAGGAACTCCTCTTCGCTCAGCTCGCCGGCCATGAAGCGTTCGACCTGATCGCGAAACTGCGCCACCCGTTCAAAGACCAGGGCCCGGTCGTACTCGTCATAGTGATACATGTCACGGCCTCATCAGTGCTGCCCCCGATCCTGTCCCCTGGAGCTGGCCTCGCAATCTGTAGCCGCTGACGAGCGCAGCGAGGCTGCGATCGGCTGCAAGGCAGCCGCAAAACCGGCATATGCGCTCTGTCAGCCAGACCGCACCATCCGGGTTGCGAGCGCTCCATCGGGATGCCGCCCAACTCGTTCGCTGCCTCGCTGCGCTCGGCAGCGGCTACAGGGCCAGGGTGGCCACGGGGTTATGCATTCCAGGGGTGATCCGGGGGGTTTTGGTGTGGTGGTGACTATGCACTTGCAGCTCAGGACGTTACAGATTCAGGTAAACACTAAAAAACCGTATCAGCAGCTCTCGGACCTGTGCTGGCAGGCGGTCAATCTGATCCGTATTAATGCAGTTTTTCTGAGCCTGTTTTGTTTCGCCCGTGCTTTCTACAGTGCATGGCATGCCAGGCCGGGTGGCCTGGCAAGCCTTTGCAACCGTGGAAGCATTGACCATGAGCACAGCAACAATGGAACCGGCCTACAACTACAAGGTGGTACGCCAATTCGTCATCGCCACCGTGGTCTGGGGCGTGATCGGCATGGCCATGGGGGTGTGGATCGCCTCCCAACTGGTCTGGCCGCAAATGAACCTCGACTTGCCCTGGACCAGCTTCGGCCGCCTGCGCCCGCTGCACACCAGCCTGGTGATCTTCGGCTTCGCCGGCAGCGCCCAGTTCGCCGCCAGTTACTACGCGGTGCAGCGCACCTGCCAGGTACGGCTGTATTCCGACAAGCTCGCCGCCTTCACCTTCTGGGGCTGGCAGTCGGTGATCCTGATCATGCTGGTCACCCTGCCGCTGGGCTACACCACCACCAAGGAATACGCGGAAATCGAATTCTCCGGCGCGGTGTGGATGGCCGTGGTCTGGGTGGTCTACGGCATCGTGTTCTTCACCACCGTGGTGCAGCGCAAGACCAAACACATCTACGTCGGCAACTGGTTCTTCGGCGCCTTTATCCTGGTGATCGCCATGCTGCACGTGGTCAATCACCTGTCGATCCCGGTGGACTGGTTCAAGTCCTACCCGGTGTACTCCGGCGCCACCGACGCCATGGTCCAGTGGTGGTACGGCCATAACGCCGTGGGCTTCTTCCTCACCACCGGTTTCCTCGGGATGATGTATTACTTCGTGCCCAAGCAGGTCGGGCGCCCGGTGTATTCCTATCGCCTGTCCATCGTGCACTTCTGGGCGCTGATCACCCTGTACATCTGGGCCGGTCCGCACCACCTGCACTACACCGCCCTGCCCGACTGGGCGCAATCGCTGGGCATGGCCATGTCGCTGATCCTCCTGGCGCCGAGCTGGGGCGGCATGATCAACGGCATGATGACCCTCTCGGGCGCCTGGCATAAATTGCGCACCGACCCGATCCTGCGTTTCCTGGTGCTGTCCCTGGCCTTCTACGGCATGTCGACCTTCGAGGGGCCGATGATGGCGATCAAGACGGTCAACGCCCTGTCCCACTACACCGACTGGACCATCGGCCACGTCCACGCCGGCGCCCTGGGCTGGGTGGCGATGATCACCTTCGGCGCCATCTACCACATGGTGCCCAAGGTCTTCGGCCGTGAGCAGATGCACAGCATCCCACTGATCAACCTGCACTTCTGGCTGGCGACCATCGGCACCGTGCTCTACATCGCCTCGATGTGGGTCAACGGCATCACCCAGGGCCTGATGTGGCGCGCGGTCAACGACGACGGCACCCTCACCTACTCCTTCGTCGAGGCCCTGCAGGCCAGCCACCCGGGCTTTATCGTGCGCTTCGCCGGGGGCGTGTTCTTCCTCAGCGGCATGCTGCTGATGGCCTACAACACATGGCGCACCGTGCGCGTGGCCGACCCGCGCCTCGCCCTCAGCGACGCCCAGATCGCCTGATCGCCCAAGAGCACGACGCGGGCCACACCCGGCCCGCGTCGCTCATCCCTCCTGCAGCACAGCGAGCCCCCCGATGATCGAATTCGCCCTTGACCTGCTCGGCGTGACCTTCCTCTACCTCAGCATCGGCTACTGCCTGCGCCATCAATCGGCCAAGAGCCTCGACGACGCCAGCCTGATCCCCTTCGCCGACGACCCGGACGTGGCACGCCGGGTGGAACTGGCCACCGGCAAGAAAATCGACGCCGTGGCGCCGGAACCGCAAACCGCCAGGCCCGGCTGGGGCAATATGGAGGTCTGACCCCGCCTCGCGGCCTGATCGCCACTGCGCGCCAAGGACAACCGATTGGCCAGCGGCCGGGGTTTCGCTTAGTCTTCGCCGCTGACTAAACACGGACGTTTCGAAAATGAGCGGAAAACCAGCAGCCCGGGTAACCGACCCGACCTCCTGCCCGATGCCGGGCCATGGCACCAACCCCTTCGTCAGCGGCTCTCCCGATGTCCTGTTCGACGGCCTGGCCGCAGCCCGGCGCGACGACCAGAGCGCCTGCGGCGCGGCGATCGTCGGTGGGGTGTCGGCAACCGTCTTCATCAATGGCCGTAATGCAGCGGTACAGAGCAGTACCTGTAGCCACGGCAGCATTATCGTCGGCGGTTCGGGCAGTGTGATCATTGGCGATACCGTTACAGCGGCGCCGGTCAGCGCGGTGTCGGCGATGCCGAACCTGGCGGCGGCCACAGCGGCCCTAGTGCCTGCCGCTGCCCCACAGGCCGCAGCGCTGGCTGGCGCGCCAGCCGTGGCGGCACTGGCTCCGACCATCCCGGCGGTCGTCGCTGATCCGCGGGCAGCGGCAGCAAAAATTCTCGACGACTTTCAAGCGGCGCCTATGAAGGAGCGGATTTTCAACGATCAGGCTCACCCCATGGGCACCCCGCAAGACCCGTTCGAGAAGAGCAAGATTCACGAGCAGATTGAGGCTCGCCTGGCAAAGGCGCAAGGCGGCAGCCTGAAACGTTTTCATCCAATCAGCCCCTACCCCGACCAGAAAGACACCAGCCTCTGCGGTCCGGCCACCTTCTTCTATGCCTTGCTGATGGACCGTCCCGACCTGTACGCAAAAGCCATCACCGAGCTATGGGAAACGGGTGAAACCACCATCGGGCAGTTGCACATCAAGCCGAGCCACGGCGCCTGCAATCCGAAAAACTTCAGCCGTGGCACAGAAGGCGACCGCATTTGGGCTATCGACTGGATCACCCTGGCCTGCTTGCGCGACAGTGAAAACCTGCTGTTCGCCTATGACGAGCCGGATGACATGTTCTCCGGGATCACCCTGCCCGCCGGGCTCGGAAAATGGTTCAAACAAGCGGGAGCCGAGATTCTTTTCGACAACATCCAGTTCTCGTCCCATATAAACCAGGATCAGTTGAGCGAACTGTTCCAGTACATCCGCCCCGGCACTCATATGGCGACCCTTATCGGTGCGGGGATGCTGGCAGCCAATGCAGGGCAAATGAAAAACCACTGGGTGACCTGGGAGCAACCAGCGAAAACCTTATCCGGCCCCATCACCTCGACCACGGCACCCAGTGACACCATCAGTTCCTCAATGATCTTTTCCTGGGGTGAGTTATTGCATCAGATCCCAGCGGGATCGACCCTGCAGACCATTCTCAAATACATATATGGCGGCCTTGTGTTCAGCAAGATCCCTTGAACAGCTCCCAGGAAACTCCCATGAAGCG
Organism: Pseudomonas sp. FW305-25; assembly: GCF_017351415.1. Taxonomy (NCBI): domain Bacteria; kingdom Pseudomonadati; phylum Pseudomonadota; class Gammaproteobacteria; order Pseudomonadales; family Pseudomonadaceae; genus Pseudomonas; species Pseudomonas sp. FW305-25. The sequence continues at coordinate 4,455 of NZ_JACNDE010000025.1, read as the reverse complement.
CGCACTGATTTCATCTATTGGTCTTTCACTCATGCTCAGCGGTTGTGGGCTGGGATTTCTTCCGGGCTGCTATACCCGCCCGGATCTCACGATGCAGCCAGAGACCCTGCCCACCGCCGTCGTCGGCCAGCCGTTCAGCGTCAAGCTGGAGGTGGTGGGCGCCGATACGCCACTGACCGGTTTTTATATTCACCCCGACCATCCGTTACCCGAGGGGCTGGAGTTGAGTTACCAGAAAAGAACCCATTACGCGCTGATCACCGGTAAACCGCTGACACCGGGCACCTATACCATCAACGCGTATACCAGCAGCTACGGTACTCAATGCACAGGGCAGGAAGCACAGAGGACCTATCAACTCAAGGTGCTGGAAGCTGCGCAGCCCTGATTCCGGGCCCTCACCCACGCTCCCGGGGAATCAGCGCCTGCAACTGCGACGCCAGGAAGTTGCCGTCGAAGGTAAAGACGTCGGACTCCTTCAGGCCGTTGGCCTGGCGCCATTGCCAGCTGCCGTCGGCTAAGCCCACCAGGGACACGCTGCCGTAACGCGCGGCGGTCAGGCCCATGACCGCCAGGGAAATCTGCCCGGCGGCGCCCATCACATCGGGCACGAACTCCACTGGTTTGCCGGCGATGACGATGGTCAGTTTCTCGGTCTTGAAGGTCGAGGTTTTCACCGGGACGCTAGGGCTGAAGGCCAAGTAGGGTTCGCGATTCAAGGTCAGCAGGTCCGGCATCAGCACCGGTGCCAGCCACTGCTGGATATGCTCGAACAGCTCGGTGATACGGCTCGCCCAGAGCACCTTCTGGCTTTCGAACAGCTGTTTCTTGTGTGCTTCGCTTTCTGCATAGCGCCGAAGCATCTCGCCCAGTTGCCGTACGTCGTCCATGTTCATACCTCTTCGAGAAACCGCGGTTGCGGACCTTGAGCATGGCAGATGGGGGGTGTCGGCGTATGACTAAAAACCTGCGCGGTACTGGCTCGGGGTCAGGCCGAGGATCTTGCGAAAGGCGCTGCCCATATGGGACTGGTGGGCGAAGCCGGTTTCCAGGGCGATGGCGGCAAGCGGCAGGTCGCTGCGTTCGATCAGCCGGCGCGCCGCCTGCACCCGGACTTCGACCAGCCAGGCATGGGGCGTCATGCCGATGGCGCGGGTGAAGTCGCGCAGAAAACGCAGTTCGTTACGCCCGGTGCAGGCCGCCAGTTCACCAAGCGACAGGGGCTCGGCGTACTGCTGCTCGATCAGCGTCAGCACCCGGCTGAACTCGGTGCGCCTGGCGGCCTTGGCCGGTGCTGGGTCGAAGGCGGCCAGGCCGGCGAACTGCAGGGCGCATTGTTCCAGGGCCAATGGGTCGCCAGCGGGTTCCAGCAACAGCCGCCGCGCCTGGCGTCCCAACGCCAGGGCCCGGGCGTGTCCGGGCCGTTGCAGGCGTCGCGAACCGCGGGTGATGCCCAGGGCCTGGGGGTCGGCCAGCCAGCGCAGCAGCAGGTATTCACCGCCCTGGGGCGACTCGGAAAACACCTCGACCCCGGCCGGGGTCAAGGCCAGGGTCCCCGGCCAGCTGTCGAAATCCTCGCGCCGGTCGCTGCCGATGGCATGCACGCCCTGCTGACGCTCCAGGCTCAGGCCGAGGCTTTGCCACTGCAGCGGATCGCGCGCACTGTAGGCCGCGCGCGGCAGTAGTTGCAGGTCGAGCGTGCCGCCCAGTAGTTCGCGGCGCAGCAGCTCGTGATCCTGGACTTTGCTGCTCAGCACGCCGGACATGTGAAATTTCTTGATAGATCGCGGGGCTGCGTCACGGGACACTCTCGGCATTCAGGTTTGTCAGCAACAGGAGCTGTGTATGCGCACCATCGGCCTTATCGGCGGCATGAGCTGGGAGTCCAGCGCCGAGTATTACCGCCTTATCAACCAGCAGGTACGGGACCGTCTCGGGCCGCTGCGTTCGGCGCGGTTGCTAATGTACAGCGTCGACTTCGGGCCTGTCGAACAGGCCCAGCACGCCGGGCGCTGGGACCTCGCGGCCGGGATCCTGGTGGATGCGGCGCGCCGCCTGGAGGCCGGTGGCGCCGAATGCGTGGTGCTCTGTACCAACACCATGCACAAGGTCGCCGACGAGATTCAGGCCGTGCTGTCGGTGCCCTTCCTGCACATCGCCGACCCGACCGCCGAGGCCGCGCTCAAGGCCGGCACCCTCAGCGTGGGTCTGCTGGGCACGGCCTTCACCATGGAACAGGATTTTCTCAAGCAGCGCCTGCTCGATCGCGGCCTCAAGGTGCTGGTGCCGGACGCCGCGGACCGCCAGGCCGTGCACCGGATCATCTACGACGAGCTGTGCGTGGGCGTCATCAGCGAGGCCTCGCGCCAGCGCTACCAGCAGGTGATCCAGGCCCTGATGGAGCGCGGCGCCCAGGCCATCATCCTCGGCTGCACCGAGATCGGCCTGCTGCTCAAGCCCGAACACAGCCCCCTGCCGCTGCTGGACACCACCGAGCTGCATGCGCGGGCGGCGGTGGCGTTTGCCTTGGATGGAGCGCGGCATGGCTGACCGCAGATCATCGGCCATCCGCAAGCCTGTAGCCGCTGCCGAGCCCTGGCGAGGCTGCGATCGCCCGGAACGGGCGCGGCGCTCTCGAGATCGCTGAGGTCCTGCGGACCTGTCGCAGCCTCGCTGGCGCTCGGCAGCGGCTACAGGGGCCGGTGGAGGTTAGGTAAACGTTCAGGTAGCGAGGGCGCGGCGCAGGCGCGCCATGCTCAGGACGTCGACGTACTGGCCGTCGCGCACGGCGTAGTCGCGCAGCCGGCCTTCGCTTTCGAAGCCGAACTTGCGGTACAGGCCCAGTGCGGCTTCGTTGTCGGCGAATACGCTCAGTTCCACCCGTTGCAGGTTCATCCAGTTGTCCGCCACCTCCAGCACCGTCGCCAACAGCCGGCTGCCAACGCCCTGGCCCTGCCATTCCACCGCCACGCCCATGCCGACGCTGCCGCAGTGGGCGCGGCGGATGCGCGAGTATTGCTCGATGCTGCAACTGCCGATCACCGCGCCCTGGTGCAGCGCCACCAGGGCCACCAGTCGTTCGTTGCTCGGCGCCAGGCGATTGCGCCAGACCTCGGAAGGTTGAAACGGCATTTGCAGCATCTGACGGGCGACCGCGGGGTCGTTGTACAGCGCGGTAATGCCCGGCACATGGGCTTCGCTGAAGCGTTCGATGACGATGCTGGGGATCTCTGCGGGCATAAGTCTTCCTTGGTTCATGCGATACGGCCGATGAGTGTAGAGCGCCAGCGCCGCGGATGGCGAGCGCCGGACACAGGGATTCTCTCTGTAGGAGCCAGCTTGCTGGCGATGCCTGCGCCGCGGTGTATCAGGCAGGACGCCATCGCGAGCAAGCTTCGCTCCTACGGAGGCGTGTCGTCGAAGTCGAACCACTCGCTGCGTTCCCGGAAGGTATTGAGGATCAGGTCGACCAGTTGTTGTACCTCGGCGTCGTGCTCCACTTCGGCGTTCACCGCCATCCACACCTGGCGCGCCATGGCCTCGTCGAACAGCCCGGGCAGTGCCGTCAGGCCGCGGTCGAAGCGGCTCATGTAATGAGGCAGCAGGCCGATGCAGGCGCTGCAGCGGATCATCTCCAGCATCAGCTCGTAGGAATGCACCTGCACCACCCCCGCCAGGCGCTGCTCCACCAGCTGGTTCCATGGCCGCAGCGGCTCGACCTGACGGTCCTGCTGCCATTGCACCAGCATGTAGTCGGCCAGGTCGTCCAGGCTGTCGGGGCGCGCCGCGACCCGCGAATAACGCTTGGCGATATGCGGCAGGTAGTCCAGGCGCACCAGCGGCTGCGGCGCGCTGGTGACGAAACTCGGCCCCGGCTTGGGCGAATCCACCCCGCCCAGCCACACCACCACGTCCGCGCTCAGGGCCCGAAGCGACAGCTCGCTGTCGATGGAGATGATCTCCAGGCGCACACTGGCGTTGCGCCGCAACAGGGCAATCAGGTCGCGACCGAGGATGTCGTGCAGGATCGATTCGGCCACGGCCAGGCGCAGCAGCGGCTGTTCGAGCACCGGTAGCATGCGCTCGTGGGCCAGGGCGATCAGCTGCGCCTTGAGCTGCTGGCCTTCGCGGCTGAGGCTCAGGGCGCTGCCCTGGAAGCTGAACAAGGGGCGGCGCAACTGTTCCTCCAGGTGCGCCAGCTGTTTGCGCAGCAGCGTCGACTTGATGTTCAGGCTGCGCGCCGCCTGCATGAAGCAGCCGCAACGGGCGGTGACCAGGAAATACTGGGCCAGCTCCGGCTCGATCCCGGCGGCCAGGGCCAGCCAGGCTTCCCGGGGTTCGGCCTGGGCGATGTAGGGGGTGATGCCCGAGATCGGGACGGGTTCGAGAAAGGACATGAGTGACTCCCTGTCGTGTGGGTGATGGCATCCATTGCGCGTTGTACGGGCAGCGACG
>NZ_JACNDE010000024.1:0-100653 GCF_017351415.1 Pseudomonas sp. FW305-25 | reverse complement strand
GGGTGATTTGCCCCTGGTTGCACCTGGCAACACGCCCATGCCACCGCCACCCGTGTGCAAGGAATGCCTCGCCCGGGCCAAACGTAACAGCCAAGCCCTGGCGGCACGCTAAAGGACCCTGACATGTACGCAAGCAATCCGCAGTGGCACGAGCTGTTATGGGACGAAACCCAACGACTGGGCCAGGAGCATATCGACCTGCTGATCGACGCCACCAGCCTCGACTACCCGTTGCTGGAGGAACTGGCGAACCAGCCGGACGCACCGGTATTGGCCAAGCTGTTCGACAACACCCCGGAAGTGGCGATCGCCGATTTCGGCCCGCTGCTGCTGCGGGTGAACAAGGCGCAGAAGCCCTGGTTGAAAACCTTTATCAGCGCCGTTGACTGCAATCAGCATGTGCTGGCGCTGTTCAGCCCCTGGAGCTTCGAAGCCCTGGCCGGGCACCTGTGCAGCTGCACCCAGGCGCGCTGGAACCAGGGCCGTTCCGAAGGCGTGCTGCGCTACTACGACCCGCGCATGTTCGTGCCGGTGTGCGAAACCCTGACTCCGGCTCAAGGCCAGGCCTTCCACACCCCGGTCATCGTCTGGCATTGGCTCGACCGCGACCAGCAGGCCCAGAGCCTGCCCGGCAACTACGTGCGCCACGCCCCGCCACCGGTTATCGAGCCCTTCATGTTCGACCACCCGCAAGTGGCCAACCTGCTGGCCTGGACCGAGGCCGACAACTACCGCATCGAACGCTGCGCCACCCCGCAGGACTACGGCATGAGCCGCAAGGAAGGCCTGATCCGCCACCTGTTCCACAGCCAGTTGGCCGCCAATAAAAAAGGCCTCAAGGAGCCGGAAGAGCGCCAGCCTTTTATCCAGGAATGGCTGCTGGATAACTCGCCTTTCGTCATCGACGAGCCAGCGAGGCCGTTGATATGAACCGATCTTTCAAGGGGGATGCCAGCAGCCTGGTGCTACGGCTGTTGTTGGGTGTCAGCAGTGTGCTGATGATCTCGGCCTGCCAGAGCCAACCCAAGATGTTGGGCGCGCCGGTGACGGGCTATAACCACACTTCTGCGGCGATCAATCGTTTTACGGTCAATGGCGCGGGCGGGCCAAATATCGGTCCCCACCAAGGCGGGGGAAGCGAAGTTTGCTGCGGTTTGGTGCCTCGCGAGTGGGTGCCGGGGCTTCGGGCGATTGTTGAGTGGGAGAAGGATCCGGATCCTGGCGGCTACATCAAACGAGACCAGTATGGTCAGCTTGATACTGAGGACTACAAACGCCACGCCGCCAACTACTTACATCACAAGGTTACGGTTGAGATTCTTCGGTATGTTGTAGCAGGAAGTTTGAAGGTGCATTTTCTTCCGTGCGACCAAGTGCGGGTTTCTGCTGACAATATCAAACCCGGTTCTCCGGGGTATCCGTATAACTACCCGATGAACATGGAGGAGTTGAAGGTATGTCCAAATTCGTAGGTAAAAGAAGTGCGGCACGTACTTTCTTGCTATTTGCCGGTGTCTTGACGTTGAGCGCTTGCCAGGCCGAACCGAAGATGCTGTCTGCACCTGTTACGGGTTATAACCATACCTCGGCAGCTATTAACCGTTTTACCGTAAACGGTGCCGGTGGTCCCAACTTAGGGCCTCACCAAGGCGGGGGGAAGCAGAGCTGCTGTGGTGTTGTTCCTCGTGAGTGGACACCAGGACTGAGGGCAATTGTTGAATGGGAAAAGGATCCTGATCCAAATGGATATGTTAAGCGAGATCAGTATGGTCAGCTTGATAGCAAGGACTATGCACGCCATGCTGCTAATTATTCCCGTCATAAAGTTATTGTAGATATTCCAAAGTACGACGTGGCGGGAACTTTAAAGGTTCACTTTCTTCCCTGTGATCAGGTTCGTGTCTCTGCGGATAACATTAAACCAAGAGATCCGCGCTACCCCTACAACTACCCAATGAACATGGAGGAACCCAAGGTATGTCCGAATCCATGAGCAGTGGAGGAAAAATGCTCCCGAGTGCTGCAATGATCGCGCCCTCTTTTCCTTTAAACAGGCGCCTGCCGAAAGATCCCAAGCAACTTTCGGAAAATATCAGAAGGCAAAAGCGCGACGAGACAGTATTTGCTAATCAGCAGCGAAAGTTGCTCCAGGCGAAGGGTGATACGCACAGTGGTGTGCCGTGCTGTAAAGCTCTACATGTCTCGATGATATTTGATGGAACTAACAACAATAACGATGCAGACAGCGCATCGACTCCCTCTTCATGCAGTAACATGGCGCGTCTCTATCATGCGAGCCTAGGATCGGATGACACTACTCGGGGAGAAGGATACTTCAGTTATTACAGCCCTGGAGTTGGAACTGTATTCCCCGACATACGTGAATTTACACCAAGTAACATGGGCTTGATGGGGGCCAGCGGTGGTGAAAACCGGATCAACTGGGGCCTGACTCGGATGATTGCGGCGTTAAAGGATGCGCTCCCAGGACAAGATCCTCTTTCGCTGGCTGATACTCAGGCGCTGGTGGACGCCATGGCCACTAATTGGTACGGCCATGTATTCTCCGCGGGCCTTCTGGAAAATGGCGAGAAAAAACGCGAGGCCGCCATGCGTCCGTATATGGATGACTTGGAAAAAGTTCTGAAGCAACGTCAGGACTCTGAAGAGAAGCCTCATATTCTGGCCATGCGTCTGTATGTTTACGGATTCTCTCGAGGGGCGGCACAGGCGCGTACCTTCGCCAACTGGCTCCAGGCACTCACGCGCTCCCAGGGCGGTAACGGCAAGGTGGAGTATCGTTTCGCCGGATTGCCGATTTCCATTGAGTTCCTTGGTATTTGCGACACCGTGGCGGCCGTAGGTCTTGCCGACAGTGCCCCCTTTGCCGCCGGGCATATGGACTGGGCTGATGGCACCATGCGTTTGCCTGATGAGGCTGTAGAACAGTGCATGGATACATCGCTGCCGGAAGACTGCCACTTTCTAAAGCGCTGCGTGCACTTGGCGTCCGCACATGAGCAGCGTGCCAGTTTTCCACTGGACTCGATTCGTCGTCGGCCCAAAAACGCCAGCGGTCAGCGGGATACAAGCAAACCGTCCAGCTACCGCAGCGGCACCGTCGAATATCTCTATCCGGGTGTTCACTCGGATGTTGGTGGTGGGTACCCGCCAGGTGATCAAGGCAAAGCGATGGCTGGTACGGATCATCTGTTGTCGCAGATCCCTTTACAGCATCTGTACGCAGAAGCATTTATGGCAGGAGCACCTTTACAAGTTCCAGAAGCAGCACTGGAGGTCGGTGTCCATGAAGATTGGCGCAAGATGACTCTTGATACTGAAATGGAGTTCGCAGTCTCCGAGGAACTCATCCAGCGCTTCAACGCCTGGCAGTCCGAGGCAGCAGGCCAGGTTGGCCCGCTCGAAGACATGATCAAGCGCCAGCAAGCATTGATTACCGCCTGGCGTATCGACCGCTACGCGGGTGGCCTGGCACAGCGTGACTTTTTCAAAAACGTGTCTCCCGATATGCCTCAGGCCAAGATCGATGCCTGGGAGGCATTGGAGAAACGCCACAAGGCCGAAGCCACTGCGGCTGCGCAGGGCAAACCCGCGCCGACTTATTCCGAGAGCGACGAAAGAGAGCATCAGCTCAACATACAAATCGTTGGCAAGGACAAGTACGAAAGCGCCCGTTGGGAAAAAGCCTTCGAGCCTTCGCTCGATACCCGTCAGTTACTCGGTGCGGCAGCCGAGTTCCGTCATGACTATCGGCGCGAGTGGGGTTTGGTCGGCGACGGTCACACGAGTGTGGCAGTAATCGACATGCTGCTCGGCGGCACGGTGTACCTGATCAACGAAGAGGACGAAGCCGAGGAGTACGCCTACCTCCATAAAGAAGGTACGGCCCGTTACGAAAAAATGTTCAGCGCGCCCAACAAGCCGGCAGCAGGCCAGGAAGCGCTGGTGGCGCTGTTCGATGATCAGGTGCACGACTCCCGCGCCTGGTTCATGAACAGTTCCGGGGTCGTGCCTCGTGAACCCTTCACCGATTACTTCCGTATTCGTCTGGTGCATTTCGACAACGAGTCGAACAAGCAGCTGTCGTTGTTGGCCACCGCTGGCCGGGTCATCGGGCTCGGTATTGCCGTGGCCAGCGTTGGCCTGAGCATCAAGAAAAAGGACCCGCGCATGCTGCTGGGGTTGTTCTTGCCGTCCCTGGCGCTGCCAGTGCTCAGTGGCAAAGTCGGCCTGCCGGAGCTGCCGGAAATCAGCGCCTTCGATCCGCTCACCAATATTGCCCTGCCAATGATGAGCAACTTGGATTCGCTGCGGGCGTTCACCAAGGCGCCGGGAGATCTCACCGCTAAAGTCGCGGCATTGCCGCCACTGTTGCCATTGAACGAAGCGACCGCCAACACGCCAGCGTTGCAGAAAATCCTGGTGGCGCACCAGGCGCTGGAGGCTGTAGAGGCCGCGCGGAACAAGGACGCGGGATCATTGGCCGGAATGCTGGCGAAAGCTGCCAACGATGAGGACAAGCCCGGTGGCTGGAAAGACATGCTGGCGAATCAGGTTGGCAATCTGAAATTGTCCGAGAAGAAGGTGTAGCTGTAAGGCAGTAAAGGGCGGCTGTCATTGAGCCGCCCTTTACGTGCTGATTTAGATGCGCTCTTGAGCGGTAGTTGTGTCGGAGAGCATCGCAGTAGAAAGGTCATCCACCACAGCTTTGCCCATTTCGCACAGATAAAAAGCCGGCCAAGCGTAGCGCTCACCTTGTTCCTCCATTGCCGCATCGAGCATGAGCTTTTTGGCGTAGTAGAACAGGTTGGAAGCATGCTCCAAGGCTTCCCGTGCTGGGATATCTGGATTGACGCGGAACAGGCTTTGTTCTTTTTCGCCGCAGTCGGCGAAGGTAACGATGCCGATGGTTTTGATAGAGGTGCTCATTGCGCACCTCCTGCTGCTTGCAGATGGTGTGGTTGGTATAGGTGGGATGCGTACATTGGCGTAACTCCTTTTACGTTAAAGAAGCTGCCGTTTTCGTTTCCAGGCGAAGGGGTGGCAGCTGTACGCGGGCTGGAAAACCGAGGCAAAAGGAACCCGGCAGACCCGAAGGTCTCCCACGCACAGCCGCCATGACACAGAAATGCAGGCACAAAAAAAGCGCCTGCACTTGATGGTCTGGGCGCTGCTGTTGCGCCTTTTTGCTCTTCGGGTTTCCAGGCCCGGTCGCTGATTTTGCAGCGACGGCGGAAGGATAACGGGGAGGGTTGGCAGCTGCAACGTCACGATTGCCGCATTTTATGACGATGTGGTTTCGGCGTGTTCAGTGGGCTTGGGTGACAGCTTCGGCAGATCTTGAGTCGCGCATCAAATAGGAATCATCTCGCCGCTAAATTGGTGTTTTCCTACATTCGCCAAACGCTCAACTTGGTAGCGTCTTGGTTTTTTGATAAGCAACTCTTCATGGCCTCGTGGACGTAATGGATGGCTATCGACACGGAGTAAGCAATGTTCATCCTCTTCAATGAAAAGTACCCGATCAAGCGTATTTCGAGACGAGGGGAGTAACGACATGTCTCGCTCTTTGATTGACCCAATAACCCACGCCTCATTTGAAGGCACTCACCGGACCTTGGTCCTTGTGAGCTTGATGCTTTTGAGTGCGTGCAATGGCGCACCATCGAAGATGCTGGCTGCGCCTGTGATGGGCTATAACCACACTTCAGCCGCAATCAATCGTTTTACGGTCAACGATGCAGGTGGCCCCAATTTGGGGGCACATCAGGGTGGAGGAAAGCAATCCTGTTGCGGTTCCGTTCCTCGTACGTGGATGCCGGGGCTTACGGCAGTGGTTGTATGGGAAAAAGACCCCGATCCCTATTCGTATAGTGAATGGACTGAACGCCCCTATTCGGATGCCTGGGCCAAGCGTATGGAGGAGCATAAGCAACACTACTCTCGCCATAAGGCTGTGGTCGATATTCCGAAGTACGACATAGCAGGAACCCTGAAAGTCCATTTCCTCCCCTGCAATCAAGTGCGTGTCTCCGCGGATAACATGAAGCCGGGTGACCCACGTTACCCCTACAACTACCCAATCAGTATGCCGGAGCCCAACGTATGTCCGGAGTGATAAGGAGTGCCATGACGCTGTCGCGAGTTCTGTTCTTTGAAGGTAAAGCCTCCACAAGGTTTGCTATTCAGCATCCTGTCCTTGAAATATCGAAAGGCGCGTTTTCTGTAAGGCGCTTGGGAGGGCTCGGTGCTGGAGTGCTGCTCGGCGCGCTGCTGCCGATCACGATGTGCTCGGCTGAAGATGGAGCGACGGGAGAAGGCTGCTACGGCTATCTCACCGAGTTGCTCAGGAGCAGCAATTTTCCTTTTCGGGAGGTGGCCAAAGAGAAGGCCAATCTGCTGATCGATGAGGACGATGGCGAGACGATCCGGGCCAAGGTGTTTTTCGATACGCAGGGGACGGGCACGCTTGGGTGGGTGAGGTATGGCGTGAACGATGGGTTCTTGCTGGATATCACGGTGGATCCCGAGGAGCCGGTGGTGTTGAGGTATGACGAGCGTTTTGCTCGGGCTTACAGCAGTTGCCTTGAGCAACGATAGTGCTGGGTCCACATCCCTTTGCGAGTGCTGCGCACTCGATCGCAGCCTGCGGCAGCGGCTACAGGGAGTTTGAAGTGACTTGGTGGTCATTTTCGCTAAAAAGACAGTCATCTTTCTCTAACGCTGCATAACTGTGGCGTTCCCCCCTGAAGCCGCTACACTGCGCCAGCCGTTCATTTTTCCTTTGGGGCTTTGCGCATGAAACTTCGTTTTCTTCTGTGGATGCTGGGGCTGTTGATGGGCAAGGCCAGCCGGACCAATCCGGCGTTCCAGCAGCAGTTGGGTGACAAGGAACTGGTGTTCCAGCTGCAGACGCTGGATGGCAAGGTGGCGCGGCATTTTCGGGTGAAGGATCAGCGGATTACCAGTAAGTCCGGGGTGTACCCCGAGCCAGCATTCGCCATTGCCTTCAAGGATGCGGCCTATGGTTTTGCCACGATGCAGGCGAAGAACAAGCAATTGGCCTTTATGACCGGGATTCAGGACAAGTCGATCCAGATCAAGGGCAACCCGGCGCTGGTGATCTGGTTCCAGGGGCTGACCAAGTACCTGAAGCCGAGGAAGGCCAAGCCGAAGGCTTGAAGGCGAGCGGTATACCAGCTGGAAGATGATCGCGGGCAAGCCTCGCTCCTACGGGAACGGGGCTTTTTTCTGGGGTCAGTGCTGGCTGAACTGCGAGGCCAGTTCGCGCAGCAGCACTTCGGCTTCCAGGACTTTGCTGACCACGTCTTCGGCTTTGTCGCGGGACAGGCCGAGGCGTTCGAGCAGGGCGTCAGGGATGTCTTCGACAGGGCCGGAGCCGATGCCTCGGCTGCGTAGCAGACGCACGGCCAGGCACACCAGGTTCGGGTATTCGGCGTAGGCGCCGTCGTAGCTCGGGTCGTGCTGGAAGCGCAGGGCGGTGGACAACTCGTCCGGCATGTCCCAGTAGCGCATCAGCCAGGCGCCGATCTGTTCGCGGCTGATGCCCAGCAGGTGCTGTTCGACGTAGCTGTGGCACAGGTGCGGGTTGACCTCCAGGTGGCGGCAGATCAGCGAGAAGTGCGGCGGGAAGACGTGGGCCAGCAGCAGGTAGCCGAAGTTGTGCAGCAGGCCGGCGAGGTAGGTCAGGCCGGCTTCCGGGCGCTGGGCACGCGGCATGGCGCGGGTCAGGCCTTCGATGACGGCGGCGGTATAGATCGACTGCTGCCAGTACGGCGTGCTGTGTTGCGGGTGGTCCTTGGGCAGGCTCAGGGTCTTGCCCAGGGCCAGGCCCAGCGCCAGGTTGATCACCAGGTCGAAGCCCAGCACGCGGACGATGGCGTCTTCCACCGAGCGGATCTTGCCTGGCGAGGCGTAGTAGGGCGAAGCCGCCCAGCTCACCACTTGCGCGGCCAGGGCCGGGTCGGTTTCCACCACGCCGGTGATGTCGTCGATGGTGGCGTTGGGGTCGACCCGCAGCTTGATGATCTTCTGCGCGGTTTCGGCCAGCGGCGGAATCTCGATGGTCGCTTCCAGGCGTTGCTGGATGCGTCGGGCAGTGAAGGCCTGCATGGCCTGGGTGATTTCCTCGCGGTCGTCGTCCGGGCGGTCGAGGTTCGGGCGGATGCTGCTCAGGGCCTCGCCGAAATTGCCGGCGCTGGCCTTGCTCAGCATGCTCTTGAAGGCGTCGCTGGTGATTTCCAGCAGCAGGCCCGGCTCGCCGGAGTTGATCAGCAGGGTCGGCTCGCGCAGCAGGCTTTCTTCATACAGGCAGGGCGAGCTGGTGAGCGCCGGCAGGCCGGGCAGCAGGCTCAGGTTGTGTTTGCCGAGCATGCGCTCCAGGCGTTCCGTAGAGACGGCGGTCAGGCGGCGGCCGGTCAGTTCGGCGAGGCGATTGAGGTCCAGCAACTGGCTCTGTGGGAACAGCACCATCAGCGCGCCGACGGCGTCGTCCAGCAGGACGGCCTGTACCTTGCGCGCGGCCGGCAGGCCAGGATGGTCGAGGACTTCCGTGAAGCCGATGTCCAGCTTGCCGAGCAGCAGCCGGATTACAGACGGAGCGTGCGGGGCTGCGGTGGCGAGGGCAACTTCTGTCATGGTCTGTATCCGTTTTCAAACAATTTCAGGAGTATAACCAGCTTGATCGGGGCATTCGCCCCTTAACTGAGACGCTGCTCACACTTGGCCGTATTGCTGCCCGTGGCGCAGCCAGCGCTCCAGCAGCGGGCTGACGTGGTGCGGCCAGCGCTCGAGCAAGGCCTGGGCGGCATCGCGCACGGCCGGCAGCAGGTCGGCATCGCGCATCAGGTCGGCGACCTTGAATTGCAGCAGGCCGGTCTGGCGGGTGCCGAGCATCTCGCCGGGGCCGCGCAGTTCCAGGTCCTTTTCGGCGATGACAAAACCGTCGTTGGTTTCGCGCATGATGCCCAGGCGCTGGCGGCCGATCTGCGACAAGGGAGGATGGTAGAGCATGACGCAATGGCTGGCGGCGCTGCCGCGACCAACGCGACCACGCAACTGGTGCAACTGAGCCAGGCCCAAGCGCTCGGGGTTCTCGATGATCATCAGGCTGGCGTTGGACACATCGACGCCGACTTCGATCACGGTGGTGGCCACCAGCAGCTGCAATTCACCGGCTTTGAACCGGCCCATGACCTCGGCCTTTTCCGTCGGCTTCATGCGCCCGTGGATCAAGCCGACCCGCAGTTCGCCCAGGGCGCTGCTCAGGTCTTCGTAAGTGGTTTGCGCGGCCTGGCAGGTCAGCTCTTCGGATTCCTCGATCAGCGTGCACACCCAATAGGCCTGGCGCCCTTCGGCGCAGGCGGCGCGCACCCGCTCGATGACTTCGACCCGCCGCGAGTCGGTGACCAGCACGGTGTTTACCGGCGTACGGCCAGGGGGCAGCTCGTCGAGGATCGAGGTGTCCAGGTCGGCGTAGGCACTCATCGCCAGGGTCCGTGGGATCGGCGTGGCGGTCATGATCAGTTGGTGCGGGCACAGGCGTCCGCCCACGCCTTTCTGGCGCAGGGCCAGGCGCTGCTGCACGCCGAAGCGGTGTTGTTCGTCGATGATCACCAGCGCCAGGTTCTTGAACTGCACTTCGTCCTGGAACAGCGCGTGGGTGCCGACCACCATCGGCGCGCCGGCGGCGATCTGTTCCAGGGCGGCTGTGCGGTTCTTGCCCTTGAGCTTGCCGGCCAGCCAGGCGACTTCCAGCCCCAGCGGCTCGAGCCAGCGCTTGAAGGTGATGAAGTGCTGCTCGGCGAGGATCTCGGTCGGTGCCATCAGCGCCACCTGATAGCCAGCTTCCAACGCCTGGAGGGCGGCGAGGGCGGCGACCACGGTCTTGCCGGCCCCCACGTCGCCCTGGATCAGCCGCAGCATCGGCTCGGGCTGGCTGAGGTCGTAGGCGATCTCGTTGCCGACCCGTTGCTGCGCGCCGGTGGGTGGAAAGCCTAGGTTCTTCAGGTACAGCGCTGGCAGCCGGGTGGCCTTGGGCAGCGCCGGGGCGAGTTGCGAGCGCAGGCTTTCGCGCAGGCGCTGCTGGGACAGCTGATGGGTCAGCAGCTCTTCGAACGCCAGGCGATGCTGGGCCCAATGGTGACCCAGGGCCAGTTCGTCGACATCGGCATCGGCCGGCGGGTGGTGCAGGTAACGAATCGCATCGTCCAGCGGCGCCAGCTGGTAATCCCGCGCCAGCTCTTGCGGCAGCCAGTCCGGCAGGCTGCGCGGGCCGAGCAGGGCCAGGCTCTGCTGGCACAGCATGCGCAGGCGCTGCTGGGTCAGGCCTTCGGTGAGCGGGTAGATGGGGGTCAGGGTCTGGTCCACGGGCGGCGGTTCATCGCCGCTGATGGCGCGGTATTCCGGGTGGTAGATTTCCAGCCCCGACGCGCCTGGGCGGGCTTCGCCATAACAGCGCACGCGGGTGCCGCGCTTGAGGCCTTCTTTCTGCGCGTTGCTGAAATGGTAGAAGCGCAGGCTGAGCCCGCCGGTGCCGTCCTGCAGGCGCACCAGCAGGCTGCGGCGCTTGCCCATCACCACGTCGGCGCCGCTGACGGTGCCTTCGATCACCGCGTCCTGCCCAGGGCGCAGCGCGCCGATCGGCACCACGCGGGTGCGGTCCTGATAGCGCAGGGGCAGGTGGAACAGCACGTCCTGCAGGTTCTCCAGGCCGACCTTGGCCAGCTTTTCGGCCATGGCTTCGCCGACGCCCTTGAGTGCCGTGACCGGCACGTTCGACAGCTCAGTCATCGCGACGGCTTAGCTCGCGGCAGGCGGCTTGGCCACCGAACACAGGCGGATCGAGTCGGCGAGGATTTCGATGGCTTTCGGCCGCGGGAAGCTGGCACGCCAGGCGATCGCCACGGTGCGGAACGGCACGGGCGCGGTCAGCGGCCGCACTTCGATCACGCCCGGGGCGTAGTGATGGCTGTCCACCGCCGAGAGCGGCAGGATCGAGACGCCAAGGCCGGAAGCGACCATATGACGGATGGTTTCCAGGGAACTGGATTCCACCGTGGTGTGCTTGGCGCCGTCGTTGCCCTTGGTCAGGGTCGGGCAGGCTTCCAGGACCTGGTCGCGGAAACAGTGGCCTTCGCCCAGCAGCAACAGGCTCTTGTCGTTGAGCAGGTTGGCGTCGATGGTCTCTTTCTGGGTCCAGGGGTGGGTGCTGGGCATCAGCACGTAGAAGGGTTCGTCGTACAGCGGCAGGGTCAGCACGTCGGCTTCGTTGAACGGCAGGGCGATGATGATCGCGTCCAGTTCGCCGTTGCGCAGCTTGTCGCGCAGCACGTGGGTGAAGTTCTCTTCGATATACAACGGCATCTGCGGGGCGACCCGGTGCAGTTGCGGGATCAGGTGCGGGAACAGGTACGGGCCGACGGTGTAGATCGCGCCGACCTTCAGCGGGGCGGTCAGCTGGTTCTTGCCGGCCTGGGCCAGTTCGCGAATGCCCTGGGCCTGTTCGAGGACCTTCTGCGCCTGGGCGACAATGCCTTCGCCGACCGGCGTCAGACGTACCGCACTCTTGCTGCGCTCGAAAATCAGCACACCGAGTTCGTCTTCAAGCTTCTTCACGCCCACCGACAGGGTCGGCTGGCTGACATGGCAACGCTCGGCCGCGTGGCCGAAGTGCTGCTCTTGGGCGAGGGTAACGATGTAGCGTAATTCAGTAAGAGTCATAGCGGACGTCCATGAGGTTGCGGGCCAAGCATACCGGCTGCAATCGATAGACGCACGTTATCAGACTCAATGCTCGCTGTGACACCGGGCAATGCATGCCGGTCATGCCTGGAAAAGCAAAAAGGCACCTTTGGGTGCCTTTTTGCTGGGGATTGCCTGGGCATCATGCTCAGCGGCGACGTTTCTCCAGGGAGTAGACGAAGGGCGCGACGATCTCGATCGAGCCGTTGTTGAGCATGTCCGCCGGTGGCTTGGGCAGCGGCTGGGCGCGGCGGATCATTTCCAGGGTGGCCCGGTCCAGATCGGCGTTGCCCGAGCGTCCTACCAGTTCATAGGACAGCACGTTGCCTTGCGCGTCGACCACGAAGCGCAGCCGGTTCAGGCCTTCCTTGCCGCGCGCCTGGGCACCCGGCGGGTACTTCTTGTACTTGGCCAGGTGCGCCAGCAGCGTGCCTTGCCAGCTTTCCTTGGCGGCGATCTGCGCCGGCGACGGGCCCGGAGCCGGTGCCGAGGACGGTGCCGCGGTGGGCGTCGGCGGAGCGTCGCTAGGTTTCTCTTCGCTCGGCTTTTCCTTCGGCGGCTCCGGCTTTTTCTCCACCGGCTTGGGCGGTTGCGGCTTGGGCTTGGGTTTGACCGGCTTGGGCACGGAAATCGTCGGTTTCGGCGCTTCCGCGAGTTTGGGCAGCGGCAGCTCTTCGACCGGAGCCGGCGGCTGCGGTGGCGTCACGACCTTGGGCGGCGCGGGAGGAGGCGGTGCCGGAAGCGGCGCCAGCTCGACCATCATCGCCTGCGGTGGCAGCTCGACCGGCATGGGGGAGCTCCAGTTGAGCGCGAGCAGGATCGCGACCGCATGGACCCCCAGTACGATGGCCAGGCTACCGCTGTAACGCGTCAGTTTTTGGCGCGTCGTGATCATTTCTTGGTAGCCGTCTCAAGTCCGACCAGGCCGACCTTCAGGTATCCGGCGGCCCGCAGGGCATCCATCACGCTCATCAGGTCGCCGTAATCCACGCCTTTGTCGGCCTGGAAGAAGATCGTCGTGTCTTTCTTGCCCTGGGTCTTGGCGTCGAGGGTGGCGCCGAGGGCTTCGGCCTTCACTTCGTCGTCGCCGAGGTACAGGCGTTGGTCGGCCTTGACGCTGAGAAACACCGGTTTCTCGGGGCGTGGTGCCGGTTTGGCCGTCGAGGCCGGGAGATCGACCTTGATGTCCACGGTCGCCAGCGGCGCCGCGACCATGAAGATGATCAGCAGTACCAGCATCACGTCGATGAACGGCGTGACGTTGATTTCGTGGTTTTCGGCGAGATCGTCTTCTGCGCCTTCTTTCAAATGCAGGCCCATGGCGGATTACCCTACTTTGGCCACATGAGGTTGCGCAGAGCGCTCGGCGGTCGGCAGGTGATCGAGATCACGGCTGACCAGCAGCAGGACTTCTGCGGAAGCGTCGGAGACCTGGGCCTTGTAGCCGGCGATGGAGCGGGCGAAGACGTTGTAGATGACCACCGCCGGAATGGCCGCGACCAGACCCAGCGCGGTTGCCAGCAGAGCTTCGGCGATGCCGGGGGCGACGACGGCGAGGTTGGTGGTCTGGGTTTTGGCGATGCCGATGAAGCTGTTCATGATGCCCCACACGGTACCGAACAGGCCGACGAAGGGCGCGGTGGAACCGATGGTGGCGAGCACGCCGGTGCCGCTGCTCATGTTGCGGCCGCAGGCGGCTACCAGGCGCTCGAGGCGGAAGCTGACGCGTTCCTTGATGCCTTCTTTCTCGCGGCTGTTGGCCGACAGGCGCATTTCTTCCAGGGCGTCGTGGACCAGCAGGTTGGCCAGGGTGCCTTCTTTGGCGGCGGTGACGCTGGCTTCCTTGAGGGTGGTGGCCTTTTTCAGGTTGAGGATTTCACCGCGCAGGCGACGCTTGGCGCCCATCAGCTCGAAGCCTTTGGCGATCCAGATGGTCCAGGTGATGATCGAGGCGATGGCCAGGCCGATCATCACGAGCTTCACGATGATGTCGGCGTTCTGGTACATGCCCCAGGGAGACAGGTCGTGGGCCATGCCCAGGGAGTTGTCCGCTTCGAGGACTTCAGGTGCATCGACGGCTGCTTCGCCTTCGGCAGGTGCCGGCGCTGCGGCGACCGGAGTGGCTACCGGCGCCGTGGCGTCGGCCGGCGCGTGGGCTGCCGCAGGTGTCGCGGCGCCAGCCGGGGCCTGCTCATCGGCGAAGGCCGCGGTCGGTGCCAGCAGCAGGCTGAACAGCAACGCTGCGGCCGCGCTCATGGCGCGCAGCGGGCTTGGGCGTTGGGTTGGCGAAGCGGAGAATTGATTGCGTGTCATGCTGGCCGGACCTGAGAGGGAAAAGGGTAAGTGTCCTTCTAGGCCTCGCAGGGCCGAGAACAAATGGGCCGTCATTATTGCAACTAATTCTTGTTAACAGAAGTAATAGAGTATCTTTTTTTCTTTGATTGCTAGCCGCTCGTCCATTGCCGACGCTAGTCTGTGCCTTTCTGATAGGAGTTTTCTGATGTCCGCCCCTTCTGTTCTGATCGCTGGCTGCGGTGATGTCGGCAGCCGTCTGGCGAAGCAACTGCTGGCTGAAAACTGGCAGGTCTACGGCCTGCGGCGCACGGTTTCGCAATTGCCGGAAGGGGTGATCGGCGTGGCGGGCGATCTTTTCAGTGAGCAGTGTCCGCCAGCCTGGCCCACCACGTCGCTGGATTACCTGGTGTACAGCGCGGCCGCCACCGAGCATGACGAGGCGGGCTATCGTGCGGCCTATGTCGAGGGGCTGACCCATGTCCTGGGCTGGCTCAAGCAGAACGGGCAGTCGCCGAAACGCTTGCTGTTCGTTTCCAGCAGCAGCGTATACGGGCAGAAAAATGGCGAGTGGATCGACGAGACCTCGTCGGCCCAGGCCGACGGCTATTCCGGGCGGCTGATGCTCGAGGCCGAGCAAGTGGCCTTGCAGAGTGGCATTCCAGCCAGCCTGGTGCGGTTGACCGGGATTTACGGCCCGGGGCGGGAATGGCTGTTGAATCAGGTGCGTCAGGGGTATCGCGTCGCCATCGATCCACCGCTGTATGGCAACCGCATTCATGCCGACGATGCCGCGGGGTTGCTGGCCTTCCTGTTGCAGGCCGATCGGCGCGGCGTGGTGCTTGAGGATTGCTATATCGGGGTCGACGATGCACCGGTGCCTTTGGCCGAGGTGGTGGGCTGGTTGCGGGAGTACCTGGGCGTGACCGAGTGGGCAGACAGCTCGAGCGTGCGGCGTTCCGGCAGCAAGCGCTGCAGCAATGCCCGCGCCAGGGCCCTGGGCTGGGCGCCGCGTTATCCGAGTTTTCGCGAGGGGTATGCGCAGATTATCGAAGGGTAGGGCTGAGCCGCATCATGGATAAAGAAAAAGGAGCCTTTCGGCTCCTTTTTGCTGGATCACTGTTTTTCCAGTAGCCACTGGCGCGTACCCGGGGTGAGGGAAGGTACCTCGTTCGCCTGGGAGGCGTTGATGGGCTGGAAGATCTCCAGTTGCTTGCCGTTGCGCGCAAAGATCCACGGGTTGCCCTGGCCGTTGAGCTGCAGCCACAGGTTGTCGTAGCCGCCGCTCATCGAGGCGCAGTCGCCGGCGAGGCACAGTGCGTAGCGATCGGCACCCGGCAAACCCATGACCTGGCCGTTGGATTGGAACAGCACGGTGCCGCCTTCGCCCGGGCCGTTGACGATTTTCCATTCGCCACCCAGGTAAGCCGAGTACAGGGCGCGCTCGAAGTTGGCGCCCAGTGGCGCGCCTTCCGGGGCCGGGTCCTTGGGACGATCGAAGACCTGCTCCGGCTCGTTGTCGTTGGCTTCTTGCAGCAGCTGTTTGCCGTCGCGTTTCAATTCGCTGGCGGAGCTGCCGTAGAAATCGATTTTCCAGGCGCCGGACTCTTCAGCCAGCACCTTGCCTTCGACGTTTTCGAAGCCGTTGGTGTAGCGCGCCTGGCTGGCCTTGGTGTTGACGTCCCATTCCAGGTTCGGGCCGTAGCCTTGCAGGGCTTCGCGCAGCGGTCCGCCTTTGGCGGCGGCGTCGATGGCGACCTGATTGATCCAGGTGCCACTGATGTCACGGTCGGCGGGATCGCTGGCGCAGCCACCGAGGAACAGGGCGCACAACGAGAGGGCTAGCGCTTTGCGCATGAGAAAATCCTTTCAGAACGGAGACGGCGCGGCCTGGGTAGCCGCGCCGGACGTGTTACTCGATGACCAGGATGGCATCCATTTCAACCTGCGCGCCTTTTGGCAGGGCGGCAACGCCGATGGCGGCGCGGGCAGGGTAAGGCTGCTGGAAGTACTTGCCCATGATCTCGTTGACCTTGGCGAAGTGGCTCAGGTCGGTGAGGAAGATGTTCAGTTTGACGATGTCCTTGAACGAACCACCGGCAGCCTCCGCCACGGACTTGAGGTTCTCGAATACCTGGACGGTCTGGGCTTCGAAGCCTTCCACCAGTTCCATGGTCTTTGGATCGAGCGGGATCTGGCCGGACATGTAGACGGTATTGCCTGCCTTGATCGCCTGGGAGTAGGTGCCGATCGCGGCGGGTGCCTTGTCGCTGGTGATAACGGTCTTGGTCATGAATGACTCCTTGTAATGGGCGGGCTATATAGCGAGCTATGCACGCATGCGAGTGATGCGAATGACGCCGGTCAGGGCGCGCAGTTTCTTGATCACGCGGGCCAGGTGCACGCGGTCGTGCACGCTGACCACCAGTTGGACCACGCTGATGCGACCATCCCGTTCGTCCATGCTGATTTTCTCGATATTGCCGTCGGCCGCGTTGACACTGCTGGCCAGCAGGGCGATCAGGCCGCGCTGGTGCTCCAGCTCGACGCGCAGCTCGACGTTGAATTCGCCGGTGACATCCTTGGCCCACGAAAGCTGGATGCATTTTTCCGGGTTGTGGCGGATTTCGCTGATGTTGCGGCAGTTGTCCAGGTGCACCACCATCCCTTTGCCCGCGGACAGGTGGCCGACAATCGGGTCGCCCGGGATCGGCGTGCAGCACTTGGCGTAGCTCAGGACCAGGCCTTCGGTGCCGCGAATGGCCAGCGGACCTTCCGGGCTTGGCAGCTGTTCGCCTTCGCCAAGCAGGCGGCGGGCGACCACATAAGCCATGCGGTTGCCCAGGCCGATGTCTTCCAGCAGGTCTTCGATCAGCTCCAGGCGGTACTCGGTGAGCATCGCTTGCACGCGTTCGGCGGGGATCTTTTCCAGCGCGCTGTCAAAACCGTTGAGCACCTTGTTCAGCAGGCGTTCGCCCAGGCTGATGGACTCGGAGCGGCGTTGCAGTTTCAGTGCGTGGCGGATATGGGTGCGAGCCTTGCCGGTGACCACGAAGTTGAGCCAGGCCGGGTTGGGGCGTGCGCCCGGGGCGCTGACGATTTCCACGGTGGAGCCGCTTTGCAGCGGTTCGGACAGCGGCGCCAGGCGGCGATTGATCCGACAGGCGATGCAGCTGTTGCCGACGTCGGTGTGTACCGCATAGGCGAAGTCCACCGCCGTGGAGCCTTTGGGCAGCTCCATGATCCGGCCTTTCGGCGTGAACACGTAGACCTCATCCGGGAACAGGTCGATCTTCACGCTTTCGATGAATTCCAGGGAGTTGCCGGCGCGTTGCTGCATCTCCAGCACGCCCTTGACCCATTGACGAGCCCGGGCGTGGGTGCCCTTCGGCTGCTCGTCGCCGCTGGATTTGTACAGCCAGTGGGCGGCGATGCCGTTGTTGGCCATCTCTTCCATTTCGCGGGTGCGGATCTGGATCTCGATCGGCACGCCGTGCATGCCGAACAGCGTGGTATGCAGCGACTGGTAGCCGTTGGCCTTGGGGATCGCGATGTAATCCTTGAAGCGACCCGGCAGCGGCTTGTACAGGTTGTGTACGGCGCCGAGCACGCGGTAGCAGGTGTCGACCTTGTCGACGATGATCCGGAACGCGTAGACGTCCATGATCTCGTTGAAGGCCCGGCGTTTGCCGCGCATCTTTTTATAGATGCCATACAAGTGCTTCTGGCGGCCGCTGACCTCGCCCTGGATACCGTCGATGGCCAGGCAGTGGCTCAGGGATTCTTCGATCTTGTTGACGATTTCCTTGCGGTTGCCCCGGGCGCGCTTGACCGCCTGGTAGATCCGCGCGGAACGCATCGGATGCATGGCCTTGAAACCGAGGTCTTCAAATTCGATGCGGATGCTGTGCATGCCCAGGCGGTTGGCGATGGGTGCATAGATCTCCAGGGTTTCCTTGGCGATCCGCCGGCGTTTTTCGCCGGACAGCACTTCCAGGGTGCGCATGTTGTGCAGGCGGTCGGCCAGCTTGACCAGGATCACGCGAATGTCGCGCGCCATGGCCATGGCCATCTTCTGGAAGTTTTCCGCTTGGGCTTCGGCCTTGGTCTCGAAGTTCATCTGGGTCAGTTTGCTGACCCCGTCGACCAGTTCGGCCACGGTTTCACCAAACTGCGCTTGCAGCGCTTCCTTGGCGATACCGGTGTCTTCGATCACGTCATGCAGCATGGCCGCCATCAGGCTCTGATGGTCCATATGCATGTCGGCGAGAATGTTTGCGACCGCTAACGGGTGCGTGACGTACGCCTCGCCGCTGCGACGGCGCTGACCGTCATGGGCTTGTTCGGCGTAGAAATACGCTCGGCGGACCAGATTGACCTGGTCCGTGCCGAGATAGGTCGATAAGCGATCGGCGAGGGCGTCTATGCTCGGCATGATGACTCCTGCCGTAAGCTGTGATCCCGCGCCGTGCTACGTCGACCAGGCATAGGCTTAGACGGCCTCGTTGGACTCGTCCTCGAATGCAGCAAAAAGCGGTTCATCTTCAACGATTTCGGCTTCGGCGATAGCTGCGTAGTCGATCAGGCCTTCAGCGATTTCGCGCAGGGCGACGACGGTAGGCTTGTCGTTTTCCCATGCTACTTTCGGCTCTTTGCCGCCGGTTGCCAGTTGACGGGCACGCTTGGTAGAGAGCATGACCAGCTCAAAGCGGTTATCCACGTGTTCTAGACAGTCTTCAACGGTTACGCGGGCCATGGTCTTCCTCGTAGCAAATGCAATATGCGCGCTGCCCGGATGGGCGAGCGGACTCAACAGTTTAAAAAATCACCAGCGATTAGGGAAGCGCTGATTTTTTAACCAAGCTTTCCGGCCCGCTACAAGTGCCAATGTAAAGCCCTTGCAGCGGTTTTGGGAAGTGCTATTCAGCCCAGCAATTCGGCGAGCAATTTGCCGAAACGCTGCTGCTGGCGCTTCTGCTGCAGCTGGTTGGTGCGGAAAATCGCCTTCAAGTCGTCCAGCGCATGGGCGAAATCGTCGTTGATGATCAGGTAGTCGTAGTCGACGTAGTGGCTCATCTCGCTGACCGCTTCGCGCATCCGGCCTTCGATGATCTCGTCGCTGTCCTGGCCGCGGTTGGTCAGGCGCTGGCGCAAGGCCTGCTGGGACGGCGGCAGGATGAAGATCGAACGAGCCTGGGGCATCAACTTGCGCACCTGCTCGGCGCCTTGCCAGTCGATCTCCAGGATCAGGTCGTGACCTTCGTCCAGGGTCTGCTGCAAGTGGCTTTGGGAGGTGCCATAGAGATTGCCGAAGACTTCGGCGCGCTCGAGGAAGTCGCCGTGTTCACCCATCTTCACGAACGCTTCGCGCGAGACGAAGTGGTAGTTCACGCCGTCCACTTCGCCCGGGCGCATGGCGCGGGTGGTGTGGGACACGGAAACGCGGATCGACGGATCGGCGTCGATCAGGGCCTTGACCAGGCTGGTCTTGCCCGCGCCCGAAGGGGCGGAAATGATGTAGAGGGTGCCGGTGCTGTGGTTCATGTCGGGGTAGCCTTACTCAATATTCTGTACTTGTTCGCGCATCTGCTCGATCAACACCTTGAGGTTGACCGCAGCCTGGGTGCTGCGCGGGTCGAAGGCCTTGGAGCCCAGTGTGTTGGCTTCGCGGTTGAGTTCCTGCATCAGGAAGTCCAGGCGCCGGCCGGCAGCGCCGCCGGACTTGAGCACGCGGCGAACTTCGATGATGTGGGTGCTCAGGCGGTCCAGTTCTTCGGCGACGTCGCTCTTCTGGGCGAGCAGCACCATTTCCTGTTCCAGGCGCGTGGGGTCCAGTTCGGCCTGCATGTCGGCGAAGCGGTCGAGAACCTTCTGGCGCTGGGTGGCGAGCATCTGCGGGACCAGTTCGCGCAGGGTCACGACGTCTTCCTCGATGGAGGTCAGGCGGTCGTTGATCAGGCGGGCCAGCTCCGCACCTTCGCGCTCGCGGCCGCTCTTCAACTCTTTCAGCCCTTGGTTGAACAGGCTCAGGGCTTCGTTGTTCAGCGCCTGCGGGTCGCTGGCATCGGCCACCAGGACGCCGGGCCAGGCCAGCACTTCCAGTGGGTTCAGCGCTGCCGGCTGCTTGATCAGGCTGGCAACGGACTCGGCTGCCGCCACCAGTTGCGCGGCGCGCTCCCGGTCGACCTGCAGTGGTTTTCCGGTGGTTTCTTCGGTGAAGCGCAAGGTGCATTCGAGCTTGCCGCGCGACAGTCCCTGGCGCAGCGCCTCGCGGACCGCGCCTTCCAGATCGCGAAAGGATTCCGGCAGGCGCAGGTGCGGTTCCAGGTAACGGCTGTTGACCGAGCGCAGTTCCCAACTCAGGGTGCCCTGGGTGCCGGCCCGTTCTACCCGGGCGAAGGCGGTCATGCTGTGCACCATGGAGGTACCTCCGATACAGGTCCGCCGCCAACCGCGGAGGGTTGCACGGGCCCGATATGAATGAATTGAAGCCGACAGGCTGTGAAGGCGCAGGATTGTAGCGCAGTGCGGTGGATGCTCCCAAACTGCGGGTGTGACAAAGCGCTGCGGGGCGACCGGAGGGCCGTTCCAGAGGTGTCGCCGACGGGCCGGGGTTTTTAGAACTGCCCAGGCAGGGCCGTGGGCTCTATAATGATCGGCAGTTTTCCGTCCCCGTACAGGTATTTCCCTATGAAACGTCCAAGTGGTCGCGCTGCCGATCAGCTCCGCTCGATCCGCATCACCCGCAACTACACCAAACACGCCGAGGGATCTGTACTG
The DNA here is from genome assembly GCF_017351415.1 of Pseudomonas sp. FW305-25. Lineage (NCBI taxonomy): Bacteria > Pseudomonadati > Pseudomonadota > Gammaproteobacteria > Pseudomonadales > Pseudomonadaceae > Pseudomonas > Pseudomonas sp. FW305-25. The sequence goes on along the minus strand of NZ_JACNDE010000024.1, from coordinate 79,797 downwards.
GTCGAGTTCGGTGATACCAAAGTGATCTGCACGGTCAGCGTCGAGAACGGCGTGCCCCGCTTCCTCAAGGGCCAGGGCCAGGGTTGGTTGACCGCCGAATACGGCATGCTGCCGCGCGCCACCGGCGAGCGTAACCAGCGTGAAGCCAGTCGCGGCAAGCAAGGCGGCCGCACCCTGGAGATCCAGCGTCTGATCGGCCGTTCCCTGCGCGCTGCGCTGGACATGACCAAGCTGGGCGACGTCACCCTGTATGTCGACTGCGATGTGATCCAGGCCGATGGCGGTACCCGTACCGCGTCGATCACCGGTGCCATGGTGGCTCTGGTGGATGCGCTGAAAGTGATCAAGAAGCGGGGCGGCCTGAAGGGCGGCGACCCGATCAAGCAAATGATCGCGGCGGTGTCCGTGGGCATGTACCAGGGCGAGCCGGTGCTGGATCTGGATTATCTGGAAGACTCGGCGGCCGAGACCGACCTCAACGTGGTCATGACCAGCACTGGCGGTTTCATCGAAGTCCAGGGCACTGCCGAAGGCGCGCCGTTCCAGCCGGAAGAACTGAACGCCATGCTGGCGCTGGCCAAGAAAGGCATGAGCGAGATCTTTGAATTGCAACAGGCAGCCCTGGCTGACTGATTGCTCGGTAGCTTTCAGCAAGGAGAGCCGCATGAACGACGACCAGCTTCCTCAACCTGTCCCGAGCCATGAGGTGCGTCAGTGGGCGATGTTCTGTCACCTGTCGGCCTTGCTGGGCATCTGGATTCCGTTCGGCACCCTGATCGGTCCGTTGGTGCTCTGGCAGATGAAGCGCGAGACCGATCCGTTCATCGATGCCCAGGGCAAGGAAGCGCTGAACTTTCAGATCACCGTGGCCCTTGCCTCGCTGGTCTGCTTCCTGCTGATGGTGGTGCTGGTGGGTTTCCTGCTTTTTGGTCTGCTGGCGATCGGCGCCCTGGTGCTGACCATCATCGCCGGGGTCAAGGCCAATGAAGGGGTGGCGTACCGTTACCCGTTCACCTGGCGATTGATCAAATAGGCCGAGCGCCCACAAAAAAGCCGACACTGATGTCGGCTTTTTTGTGGCTGCGAAAAGACGCTTAGATGGTCAGCGTCCAGTCGTAGTCCACGATCAGCGGCGCGTGCTGCGAGAAGCGCGGCTGGCGTGGCAGGCGTGCGCTGCGCACGAAGCGACGCAGGCCTGGGGTCAGCAGCTGATAGTCGAAGCGCCAGCCCAGGTTGAGCATCTCGGCCTGTTCGTTGTCCGGCCACCAGCTGTATTGATCGCCTTCGCGGCTGACTTCGCGCAGGGCGTCGACATAACCCATGTTGCCGACAATCTCGTCCATCCAGGCACGTTCAGGCGCCAGGAAACCCGGAGATTGTTGGCTGTCACGCCAGTTCTTGATATCCAGCTTCTGTTGCGCCACGTACAGCGAGCCACAATAAATGTACTCGCGACGTTTGCGCCGCTGTTTATCCAGGTAACGGGCGAAGTCGTCCATAAGCTTGAACTTCTGGTTCAAGTCTTCATCGCCGTTCTGCCCGGAAGGAAGCAGCAAGGTCGCGATGCTGACCTTGTCGAAATCGGCTTGCAGGTAGCGCCCGTAGCGGTCGGCCGTCTCGAAGCCGAGACCGCTGATGACAGCCTTCGGTTGCAACCGCGAATACAAAGCCACACCGCCTTGGGCGGGAACTTCGGCATCGCAGGCATAAAGGAAGTAGCCATCCAGTTGGAAGGCTGGATCGTCCAGTTCAAAGGCGGAGGCGCGGGTGTCCTGCAGGCAGATGACGTCGGCATTCTGTGCTTGCAGCCAACTGAGCAAACCTCGCTCCACTGCAGCCTGAATACCATTGACGTTCACACTGATGATCCGCATAAATGGCCCCAAAAATCACGTGCGTGTATGATACCCGAGGTCTACCTAATTAGCTAAATCCGTGGTATTTGGGGCTTTTTCATGCAGGCGTATCAGCGCGATTTCATTCGTTTTGCCATCGATCGCGGGGTTTTGCGCTTCGGTGAGTTCACCCTGAAGTCCGGGCGTACCAGTCCTTACTTCTTCAATGCCGGTCTGTTCAACAGCGGCTCGGCCCTGGCGCAGCTGGGGCGTTTTTATGCCGCGGCGATCGTCGACAGCGGCATTTCTTTCGATGTGCTTTTCGGTCCTGCGTACAAAGGCATTCCTTTGGCGGCGGCGACGGCCGTGGCCCTGGCCGAGCATCATCAGCGCGATCTGCCATGGTGCTTCAACCGCAAGGAAGCCAAGGCTCACGGCGAAGGCGGCAGCCTGGTCGGCGCGCCATTGACTGGCGACGTGCTGATCATCGACGACGTAATCACCGCGGGCACGGCGATCCGCGAAGTGATGCAGATCATCGAATCCCAGGAGGGCGCCAAGGCCGCGGGTGTGCTGATCGCCCTGAACCGTCAGGAGCGTGGCAATGGTGAGTTGTCGGCGATCCAGGAAGTCGAGCGCGACTTCGGCATTCCGGTGGTGAGCATTGTTTCCCTGACCCAGGTCCTGCAGTTCCTGGCGGACGATCCGGCGCTCAAGCAGCATCTGCCGGCGGTGGAAGCCTACCGCGCGCAATTCGGCGTCTGAGTATTGTGGGAGCGAGGCTTGCCCGCGATAGCGGTCTGACCTGATACACCGCTATCGCGGGCAAGCTCCGCTCCTACGGAAGGCGCAATAAAAAGCCCCCGCCTGGCTTGCCCAGGCGGGGGCTTTTTATTTGCAGCGCTTAAGGACGCTTGCGATTGCTGATCAGGGTGCCGACACCGGTATCGGTGAAGATCTCCAGCAGAATCGCATTGGGTACCCGACCGTCGATGATCAGCGAGCTGCCCACGCCACCCTGTACCGCTTCCAGCGCGCAGCGGATCTTCGGCAGCATGCCGCCGTAGATGGTGCCGTCTTCGATCAGGGCATCGACCTGCTGGGTGGTCAAGCCGGTCAGCACCTTGCCCGACTTGTCCATCAGGCCGGCGATGTTGGTCAGCAGCATCAGCTTCTCGGCTTTCAGCGCCTCGGCCACCTTGCCGGCCACCAGGTCGGCGTTGATGTTGTACGACTCGCCGTTGGCGCCGACGCCGATCGGGGCGATCACCGGGATGAAATCACCTTTGACCAGCAGATTCAGTAGGTCGGTGTTGATGCCGACCACTTCGCCCACGTGGCCGATGTCGATGATTTCCGGGGTGGTCATTTCCGGCGTCTTGCGGGTGACGGTGAGCTTCTTCGCGCGAATCAGCTCCGCATCCTTGCCGGTCAGGCCGATGGCGCTGCCGCCATGGCGGTTGATCAGGTTAACGATGTCCTTGTTCACCTGGCCGCCGAGGACCATCTCCACCACGTCCATGGTCGCCGCGTCGGTGACACGCATGCCATCGATGAAGTGGCTTTCGATGGACAGGCGCTTGAGCAGGTCACCGATTTGCGGGCCGCCGCCATGCACGACCACCGGGTTGATCCCGACAGCCTTCATCAGCACGATGTCGCGGGCGAAGCCGGTCTTCAGCTCCTCGCTTTCCATCGCGTTGCCGCCGTATTTGATCACCAGGGTCTTGCCGACATAGCGGCGAATATAAGGCAGCGCTTCGGACAGGACCTTGGCGGTATTGGCGGCGGCATCGCGTTCGAGGGTCATTCAGGGCTCCGGCACTTCAATAAAGGCGCTTGAAGAAAATCAAAACGGTAGTTGGAGGTCAGGTGCAACACGTTTCAGCTGGGTGTGGAACACATCCTTGATGCGCTGCAGTTCGGCTTCGTCATCGGCTTCGAAGCGCAGTACCAGCACCGGCGTGGTGTTGGAGGCGCGAACCAGGCCCCAGCCTTTGGGGTAGTCGACTCGTACGCCGTCGATGGTGGTCAGGTCGGCGCCTTCACCCCATTGCGCGTCGTGCAGCGCATCAATGATGCTGAATTTGCTCTCTTCGGTCACATGGATATTGATTTCCGGCGTAGAAATATCGTTCGGGAAGGTGGCAAACAGCTCTTCCGCGTTGGATTTTTCCTTGCTGAGGATCTCCAGCAGCCGCGCGGCGCTGTAGATGCCGTCGTCGAAACCGAACCAGCGTTCCTTGAAGAACACATGTCCGCTCATTTCACCGGCCAGCAACGCACCGGTCTGCTTCATTTTCTTTTTGATCAGCGAGTGACCGGTCTTCCACATGAGTGGGCGACCGCCATATTCCTTGATCAGCGGGATCAGGCGGCGGGTGCATTTGACGTCGAAGATGATCTCCGCGCTCGGGTTGCGCGCTACGACATCCTTGGCGAACAGCATCAACAGGCGATCGGGGAAGACGATGCTGCCGGTGTTGGTCACGACGCCAACGCGGTCGCCGTCACCGTCGAAGGCCAGGCCGATATCGGCGTTGGTCTCGGCGACCTTGGCGATCAGGTCTTCCAGATTCTCGGGCTTGCCCGGGTCCGGGTGGTGGTTGGGGAAGTTGCCGTCCACTTCGCAGAACAGCGGGATGACTTCGCAATTCAGCGCTTCGATCAGCTGAGGCGCGATGACGCCGGCTGCGCCGTTGCCGCAATCGACCACCACTTTCAGGCGACGGGCGAGTTTGACGTCGGCAGTGATTTCCTTGCCGTAGCGATCGAGGATGTCGACCTTGGTGATGCTGCCCTGGCCGCTGCTCAGGTTGTTGGTCTTGAGGCGATCGTGCAGGGCCTGGATCTGTTCGTTGGCCAGGGTGTCGCCGGCAATGACGATCTTGAAGCCGTTGTAGTTCGACGGGTTGTGGCTACCGGTCAGCATCACCCCGGATTTGCCAGCCAGCACATTGGCCGCGTAATACAGCGCCGGTGTCGGTACCAGGCCGACATCGCTGACGTGGCAACCACTGTCGTGCAGGCCCTGGATCAGTTGCGCCACCAGCTCGGGGCCAGACAGGCGACCGTCACGGCCTACGCAAACGTTGGGTTCGCCCTGGGCCAGGCTCTCGGAGCCAATGGCGCGACCGATCCAGTAGGCGGTTTCAGCGTTCAGGGTTTCCGGAACGGTTCCGCGAATGTCGTAAGCGCGAAAGATGCTTTCAGGGAACTTGGGTACGACTTGGGCTGCATTGCTCATCACTGGGGGTGCTCCGTCTAAAAGGGGGCAGGACAGGCCGGAATACTGACCGGAAGGCTCAAACTGAAGGGTATGACGGCGTTTTTGCCCTTGGGTTCATGGTGCAAAAATGCCATCTGATGAGTGTCAGCTCTTTTTCGATCACCTTGTGCCGTGATTCCGGGTGGTCAAGTCCGCGAATAAACTTGCTGAGTTTTCGTGCTGAAACGCAGCCTACCAATCTTAGGCGAGCCGCTGGCGCGGCCCGGATTTTTTGTTCAATGGCTGCCGGAGTGACCGAAACCGCCCGCGCCGCGCTGGCTTTCGTCGAAGGCTTCGACCACTTCGAAGTGCGCCTGGACCACGGGTACCAGTACCAACTGGGCAATGCGTTCGCCCACCGCGATGTTGAAGGCGGTCTGGCCACGGTTCCAGCAGGAGACCATGAGTTCGCCCTGGTAATCGGAGTCGATCAGGCCGACCAGGTTGCCCAGGACGATGCCGTGCTTGTGACCCAGGCCGGAGCGCGGCAGGATCAGCGCGGCGAGGCCTGGGTCGCCGATGTAGACAGACAGGCCGGTAGGAATCAGCAGGGTCTGGCCCGGTTCCAGGAGGGTGTCCTGCTTGAGCATGGCGCGCAGGTCGAGGCCGGCGGAGCCTGGCGTGGCGTACTGCGGCAGGGGGAATTGGTTGCCGATGCGTGGGTCGAGGATCTTGGCTTGTAAAGCGTGCATGCGAGTTAAACCTGGTTCAGCCGTTCGGCGATGAAAGAGATCAGTTGGCGGGCAATCTTGCCCTTGCTGGTCTGGGCGAAGAGAGTTGCGTGCAACTCCCGGTCAATCACGCTGCAGGCGTTTTCCTCGCTGTTGAAGCCAATGCTCGGGTTGGCCACGTCGTTGGCGACGATCAGGTCGAGGTTCTTGTCTTTGAGTTTGCGTGCAGCGTAGTCGAGCAAGTGTTCGGTTTCAGCGGCGAAGCCGACACTGAACGGACGGTCGGGGCGGGTGGCGATGGTGGCCAGGATGTCCGGGTTGCGCACCATCTGCAGCAGCAGGCCGTCGCCGTTCGTAGGGTCTTTCTTCAATTTCTGTGGGGCGACGACTTCCGGGCGGTAGTCCGCGACCGCGGCCGAGGCGATGAACAGGTCGCATGGGATGGCGGCCTCGCAGGCGGCGAGCATGTCGCGGGCACTGACCACGTCGATCCGGGTCACGCGATCCGGGGTCGGCAGGTGCACGGGACCGGTGATCAGGGTGACCCGAGCACCGGCTTCGACCGCTGCTTCGGCCAGGGCAAAGCCCATTTTTCCGGAGCTGTGGTTGGTGATGTAGCGCACCGGGTCGATGTTTTCCTGGGTCGGGCCGGCGGTAATCAGCACGTGTTTGCCGGTCAGCGCCAGATGCTGGAAGCAGTCGGCGGCGCACAGCGCCAGATCGTTGGCCTCGAGCATGCGGCCCAGGCCGACGTCGCCACAGGCCTGGCTGCCGGAAGCCGGGCCGAAGACTTTCAGGCCACGGCTTTGCAGCAGCTGGGTGTTGGCCTGGGTGGCAGGGTCGCGCCACATGGCCTGGTTCATGGCCGGGGCGATGGCGACGGTGGCGTCGGTGGCCAGGACCAGGGTGGTCAGCAGGTCGTCGGCGATGCCTTGGGCCAGGCGGGCGATCAGGTCGGCGGTGGCCGGGGCGATCAGCACCAGGTCGGCCCATTTGGCCAGTTCGATATGGCCCATGGCGGCTTCGGCCGCGGGGTCGAGCAGGTCCAGGTGGACCGGGTGCCCGGACAGGGCCTGCATGGTCAGCGGGGTGATGAATTCACTGCCGCCACGGGTCATGACCACACGCACTTCCGCGCCGTGGTCGAGGAGTCGGCGAACCAGCTCGGCGCTCTTATAGGCAGCGATGCCGCCGCCGACGCCGAGAACGATGCGTTTCCGATACAGCCGCTGCATAGGCCTGCCTTTCAGTTCAATGATTGCTGCGTGTAACACCCCCTCCCCAGGGGAAATTCCACGCAAAAAGATGGGCTAAGATAGCACAGCGACCGCTATGGAACAGCGGCGCCCACACACATGGAGGTGCTATGAGCATTCGCGACTGGCCTGCGGCGGAGCGCCCGCGGGAGAAGCTTCTTGAGCAGGGCGCGCTGGCCCTTTCCGACGCCGAATTGCTGGCGATTTTCCTGCGCACCGGGGTCGCCGGAAAAAGCGCGGTCGACCTGGCGCGGCACCTGTTGCATCAGTTCGGCAGCCTGCGTGGCCTGCTCGAGGCGGACCAATTGACCTTCAGCCGGCAGCTTGGCCTGGGCCCGGCCAAGTTCGCGCAATTGCAGGCGGTGCTGGAAATGGCGCGGCGGCATCTGGCGGAAAAACTCAGTCGCAATTCGGTGCTGGAAAGCCCGGTGGCGGTCCGCGACTACCTCAAGGCGATGTTGCGCCATGAACCGCATGAGGTCTTCGGTTGCCTGTTTCTCGACTCCAAGCACCGGGTGCTGGCGTTCGAGGCGTTGTTCCAGGGTTCCATCAACACCACCAGCGTCTATCCGCGGCAAGTGGTCAAGCGTGCCCTGGCGCACAACGCGGCCGCGCTGATCCTGTGTCACAACCATCCTTCGGGCGTTTCCGAGCCGAGCCAGGCGGATCGGGTGCTGACCCGCAGGCTCACGGAGGCGCTGGACCTGGTGGATGTGCGCGTACTCGACCATTTCATCGTCGGCGAGGGCGAGCCGCTGTCGATGGCCGAGTACGGCTGGATGTAGAGAAGCAGCGACAAGCTTCAAGCGGCAAGCTGCAAGTTAAAGCGGTACGAGGACTGCTCTGAACTTGCAGCTTGTAGCTCGCCGCTTGCCGCTGCTTATCTGAAGCTGACCTTCGAGTAGTCCTGGCGACCGAACGGGCTGACCTGATACCCATGGACATCCTTGCGCGTCAGGGCGAAGGCGGTCGGGTGGGCAAGCGGTAGCCACAGGGCCTGCTGCTGGATCTGGGTTTGCGCCTGCTGGTAAAGCTTGCTGCGCACGCCCTGCTCGGTGGTGGTCTTGCCGGCGGTGATCAGCTTGTCCAGGCCGGGGTCGCAATAGCGGGCGAAGTTGGTCCCGGACTTCACCGCCGCGCAGGTGAACTGCGGGGTGAGGAAGTTATCCGGATCGCCGTTGTCGCCGGCCCAGCCCATGAACAGCAGGTCGTGCTCGCCGGCCTTGGCCCGACGGATCAGTTCGCCCCATTCGATCACACGGATCTCCGCCTGGATCCCGACTTGTGCCAAGTCTGCTTGCAGCTGTTGCGCGCCCAGGCTCGGGTTGGGGTTCAACAAACTGCCGGAAGGGCGGGTCCAGATCGTGGTCTGAAAACCGTCTTTCAGGCCGGCCTTGGCCAGCAATTGGCGGGCCTTCGCCGGATCATGGGCGTAACCCGGCAGCTCCTTGGCGTAGCTCCAGGTGTTGGGCGGGAAGGGGCCGTTGGCGGGTTCGGCGGTATTTTCGAAGACCGCTTTCAGGTAGTTGGCCTTGTCGAAGGCGAGGTTGATGGCCTGGCGCACTTCAGGTTTGTCCAGTGGTGGGTGCTGGCTGTTGATGGCGACGAACGCGGTCATGAAGGCCGCGGTTTTCTCGACCTTGAGCGCAGGCTCCTCAAGCGCGGCGGTCACGTCCAGCGGCTTGGGCGACAGGGCGATCTGGCATTCGTTGCGGCGCAGCTTCTGCAGGCGCACGTTGGCGTCCGGGGTGATGGCGAAGATCAGCGGATCCACCGCCGGCTTGCCGGCAAAATAGTCGGGGTTGGCCTTGTAGCGGATCGATGCGTCCTTCTGGAAACGGCCGAACACGAAGGGGCCGGTGCCGATCGGTTGGCTGTTGAGCTTGTCCTGGGTGCCGGCCTTGAGCAACTGGTCGGCGTATTCGGCGGAGTAGATCGATGCAAACCCCATGCTCAGGGTGGCGAGGAAGGTCGAATCGGCGTGGTCGAGGGTGAAGCGCAGGGTCAGCGGATCCAGGGCGTCGATCTTCTTGATCAGCGCCGGCAGCTGTAGCGACTGGGCATGGGGATAGCCGCTCTGCGCCACTTTATGCCAGGGGTTGGCCGGGTCGAGCATGCGGTCGAAGCTGAACTTCACGTCTTCGGCGGTCAGCTCGCGGCTCGGATTGAAATACGCGGTGCGATGAAACTTCACTTTCGGGTGCAGCTTGAACACATAGGTCAGGCCGTCGGCCGAGACTTCCCAGCTGTCGGCCAGGCTCGGTACCACCTTGCCGCTGCTGGCGTCGAACTCCACCAGGCGATTCATCAGCACGTCGGCCGAGGCGTTGGTGGTGGTCAGCGAGTTGTACTGCACTACGTCGAAACCTTCCGGGCTGGCCTCGGTGCACACGCTTAATGCGGCGGCGTGGGCCAGCGGGCTCAGAATAAGAGGGGCGAACAGGAGCGGGAGGGCAGCGAGGCGCATGTTTGGCTTCCTTTGCAGATCGAAGGCCCATCTGCGAGTGCAGTCTGGAAAAAGGCTTACCCTAGTGGCCCCGTTGAAAAATGACTATCCCCTTTTTTCGCTCGTGGGCCGGATACGTTGGCATTTGTTGCAGCGTCGAGCCTGTTGGCGGCCGGCAGTCATGGCCACATTAGGCATAAATTGACAGAGGTTTTTTCCATATATTGACGTGGAACGAGCGTTGCGGCGGCTGTGCATGGTGATTCTGCCGCTTGTTTCACCCACGCAGAATTTATTCTGCGACGAGCGGTCAGCCATGGCGCCAGCCTTTGGTGCAGGCATCCGGAGCAAGAAAACAGGGACTTTTCGAAATCCAAAGCACACCGGCTGTTGTTGCTACTGGGTCTTTCTGGTATAAAGCAGCGCTCTTTTCTAGGGGCCCGGTTCCTTCGCTTGTAGGTGTAGCCGGTAAGACCCTAAAGAAACGCGGCGCCTGGCGCCAAATGACTGAGAGATTAAGCGGCCAACCCATGCCGGGTTGGGCATGTGGTTTTAGAGGGCTGAGGCATGTCGAGAGTCTGTCAAGTTACCGGTAAGGGTCCGGTGACTGGGAATAACATTTCCCACGCAAACAACAAAACCCGTCGTCGTTTCCTGCCGAACCTGCAGCATCACCGCTTCTGGGTTGAGTCCGAGAAACGTTTTGTGCGTCTGCGCGTATCTGCCAAAGGCATGCGTATCATCGACAAGCGTGGCATTGATGTCGTGCTGGCCGAACTTCGTCGCGATGGCAAGGTTTAAGGGAGCTAATCATGCGTGAATTGATTCGTTTGATTTCGAGCGCCGGTACTGGTCACTTCTACACTACCGACAAGAACAAGCGCACTACTCCGGACAAAATCGAGATCAAGAAATATGATCCGGTTGTTCGTAAGCACGTGATCTACAAGGAAGGCAAAATCAAGTAATTGATTTTTCTTCTGACAAAAAAACCCGCCTTCAAGCGGGTTTTTTTGTGCCTGCGATTCAGGCTTTCGGTTCGAAGATCACATAGATCTTGCGGCACGGTTCCAGCACCTCCCAGGTGCCGCGAAAGCCTGCGGGAATGACGAAGCGATCGCCGGCGCGCAAGGTCTTGGCATTGCCTTCGCCGTCACGCAGGACCGAAACCCCCTGCACGATCTCGCAGTACTCGTGCTCGGTGTAGTTCACCGTCCACTGGCCGATCGCGCCTTCCCATACCCCGGCGTTCATCTGGCCGCACGGACTGTTGTAGTGGTTGAACACGGTTTGCTCAGGGTCGCCCTTGAGGACTTTTTCCTGGGCGGGGCGATACCGCTCGGGCGCAGTGTTGGCCTGATTGAAGTCGACGATGTCCTGGATGCTCATGCTGGTATTCCCCCCTGATTGCGCTGCGAATGGCTGGAAAGCCCGAAGTCTATGTTTATTAAAATGAACATAGCAATGGCGTTTGCCTGGCCTCTGTCAAATATATTGAAACTTCGGGTGCCGCTGGTTTAGGGTGGCGAATGCCATGGGCCGAAGCAGGATGGCCGGGCAGAATTCCTGAAGGTGCCGGCATCGATCGCGTGGCGCCTGTATCCAACAAGAGGAGGACACTCGCATGACCACCCTGACTCGAGCCGATTGGGAACAACGCGCCCGCGAGCTGAAAATCGAAGGCCGCGCCTACATCAATGGCGAATACACCGCCGCCGTTTCCAACGAAACCTTCGAATGCATCAGCCCGGTCGATGGTCGTCTGCTGGCGAGTATTGCCAGCTGTGACGCCGCCGACGCACAACGCGCGGTGGAAAACGCCCGCGCCACTTTCAATTCCGGTGTCTGGTCGCGCCTGGCGCCGGCCAAGCGTAAAGCCACCATGATTCGTTTTGCCGGCCTGCTGAAGAAGCATGCCGAAGAACTGGCCCTGCTCGAAACCCTGGACATGGGCAAGCCGATCAGCGACTCGCTGGGTATCGACGTTCCTGGCGCGGCGCAAGCGCTGAGCTGGAGCGGCGAAGCCATCGACAAGATCTACGACGAAGTCGCCGCCACGCCCCACGACCAACTGGGCCTGGTGACTCGCGAGCCGGTGGGCGTGGTCGGCGCCATCGTGCCGTGGAACTTCCCGTTGATGATGGCCTGCTGGAAACTCGGTCCGGCGCTGTCCACCGGTAACTCGGTGATCCTCAAGCCGTCGGAAAAATCGCCGCTGACCGCTATCCGCATCGCCGCGCTGGCTGTCGAAGCCGGGATCCCGGCGGGCGTGCTCAACGTGCTGCCAGGTTATGGCCACACCGTGGGCAAGGCCCTGGCCCTGCACATGGACGTCGATACCCTGGTGTTCACCGGTTCGACCAAGATCGCCAAGCAACTGATGGTCTACTCCGGCGAATCGAACATGAAGCGCGTCTGGCTGGAGGCGGGCGGCAAGAGCCCGAACATCGTGTTCGCCGATGCCCCGGACCTGCAGGCCGCGGCCGAATCCGCGGCCAGCGCCATTGCCTTCAACCAGGGCGAGGTCTGCACCGCCGGTTCGCGCCTGCTGGTGGAGCGTTCGATCAAGGATAAATTCCTGCCGCTGGTGATCGAGGCCCTCAAGGCCTGGAAACCGGGCAACCCGCTGGACCCGGCCACCAACGTCGGCGCGCTGGTGGATACCCAGCAGATGAACACCGTGCTGTCGTACATCGAGTCCGGTCATGCCGACGGCGCCAAGCTGGTGGTGGGCGGCAAGCGCACCCTGCAGGAAACCGGCGGGACCTACGTTGAGCCGACCATCTTCGATGGCGTCAGCAATGCAATGAAGATCGCCCAGGAAGAGATCTTTGGCCCGGTGCTCTCGGTCATCGCCTTCGACACCGTGGAAGAAGCCATCCAGATTGCCAACGACACGCCTTACGGTCTGGCCGCGGCGGTATGGACGGCCAATATCTCCAAGGCTCACCTGACCGCCAAGGCGCTGCGGGCCGGCAGTGTCTGGGTCAACCAATATGACGGCGGCGACATGACCGCGCCGTTCGGCGGTTTCAAGCAGTCGGGCAACGGTCGTGACAAGTCGCTGCATGCGTTCGACAAGTACACCGAACTGAAGGCGACCTGGATCAAGCTGTAATTCAAGGGGCGCGGATATCGGGCGTCTGAACAGACGCCATCCCGCGCACCGTTAGCCGATCCATATCGCAGCCGGACTTTCCGCAGGGGAGGTCCGGCTGCGTTGTCTCTGTATTAAAAAAACCATCCACAGGAGCGTGGAAATGCGCTGGGCAACTTATTTCGCCGTTTTGGCGGCTGTCCTGAGTGTGGGGCTGGCCTTGGGCGTGAGCATGCCGCTGGTGTCATTTCGCCTGGAGAGCTGGGGGTATGGGCCCTTTGCAATCGGCGTGATGGCCTCGATGCCGGCGATTGGCGTCTTGCTCGGGGCGAAGGTGTCCAGCCGCCTGGCGGCACGCTTCGGCACGGCGGGGCTGATGCGCCTGTGCCTGTGGGGCGGGGCGATCTCCATTGGCCTGCTGGCGCTGTTGCCGAGTTATCCCCTGTGGCTGGTGCTGCGGCTGATGATCGGCGTGGTGCTGACCATCGTCTTCATCCTCGGCGAAAGCTGGATCAACCAGTTGGTGGTGGAGCAGTGGCGCGGTCGCCTGGTGGCGCTGTATGGCAGTAGCTATGCCTTGAGCCAATTGGCTGGCCCGCTGCTGCTGGGCGCCTTGGGCACCGAGCATGACTACGGTTTCTGGGTGGGCGTCGTGCTGCTGGTGGTGTCGCCTCTGTTGCTGATGGGCCGCAGCGGCGCGCCGAGCAGCGAGTCCTGCAGCGTGACTTTCGGTGACCTATGGCGGTTCTGTCGTGGCCTGCCGGCCATTGGCTGGGCGGTGGCGCTGTTCGCCGCGTTCGAGGCGATGATCCTGACCCTGTTGCCGGTCTATTGCCTGCGCCAGGGGTTTACCGAGGACATCGCCCTGGCGATGGTCAGCACCGTGGTGGTGGGCGATGCCTTGTTGCAGTTGCCCATCGGTGCCCTGGCCGATCGCGTATCGCGGCGCGCCTTGTTTGCCGGCTGCGCGGTGATCCTGCTGCTGTCGAGCCTGGCCATTCCATTGCTGCTCGACACCCTGCTGATCTGGCCGCTGTGGGTGCTGTTCGGCGCCAGCGCCGGGGGCCTGTTCACCTTGTCGCTGATTCTGATCGGCGAGCGCTACCGCGACGATGCGCTGGTGCGCGCCAATGCCCACGTCGCCCAGCTGTGGGGCATCGGCTGCCTGATCGGGCCGCTGGTGGCGGGGGCGGGCAGCCAGTGGGTCAGCGGGCATGCCTTGCTGTTGCTGATGGCGGCCGGGGCCCTGGGGCTGATTGTGCTGTTGTTGCGCGAAGGCGCGTTTGGCGCGGCCCAGCCACAAACCCTGTAGGAGTGAGGCTTGCCCGCGATAAGGGGCTGACAGTCAACATCTTGATTGAATGTAGTTCCGCTATCGCGGGCAAGCCTCGCTCCTGCAAGGGCTGGGCTCAGAGCATCCGTTCGAGGCCGATGGTATTGCTCATCCAGGCATTGAAGCGCCGCCACCAGCTGCCAGGCTCGCGGGTCAGGGTGTGCAGTTGCTGGTTGTCTTCGGTGACCCAGACCAGCTTGCCGTCCTGCAGCTTCGCCTCGTAGCTCAGGGCCGGCGCCATGCCTTGCAGCGCCAGGCCGCGAACGCGTTCGGCCAGCTCGGGGCTGTCCACCAGCACCCCGACTTCGGTGTTCCACAGCACCGAGCGCGGGTCGAAATTGAAGGAGCCGATAAAGGATTTCTGGCGGTCGAAAATCATCGCCTTGCTGTGCAGGCTGGAGTCCGAGCCAGGATACGACGCGCTATAGAACAGATGAGGACCGCTGCCGCCGCCGTTACCGGGTTGGCGTCGCAGTTCATAGAGTTTCACGCCGTGTTGCAGCAGCGCCTTGCGATACGGCGCGTAGCCGCCGTGGACCGCCGGCACGTCGGTGGCTTCCAGGGAGTTGGTCAGCAGGCTCACCGCAACCCCGGCGTCGGCACGTCCGGTGAGGTAGACCAGGCCTGGCTGGCCGGGGACGAAATAGGCCGAAACCATCATCAACTCTTTACTGACGCTCTGTAGCTCCGGCGCCAGCTGGGTGGTCAACAGCAGGTGCGGGTCGGGCTCGCCGTTGGACAGGACCTTGCTGGGGGCATCCCACAGCGCCTGGTTCCAGGCCCAGATCAGCTCTTTGCGCCAGACGTCCATGCGTGGCTGGGTCCGATAGGCCTTGAGTTCCTGGAACAGGGCATGCTCCTGCTGCTGGGCGTCGTCCAGCGATTGCTGCAGGCGCAGCCGGGTGTTGGCCAACTCCCGGGCCGATGGCAGGCGCGACAGAAACTCGCCGATGGGTTTGCTCAGGGCGCTGTTCCAGTACTGGTCGAAGCTGTGCCCGAGCTGTTCGGCCACCGGGCCGAAACCGAGGATGTCGATGTCGGTGAAGTTCAGGTTGGGTTCGGCGTCGAAGTACTCGTCCCCCAGGTTGCGCCCGCCGACGATGGCCGCGCTGTTGTCCGCCAGCCACAGCTTGTTGTGCATGCGTCGATGTTGCAGCGACAGGTTGAACAGGCGCCCCATGGCACGGGTCACGCCGGTACTGCGCCCCAGGTGCAGGGGGTTGAACAGGCGGATCTGTATCCGCGGATGGGCGGCGAGGGTGGCCATGATCTGGTCCAGGCCGTCGCTGGTGGTGTCGTCCAGCAGAATGCGGATGCGCACGCCGCGGTCGGCGGCCTTGAGCAGTTCGTCCACCAGCATCCGGGTGCTGATGCCGTCATGGACGATGTAGTACTGCAGGTCGAGGCTGCTTTGGGCGTTGCGGATCAGCTCGGCGCGGGCCATGAAGGCTTCGCTGCTGTCGGACAGCAGGCGAAAGCCCGAGCGTCCCTGATAGGGGGCGGCCTGGGCCTGGATCGAGCGACCGAAGGCCGAGTCGGTGGCCGGCAGTGCCTGGCTGGGCTCGTGAGGCACATCGAGGCTGACGCAGCCGCTCAGGCACAGCGCGATCAGCATAAGGAAGGCCAGGGCCTGTCTGGATCTCAAGTCAGCTCATCTCGAATCGCTGCGATGGTCTAGCTGTGACGCCGGTTTCACAGGAAAAGGTCAGTCCGTGGCGCAATCTTCAGCCAGCAGCTTGATGGCGGCTGCGCCGACTTTGCGCACGGCTTCCTCGATCTGTGCCGTTGGCTTGGCAGCGTAGTTCATCCGCAGGCAGTTGCGGTACTTGCCCGAGGCCGAAAAGATGCTGCCCACGGCAATCTGCACGCCCTGGCCGAGCAGCGCGCGGTTCAGGCGCAGGGTATCGAAACCTTCCGGCAGTTCGACCCACAGCATGAACCCGCCCTGCGGCCGGCTGGCGCGGGTACCCGTGGGGAAATAGCGGCTGACCCAGTCGATCATCAGGTCGCGATTGCGCTGGTACTGGGTGCGCATGCGCCGCAGGTGCGGCTCGAAATTGCCGCTCTTGAGGAACTCGGCGATGGCGATCTGCGGCTGCGGCGCGGTGGAGCCGGTGCTGATGTATTTCATGTGCAGCACTCGTTCCAGATAGCGCCCGGGGGCGACCCAGCCGATGCGCAGGCCCGGCGCCAGGGTCTTGGAAAAGGAACTGCACAGCAGCACCCGGCCATCGTCGTCGAACGACTTGATGGTCCGCGGGCGCGGGTAGGTGTAGGACAGCTCGCCATACACATCGTCTTCGATGATCGCCACATCGAAGCGCTGGGCCAGGGTCAGCAGGGCCCGCTTGCGCGACTCCGGCATGATATAGCCCAGCGGGTTGTTGCAGTTGGGGGTCAACTGTATGGCCTTGATCGGCCATTGCTCCAGGGCCAGTTCCAGGGCGTCGAGGCTGATGCCGGTGAGTGGGTCGGTGGGGATTTCCAGGGCCTTCATGCCCAGGCCCTTGAGGGTCTGCATGGCGCCATGGAAGCTCGGCGAGTCGACGGCGACTATATCCCCGGGCTCGCAGGTGGCACGGATGCTGGTGGACAAGGCTTCATGGCAGCCGGTGGTGATCACCAGGTCGTTGGCGCCGAGCTGGCAACCGGAATCGAGCATCAGCCGTGCCAGCTGTTCACGCAGTTCGTGCACGCCGTAGATGGTGTCGTAATACAGACCGGGCATGTCCTGGCGCCGGCTGATGCGGGCGAGCCCGCGCAGCAGGGGCTTGAGGGTCGGGCTGGTGACGTCGGGCATGCCGCGACCCAGCTGGACGATGTCCTTGCGCGGCACGCTGCGGATCAGTTCCAGCACCTGGTCCCACTGCGAAATCTCCACCGGCCGCTGCGCCGGGCGACCCACCGCGGGCAGTGCCGGCAGCTCGCGGCTGACCGGCACGAAGTAGCCGGACTTGGGCTTGGGCGTCGCCAGGCCGCTGTCTTCCAGAACCCGATAAGCCTGCTGCACGGTGCTCAGGCTGACCCCGTGTTCCACACTCAAGGCCCGTACCGACGGCAGTCGGTCGCCGGGGCGATAGAAGCCTTGTTCGATACGTGTGCCCAGCAGTTCGGCGAGATTGACATACAGGGTCATGGCGCAGCCTCGGGGTGATTGAATCGGGTAACCAGTACAGATGGCGCAAAATTACAGGATTCAGCCCGGATAGGGGAAATTCTGTATGGAGATAATAGCGGTGCTTTGAATCTGTAATGGTTTTTGGCTCCCGCGCATGATGTCTGCTCATAGCGACCCAAGTAAACAGGAGCAGCAAAAATGAACGGCTTGAGCGATGTACGTCTGTCGTTACACAGTCAGGAACTGGCGGCTGGGCAGGAGCGGGCAGCAGGGGCGACGTCCGTCCACAATGCGCCGTCCGGCCTCGGTCTCTGGGGCCTGTACTGGCATCGACTGCGTACACGCAAGGCACTGCTTGAGCTGACCACCGAACAGTTGCGCGATATCGGCCTGAGTCGCGAACAGGCTCGGCAGGAAGGGCTCAAGCCGTTCTGGCGGCTTTGAAGGCCCTCGCTGATCGGTAGCCGCTGGCGCAGCCTGCGATCGGTTGCGCAGCGACCGAAAAGGCCGCATCCGATTTCCCCGGATGCGGCCTTTTTCATGCCTGTCGTGTGGTGGCTACAAATGCCTTCAGACCAGTTCTTTCAGCCGATGCCAGAGCATCCCCAGCGCCAGCAGCGGCGAACGCAGGTGCTTGCCGCCCGGGAAGGTGATGTGCGGGACCTGGGCGAACAGATCGAAACCACCGCCCTGCTGGCCGCTGATGGCTTCGGCCAGCAACTTGCCGGCCAGGTGCGTGGCATTCACGCCGTGGCCCGAGTAGGCCTGGGCGTAATACACATTGGGCTGGTCTTTTAGACGGCCGATCTGCGGCAGGCGGTTGGCGCTGATGCCGATCATGCCGCCCCATTGATAGTCGATCTTCACCGCCGCCAGTTGCGGGAACACCTGCAGCATCTTCGGCCGCATATAAGCGGCAATGTCCCGCGGGTCGCGGCCGGAATAGTGGCAGGCGCCGCCGAACAGCAAGCGCCGGTCGGCTGAAAGGCGGTAATAGTCCAGGGCCACCCGCTGGTCGCAGACCGCCATATTCTGCGGCAACAGGGCGTGGGCCAGCTCTTCGCTCAAGGGTTCGGTGGCGATGATGTAACTGCCGGCGGGCAGCACCTTGCCACCCAGTTGCGGGTTGAGATCGTTGAGGTAGGCGTTGCAGCCCAGCACCAGGGTGTTGGCGCGCACCGAGCCCTGGGCGGTATGGACTTTGACCTGCGGCCCGTAATCGATGCGGGTCACGGCCGAGTGTTCGAACAGGCGCACGCCCAGTTGCTGCGCGACCGCGGCTTCGCCCAGGGCCAGGTTCAGCGGGTGCAGGTGCCCCGAGCCCATGTCGATCAGGCCGCCGACGTAACGGTCGGAACCCACCACGCTGTGCATCTCGTTGGCTTGCAGCAGGCGGGTTGCATGGCGATAGCCCAGGTCGCGCAGCTCTTGGGCGTCTTCGGCGAAACCTTCGAGGTCGCGCGGTTTGTTGGCCAGGTCGCAATAACCCCAGGTCAGGTCGCAGGGAATCTGGAAACGCTCGATACGCTGGCGGACGATTTCCACCGCTTCCAGGCCCATCAGTTTCATCTGGCGTACGCCGTCTTCGCCGATGACTGGGGCGAACTGCTCGAGGCCGTGACCCACTCCGCGAATCAGTTGCCCGCCGTTGCGCCCGCTGGCGCCCCAGCCGATTTTGCGCGCTTCCAGCAGAATGACGCTGAGCCCGCGCTCGGCCAGCTCGATCGCGGTGTTGAGCCCGGAGAAGCCGCCGCCGACCACGCATACGTCCGCCTGATGCTCGCCGGCCAGCGCCGGATAATCGGGCTGGGGTAGGCTGCTGGCGGCGTAGTAGGAGGCGGGGTGCGAATGGCCTGGCCCCGACGGCTGAGCACGGGTGTTCATGTGGATCATCCTGATTCGTGTGTTTGGAAAATTTGACGGAGCATAAGCCGGACCTTTCCGGCGCGGCAACATTGGTCGGCCAGTGCTGTCTGCCACAAGGCTTTTAGGGCAAAATCGCGGCCTCCCCAGACTCCCGGTAAACGCTTCGATGAGCTGCAACAGCCAGAAAGTCCGCACGCTCCGACAGCAGATCCCCTCGTTCGAGTGCGTGCCTGGCTGTCACGACTGCTGTGGTCCGGTCACCACTTCGACCGAAGAGATGTCGCGCCTGCCGCGCAAGACCCGGGCCGAGCAGGACGCGGCGATGGAAGAGCTGAACTGTGTGCACCTGGGGCCCAATGGCTGCACGGTGTATGACGAGCGGCCGCTGATCTGTCGCCTGTTCGGCACCACGCCGAGCCTGCCATGCCCCAATGGTCGGCGCCCGGTGGAGCTGATCCACCCGCGGGTGGAGAAGCAGATCCATGAATACATGGCGAGCACCCGGCAGGTGCTGGTCTGACCCAAAGCCATCGCGGGCAAGCCTCGCTCCTACAGGTTGCACAGATCCCGTAGGAGCGGCCGGTCGACGCTCGATTGCCCGCGATAGCGATTACCCTGACAACACTGGTCCCGGCTCGTTGCAATCAATCCGGAATCGGCAGGCTCAGGCTCTCTTTCACCTCTTCCATCACGATATAGCTCTTGGATTCGCGCACGTGGGGCAGCTTGAGCAGGATGTCGCCCAGCAGTTTGCGGTACGAGGCCATTTCGGAAATCCGCGCCTTCACCAGGTAGTCGAAGTCCCCCGACACCAGGTGGCATTCCAGTACGTGCGGCAGTTTCAGCACGGCGCGGCGGAACTCCTCGAAGGTGTCGCCGGACTTGTAGTCCAGGCTGATTTCGACAAACACCAGCAGGCTACCCTTGAGGTGCTGCGGGTTGAGCCGGGCGTTGTAGCCCATGATGATGCCTTCGCGCTCCAGGCGGCGGACCCGCTCGGTGCATGGCGTGGTCGACAGCCCGACCTTTTCCCCCAGCTCGGTAAAGGAGATGCGCCCATCGGCCTGCAGGATGCGCAGGATATTGCGATCTATCTTGTCCAGCTCACGCTTTGTCTGGTGGTTGGTACGCATAGGGGATGCGCCTCCGTGAAAAGGGTTTTTGCCGAGAATTCTCGCCAAATATAGGCGTTTATATAGTGAAAAGCACTGGCCGTTGCTTTTTATACTGCGCGCATCTTCGCTCTGAATAACAAACGTCAGCGGTTATCCGCGATGAGGGATATGAAAATGCGCGTTCTGGTCTTGGGTAGCGGCGTGATCGGTACCACCAGTGCCTACTATCTGGCCCGTGCCGGTTTCGAAGTGACCGTCGTCGACCGTCAGCCGGCCGTTGCCATGGAAACCAGCTTCGCCAACGCCGGCCAGGTTTCGCCGGGTTATGCCTCGCCCTGGGCCGCGCCGGGCGTTCCGCTCAAGGCCATCAAGTGGTTGCTGCAGCGCCACGCGCCGCTGGCGATCAAGGCCACCGCCGACATCGATCAATACCTGTGGATGGCGCAGATGCTGCGCAACTGCACTGCTGCCCGCTATGCGGTGAACAAGGAGCGCATGGTCCGCCTGTCCGAGTACAGCCGCGACTGCCTCGACGAACTGCGCGCGGAAACCGGCATCGCCTATGAAGGCCGCAGCCTGGGGACCACCCAGCTGTTCCGCACCCAGGCGCAACTGGATGGCGCGGCCAAGGATATCGCCGTGCTCAAGGAGTCCGGCGTGCCTTTCGAACTGCTGGACCGTGAAGGCATCGCCCGCGTCGAGCCGGCCCTGGCCAGCGTCACCGACATCCTGGCCGGCGCCCTGCGCCTGCCGAACGACCAGACTGGCGACTGCCAGATGTTCACCACGCGCCTGGCGCAAATGTGCACCAAGCTGGGTGTGGAGTTCCGCTTCGACCAGGACATCCAGCGCCTGGACTTCGCCGGCGACCGCATCAACGGTGTCTGGATCGACGGCAAGCTGGAAACCGCCGACCGCTACGTGCTGGCCCTCGGCAGCTACTCGCCACAACTGCTCAAGCCACTGGGTATCAAGGCCCCGGTGTATCCGCTCAAGGGTTACTCGCTGACCGTGCCGATCACCAACCCGGCCATGGCCCCGACTTCGACCATTCTCGACGAAACCTACAAGGTGGCGATCACCCGTTTCGACAACCGTATTCGCGTTGGCGGCATGGCGGAAATCGCCGGTTTTGACCTCTCGCTGAACCCGCGTCGGCGCGAAACGCTGGAGATGATCGTCAACGATCTTTATCCTCAGGGCGGTGATCTGTCCCAGGCCAGTTTCTGGACCGGCCTGCGTCCCACCACCCCGGACGGCACGCCGATCGTTGGCGCCACGCCCATGCGCAACCTGTTCTTGAACACCGGTCATGGCACGCTTGGCTGGACCATGGCCTGTGGTTCCGGTCGTCTGCTGGCCGATCTGATGGCGAAGAAAAAGCCGCAGATCAGCGCCGAAGGTCTCGATATTTCTCGTTACGGTAATCCTCAGGAGCCTGCAAAACATGTCAATCCAGCGCCAGCTCACCAATGAGCGCATGAGCCAGATCGTCGTCCACAGCGGTACCGTGTATCTGGCTGGGCAAGTCGGCGACGACCTGAACGCGGGGATTGAGCAGCAGACCCGTGAAACCCTCGCCAACATCGAGCGTTTGCTGGACCTGGCCGGCACCGACAAGTCGCGCCTGCTGTCGGTGACCATCTACCTGAAGGACATCGATGCGCACTTCGCCGGGATGAACAGCGTATGGGACCAGTGGCTGCCGAAAGGCGTCGCCCCGGCCCGCGCAACCGTCGAAGCCAAGCTCTGCGAACCGGAAATCCTGGTCGAGTTGTCCGTCGTGGCCGCTCTGCCTTAAGCAAGATCCCTCTCCCGGTGCTGTTAATGGATGGCTCACGCCATCCGCCAGCGCCGGTTTTTTCTTCCCACATGACCGCCTAGAAGTCTGCCGCCATGCGTCCTGCCCGTGCCCTGATCGATCTTCAAGCCCTGCGTCACAACTACCAACTGGCCCGCGAAGCCTCGCCGGGCGCCCGTGCGCTCGCGGTGATCAAGGCCGATGCCTATGGCCATGGCGCGGTGCGCTGTGCCCAGGCACTGGAAGCCGAGGCCGACGGCTTTGCCGTGGCCTGTATTGAAGAAGCCCTGGAGCTGCGTGCGGCGGGGATTCGCGCGCCGATATTGCTGCTTGAAGGTTTTTTCGAGGCCGATGAGCTGGACCTGATCGTCGAACATGATTTCTGGTGCGTGGTGCATTCGCTGTGGCAGCTGGAGGCCATCGAGCAGGCCACCGTCGCCAAGCCGCTGACGGTATGGCTTAAGCTGGATTCGGGCATGCACCGCGTCGGCCTGCATCCCAAGGATTACCAGCCGGCCTATCAGCGGCTGCTGGCCAGCGGCAAGGTGGCGAAGATCGTATTGATGAGCCATTTCGCCCGCGCCGACGAGCTCAGCTGCAGCAGCAGCGACGAGCAGGTCGCGGTGTTCGAGGCGGCGCGCCAGGGCTTGTCCGCCGAGATCAGCCTGCGCAACTCGCCAGCCGTGCTCGGCTGGCCGCACATCCCCAGCGACTGGGTGCGTCCCGGCATCATGCTGTATGGCTCGACCCCGTTCGAAGAACCGCACCCACTGGCCGCGCGCCTGCAACCGGTGATGACCCTGGAGTCGAAGGTGATCTGTGTGCGCGAACTGCCGGCCGGCGAGCCGGTGGGGTACGGCGCCAAATTCGTCACACCACGGCCGATGCGGATCGGCGTGGTGGCCATGGGGTACGCCGACGGTTATCCGCGGCATGCGCCGACCGGTGCGCCGGTGCTGGTGGCGGGGCAGCGTACCCAGCTGCTCGGCCGGGTTTCCATGGACATGCTGTGCATCGACCTGACCGACGTGCCAGAGGCCGGGCTGGGTTCTACCGTCGAGTTGTGGGGCAAGAACATCCTTGCCAGCGAGCTGGCGGCCGCCGCCGATACCATTCCTTACCAGCTGTTCTGCAACCTGCGCCGGGTGCCACGCGTCTATTCCGGGGACTGAGCGGCACAGCGCATTGCCGAAAGTCGCCTTGCCCCCTGGGATTGGGGCCCAAGTGTTGTAAATACTGAACGCTATCGCCATGATAACGCTCAACTACAACAACGCCTGATCCCTAGGAGGCTGCCGCATTGGACGTCGGTGAACGACTGCAATCCATCCGTAAACTCAAAGGCCTTTCCCAGCGTGAACTCGCCAAGCGCGCGGGCGTCACCAACAGCACCATTTCGATGATCGAGAAGAACAGCGTCAGCCCCTCGATCAGTTCGCTGAGAAAGGTTCTTGGCGGCATTCCCATGTCGATGGTCGAGTTTTTCTCGGAAGAAATCCTCCAGGAAAAACCCACCCAGATCGTCTACAAAGCCAACGAGTTGATCGATATTTCCGATGGTGCGGTGACCATGAAGTTGGTGGGCCGGGCACATCCGAGCCGGGCGATCGCTTTTCTCAACGAGATCTATCCGCCGGGCGCCGATACCGGTGAAGAGATGCTCACCCATGAAGGCGAAGAAACCGGGATTCTCGTGGAAGGACGCCTGGAGCTGGTGGTGGGTCTTGAGACATTCGTGCTCGAAGCCGGTGACAGCTACTATTTCGAAAGCACCAAGCCGCACCGTTTCCGTAATCCTTTCGATGCACCCGCGCGACTAATCAGCGCAGCCACGCCCGCGAACTTCTAATAGAAGAGGCGTCCTGCAAGGATTGCAGCGGTGCCCGAAGCAGCATTTCGCCTCTCTCTAATCCCCCTTTGAATCTAGGGTTGTTTCAGAGTGGCGGGCTAACCGCTATACTTGCGCCCGCCCGCGAAACCGTGGCCGTGGGCGTGACTAGCCACCATTGAGGGTGTACGCGTGAACCTAATTATGAAAATGCTGGCTGCACCAGCAACCGTATTGGCCCTCTGGGCTGTCAGCGCTCAAGCTGCGACTAACGACGACATTGCCAAGCGCCTTGAGCCGGTTGGCCAGGTCTGCGTCCAGGGTCAGGAATGCAAGGGTATGGAAGTCGCTGTTGCCGCCGGTGGCGGTGGTGCGAAGACTCCAGACGAAGTGATTGCCAAGCATTGCAATGCTTGCCACGGCTCCGGCCTGCTGGGCGCGCCGAAAATCGGCGACGCCGCTGCCTGGAAAGAGCGCGCGGATCACCAGGGTGGCCTCGACGGCATCCTGGCCAAGGCCATTACCGGTATCAACGCGATGCCGCCTAAAGGCACCTGCGCCGACTGCTCCGATGAAGAGCTCAAAGGCGCCATCCAGAAGATGTCCGGTTTGAAATAAGCACGGATCTTGCGCAAAAAAGCCGCTCACGAGCGGCTTTTTTCATGCCTGCGATTCGGCCGCTACTGTTCATTGCAGCAAAGACCCGGCAAGCTCGGTCCAACCTCAAATTCATGGAAGGTACTGGAGGATCGGATGGTGCAGTCATGTTCTATCGAGCGGGCGATCGATGAGGTCCTGGCACGCTTGCCGGCGCATATTCACATGGGCATGCCCCTGGGGCTGGGCAAACCCAACCGCTTCGCCAATGCCCTGTATCGTCGCATCGCGCAACTGCCCGAGCGCCAACTGACCATTTACACCGCCCTGAGCCTGGGCCGCCCGCCGCTGGGCGATGGCCTGCAACGGCGCTTCCTCGAGCCTTTCATCGAGCAGGTCTTCGGCGACTACCCCGAGCTGGACTTCCTCGCCGACCTGCACCGCAACCAGGTGCCGGCCAATATCCATATCGAACAGTTCTTCATGCAGCCCGGCAGCCTGCTCAACAGCCCGGCGGCGCAGCAGGATTATGTCTGCAGCAACTACAGCCACGCCGCGCGCGACATCAATGCCGCCGGCCTCAATCTGGTCGCGCAACTGGTGGCCCGGGACCCGCAGCAAGCCGACCGCCTGAGCCTGAGTTGCAACCCCGACATCACCCTCGACCTGTTGCCGATGATCGCCGAGCGACGTGCCGCCGGCGAAACCATCCTGCTGCTGGGCCAGGTGCATCGCGACCTGCCTTATATGCCAGGCGACGCCGAAATCGACGCCGCCACCTTCGACCTGTTGATCGACGAAGAGGAGGGCAGCACGCTGTTTTCCACGCCGAACATGCCGGTGGGGTTCCAGGATCACTTTATCGGCCTGCACGCCAGCACCCTGGTGCGCGACGGCGGCACCCTGCAGATCGGCATCGGCTCCATGGGCGACGCATTGACGGCGGCGTTGCTGGCGCGCCAGGCGGACAACGACGGTTATCGGGCGCTGCTGGCGGACCTGGAGATCCAGTGCTGGAAGCCGCTGATCGAGCGCGAAGGCGGGGTGGAGCCTTTCGCCAAGGGCCTGTATGGCTGCAGCGAGATGTTCGTCAACGGCCTGCTGGCCCTGGCCGATGCCGGCATCGTACGGCGCAAGGTCTACCCTTCGGTGGCCCTGCAGCAGCAGGCCAACGCCGGGACCCTGGATGAAAACCAGGCGCTGGGCGGGGTATCGGTACATGGCGGTTTTTTCCTCGGGCCGCGCAGTTTCTACCAGCGCCTCAGGGATCTGCCCAAGAGCAAGCTCGGCGAGTTCAACATGACCGCCATCAGCTACATCAACGAGCTGTACGGCCACGAAGAACTCAAGCGCCTGCAGCGCCTGGACGCGCGCTTTATCAACAGCTCGATCATGGTCACCCTGCTGGGGGCCGGGGTGGCGGATCAGCTGGAAGACGGCCGGGTGCTCAGTGGCGTCGGCGGACAATACAACTTCGTCGCCCAGGGCCATGCGCTGCGAGGCGCGCGCTCGATCCTGATCCTGCGCAGCTGGCGCGAATCCGCGGGCCTGGTCAGCTCCAACATCGTCTGGGAATACGGCCACTGCACCATCCCGCGGCACCTGCGGGACATCGTGGTCACCGAGTACGGCATCGCCGATCTGCGCGGCAAGACCGATGCGAAGGTCATCGAAGCGCTGCTCAATATCAGCGACTCGCGTTTCCAGCCGGGCCTGATCGAACAGGCGCAGAAGGCCGGCAAGCTGCCCAGGGATTTCCGCCTCGATCCGCGTTTTACCGACAACCACCCGCAACGCCTGCTGGCGATCCAGGCGCGGCACCGGCACCTGTTCCCGGAATATCCGCTGGGCAGCGATTTCAGCGCAGAGGAGCGGGATTTGCTGCGGGCGCTGAACTGGCTGAAGAGCAAGTTCAAGCTCAGCGAGATTCTCGAATTGGGCAAGGCGGCGCTGGATGCCCCACCGCCCGAGGCGTTTCTGGCGCATCTGCAGCGGATGCAGTTGGTGAAGCCCGATGGTTGGCGCGAGGAGATCTATCAGCGTTTGCTGCTGGCGGCGCTGCGGGAGACGGCGCAGGCATGAGGTAGACGCCTGGCGGCGTCATCGCGGGCAATCGAGCGTCGACCGGCTGCTCCTACAGAAGCGGGTGGTCTCTGTAGGAGCAAGGCTTGCCCGCGATCAAGAGGCGAAGCCTCTTAGATAAAGGTCACCACGCCATCGGCCAGGGACTTGACCCGGGCCAGGGATTCCACGCGGTAGCCTTGCGCGTCCAGTTCGGCGCGGCCGCCCTGGAACGACTTCTCGATCACGATGCCCAGGCCGGCCACGGTGGCGCCCGCCTGCTTGATGATCGAAATCAGCGCCTGGGACGCCTTACCGTTGGCCAGGAAGTCATCGATGATCAGCACACGGTCGCTGCTGGTCAGGTGGCGCGGGGAAATCGCCACGGTGCTTTCGGTCTGCTTGGTGAACGAGTACACGGTCGCCGACAGCAGATTCTCGGTCAGGGTCAGGGACTGGTGCTTGCGCGCGAAGATCACCGGTACGCCCAGGTTCAGGCCGGTCATGATCGCCGGGGCGATGCCCGAGGCTTCGATGGTGACGATCTTGGTGATGCCCGAGTCCTTGAACAGCGTGGCGAATTCGTCGCCGATCAGCTTCATCAAGGCCGGGTCGATCTGATGGTTCAGAAAGGCGTCGACTTTCAGGACCTGGTCGGAAAGCACGATGCCTTCTTCGCGGATTTTCTTGTGCAGTGCTTCCATGAAGCTTTCCTCTGTTGACGCCTTGTGCGCCTGAGCTCTGATAAAAGGTGTTCGGTTAAATGAATGCTGCGGTTAAAAAGTGCTCGATTCTAGCGCTTTAACATCGCCCGTATATCCGCCAGTGCGTTGTTGCCACGCACGGCTTTGACTTCGGTCGGGGTGTCGTCGTTGCCTTCCCACGCCAGGTCGTCCGGCGGCAGTTCGTCGAGGAAGCGGCTGGGCGCGCAGTCGATGACTTCACCGTACTGCTTGCGCTTGGCGGCGAAGGTGAAGGCCAGGGTCTGGCGCGCGCGGGTGATGCCCACGTAGGCCAGGCGGC
Organism: Pseudomonas sp. FW305-25; assembly: GCF_017351415.1. Classification (NCBI taxonomy): domain Bacteria; kingdom Pseudomonadati; phylum Pseudomonadota; class Gammaproteobacteria; order Pseudomonadales; family Pseudomonadaceae; genus Pseudomonas; species Pseudomonas sp. FW305-25. The sequence goes on along the minus strand of NZ_JACNDE010000024.1, from coordinate 52,482 downwards.
GTTCTTCCTCGATGGTGTCGGCTTCGATACTGGAGCGGTGGGGGAGGATTTCCTCCTCCATGCCCATGATGAACACATAGGGGAATTCCAGGCCCTTGGAGGCATGCAGGGTCATCATCTGCACGCCTTCGGCGCCGTCTTCCTCTTCCTGCTGACGCTCCAGCATGTCGCGCAACACCAGTTTGCCGATGGCGTCTTCGACGGTCATTTCGCCGTCTTCGTCTTTTTCCAGGGTGTTCTTCAGCGCTTCGATCAGAAACCACACGTTACCCATGCGGTAGTCGGCGGCCTTGTCGCTGGAGCTGTTGGTGCGCAGCCAGTTCTCGTAGTCGATGTCCATGACCATGCTGCGCAGGGCGGAAATCGGGTCTTCGCCGGCGCACTGCTCGCGCACCTTGTCCATGAAGCGCTTGAAGCGCGCCAGGCGGTCGGTGAAGCGGCTGTCCAGGTGCTCGCCCAGGCCGATTTCGTCGGTGGCGGCGTACATCGAGATCTTGCGTTCGGTGGCGTAGTTGCCGAGTTTTTCCAGGGTGGTGGAGCCGATTTCCCGGCGCGGCACGTTGATCACCCGCAGGAAGGCGTTGTCGTCGTCCGGGTTCACGATCAGGCGGAAGTAGGCCATCAGGTCCTTCACTTCCTGGCGCCCGAAGAAGCTGTTGCCGCCCGACAGGCGATAGGGAATCTGGTGATGCTGCAGCTTCAGCTCGATCAGCTTGGCCTGGTAGTTGCCGCGATAGAGGATCGCGAAATCGCTGTAGGGCCGGTCGGTGCGCAAGTGCAGGCTGAGGATTTCCATCGCCACCCGCTCGGCCTCGGCGTCCTCGTTGCGGCAGCGGATCACGCGGATCTCGTCGCCATGGCCCATCTCGCTCCACAGCTGTTTCTCGAACTCGTGGGGGTTGTTGGAGATCAGCACGTTGGCGCAGCGCAGGATGCGGCTGGTGGAGCGGTAGTTCTGCTCGAGCATCACCACCTTCAAGGACGGGTAGTCTTCCTTGAGCAGCATCAGGTTTTCCGGGCGGGCGCCGCGCCAGGCATAGATCGACTGGTCGTCGTCGCCCACCACGGTGAACTGGTTGCGCTTGCCGATGAGCATTTTCACCAGCAGGTACTGGCTGGCGTTGGTGTCCTGGTATTCGTCCACCAGCAGGTAGCGCACCTTGTTCTGCCACTTCTCCAGGATGTCGGCGTGTTCCTCGAACAGCTTCACCGGCAGCAGGATCAGGTCGTCGAAGTCCACCGCGTTGAACGCCTTGAGCGTGCGCTGGTAGTGGGTGTAGACGATGGCCGCGGTCTGCTCCTTGGGGTTGCGCGCGTTTTCCAGGGCCTGGGCCGGCAGGATCAGGTCGTTCTTCCAGGCGCCGATCATGTTCTTGATCTCGTCGACGCCGTCGTCGCCCGAGTATTCCTTTTGCATGATGTCGGTCATCAGGGCCTTGACGTCGGTCTCGTCGAAGATCGAGAAGCCCGGCTTGTAGCCCAGTCGCACATGCTCCTTGCGGATGATGTTCAGCCCCAGGTTGTGGAAGGTCGACACGGTCAGGCCGCGGCCCTCGCCACTGCGCAGCAGGGTGCCGACCCGTTCCTTCATCTCCCGCGCGGCCTTGTTGGTGAAGGTCATGGCGACGATGTACTGCGCGCGAATGCCGCAGTTCTGGATCAGGTGGGCGATCTTGCGCGTGATTACACTGGTCTTGCCGGAGCCAGCACCGGCGAGCACCAAAAGAGGGCCGCCGACGTAGTTCACGGCTTCTTGCTGCCGGGGATTGAGTCGGGACATGACGAAAAAAGGGGTCTGTAGCGAAATGGGCGGGCATTTTAACAGGATGGACGGATTCTGCTGCTCTCTCCGACTTGTGACGCAGCACGCTATCTAAATTTGCCGGTTTTGATACTTTCCCTCAGGATGCGCGCTGAATATGCGTCTAATGTTCGAGTTAGAGCGGTACAAGAAATTGCGTTTGATAATCAATATCATTTGTCATTGTTTATCTACGCGTCATAATGCCCGCCGCCAACTTCTATTACAGAGTCTAGGGAGCTAGCTTGTCCAAGCCTGTCGAACCCTTGCGCTTGCTGCTGCTGGCCGAAGAGCCGGCGTGGGCAGCGTTGTTGCGCGAGTGTCTCGCTCCGTTGGGAGACTCGGTGGTGCTGATCAGTGCGCCGACCTGGGAATCTGTCAGCCGTCTGTTCGATGAAGACCGCTCTGCGATTCTGTTAACCGTTCCCCAACTGCAACCGGCTCCCGGTCGTTGCAGCCTGCCCACGGTATTGCTGCTGGAGCAGGAGCCGTTGAACACGCCCGCCGGCGCCAGCGACTGGCTGGTGAATAAAAACCTCACTGCCGATACGGTGCGCCGTTGCCTGCGCCATGTGCGCGAGCGCGGGGTGCTGGAAAACACCCTGTTGCGCCTGGCCGAGCAGGACCCGCTGACCGGCATCGCCAACCGCCAGGGCTTCCAGACCCTGTTGGCGGCGCGCCTGGCGGAAAATGAAGGACGCGGGCTGGCCCTGGGGCACCTGGACCTGGACAACTTCCGCCATGCCAACGATGCGCTGGGCCACCAGGCCGGCGACCGGTTGATCCTGCAAGTGGTCTCGCGGCTCAAGAGCCAGCTTGAGGCCGGCGACCAGCTGGCGCGCCTGGGCAGCGACGAATTCGCCCTGCTGATCGATACCCGCCGGGCGCCGCAACGCGCCGAGTGGATGGCCGAACGCATCGCCGAAGTCATGGCCGAGCCGTACTGGATCGATGGCGAAAGCCTGCTGATCGGTTGCAGCCTGGGCATCGCCCACGCGAGGGCGAATGCCGGCGCCGACCCGCTGATGTGGCACGCGCACATCGCCATGCAACAGGCCAAAAGCACCCAGGGCTGTACCTTTCACATCTTCAACGAACGCATCAATCGCAATGCCCGCAGCCTCGCCGACCTGGAAAGCGAACTGCGCCGGGCCTTGCGCCGCGACGAGCTGGAGTTGCACTACCAGCCGCGCCTGAACCTGCATGACGGGCAGATCGTCGGTCTGGAGGCCCTGGTGCGCTGGCGCCACGGCGAGCGCGGGCTGTTGCCGCCGAGCGAGTTCGTGCCCCTGGCCGAGCAGAGCGGCCTGATCGTGCCGCTGGGCTACTGGGTGATTTCCCGGGCGCTGCGCGACATGCAGGCCCTGCGCGAACGCGGCCTGGCGCCGCTGCACATGGCGGTCAACCTGTCGTTCCGCCAGTTCCAGGACAGCCAGCTGCTGTCGACCCTCAGCCGGCTGATTGCCGAGCGTGGTGTCGAGGCGCAATGGCTGGAATTCGAGCTGACCGAAACCGCGGTGATGCGCCGCAGCGACCTGGTCAAGCAGACCATGGACGCGCTGGGGCGGCTGGGGGTGCGGTTTTCCCTGGACGATTTCGGCACCGGGTTCTCGTCCTTCGTGCACCTCAACAGCCTGCCGATTGCCTTGTTGAAGATCGACAAGAGCTTCGTCGGCGGCATGGAGCAGCGCGAAGAGAACCGCAAGCTGGTGCACGCCATGATCAACCTGGCCCACAACCTCCACCTCGAGGTGGTGGCCGAAGGCGTGGAAACCCCCGAGCAACTGACCTTGCTGCGCAGCTTCGGCTGCGACCAGGCGCAGGGCTACCTGATCAGCAAGCCGCTGCCGCTGACGGAACTGGTGGAGTACCTCACCTTCGGCAGGAGCCAGCAGGTCCTGGTCGGCGAGGTCATCTGACGGCAACCTGCCGTAGTGGCAGGAGAACCTGCCGCTACAGGGAATCCCGGGCGGTCTGGAAGTTATCCCGCGCGGCAGGCTCCGCGCTTTCCCGGCGAATCATCCGGCGCATCTTCCATTCGAAAGCCAGGGTCAGGCTGATGGCGGCGCACGCCAGCCCCGATGCCAGGCCCCACCACACACCAGTCGCGCCCCAGCCCAGGGTGAATGCCATCAGCCAGGCCGCCGGCGCACCGATCAGCCAATAGCAGCCCAGACCCACGAGGAAGGTGGTCTTGGCGTCCTTGAGCCCGCGAATCGCGCCCATGGCGATGGTCTGCGTGCCATCGAACAGCTCGAACCAGGCCGCGACCGCCAGCAGGCTGACCGCGAGGTTGATCACGTCGCGAAAGGCTGGGTCGTTATGGTCGAGGAACAGGCCGATCAACTGGTTCGGCAGCAGCCAGAAGACCATGGCGAAACCCAGCATGGCCGCGCCGCCAAAGGCGATCCCGACCCGGCCGGCCATACGCGCGTGCAACAGCTGCCCGGCACCGTAGTGCTGGCCGATGCGCATGGTGATCGCGTAGGAGATCCCGGCCGGCACCATGAAGGCCACGGAAACGATCTGCAGGGCGATCTGGTGCGCCGCCAGCTGGGTGCTGCCCATGGTGCCCATGCATAGCGCGGCGAAGGCGAACAGCCCGACTTCCACCGCGTAGGTGCCGCCGATGGGCAGGCCCAGGCGCCAGAGTTCCCGCAGGTAGTGGCGATTGGGCCGCGCCAGGCCCTGGTGCAGCGGGTAGGCGGCATAGGCCGGGTGGCGCTTGATGTGCCAGGCCAGCGCCAGGGCCATGCAGTTGGCGACGATCGCGGTGACCAGGCCGATCCCCACCAGGCCCAGCTTCGGCAGGCCGAACATGCCGGTGATCAAGGCGTAGTTGAGCAGGAAGTTGGCCACGGTGCCGGCCAGGCTGATGACCATCACCGGCGTGGCGCGGCCGATGGCGCTGGTGAAGCCGCGCAGGGCCATGAAGCTCAGGTAGCCGGGCAGGGCGAACGGCAGGATCAGCAGGAACTGGCCGGCGGACTGCACGTTGGTTTCGGTCTGGCCGAACAGCAGCAACACCGGCTTGAGGTTCCACAGCAGCAGGCCGGCGACCAGCGCCATCAGCCACGCCAGCCAGAGGCCGGCCTGGGTCAGGCGCGCGGCGCCTTCGATGTCGCCGGCGCCCTGGCGAATCGCGACCAGGGTGCCGACCGCTGCGATCACGCCGATGCAGAAGATCGACACGAACGAATAGGTGGCCGCGCCCAGGCCACCGCCGGCCAGGGCTTCCGGGCTGAGGCGGGCCATCATCAGGGTGTCGGTCAGCACCATCAGCATGTGCGCCAACTGTGAGGCGATCAGCGGCCCGGCCAGCCGCAGGATGGCCCAGAGTTCGGTGCGTGCTGGATGCTGCATGGTCATCGGTCTCGATAGGGGAGGAGGGAGTCAAGAGGGTTGATTCTCGGCGCTCTGGGCGACTTTCACAAAGGGATAAAAACGATTGGTGGCATGATTAAAACTCATGCTTGCGGATTCTGGTAAGTTGGCGCCATTGCGCCTGTGGAGTGCTGCCATGCCCCGTCGTCTTCCACCCCTGTATGCCTTGCGCGCCTTTGAAGCCGCGGCGCGATACAGCTCGTTCACCCGCGCGGCCGAGGAGCTGTCGATCACCCAGAGTGCGGTCAGCCGGCATATCCGTACCCTGGAAGACCACTTCGCCTGCCGGCTGTTCCAGCGCAGCGGGCGCAACCTGCAACTGACCGAAGCCGCGCGCCTGCTGCTGCCAGGCATTCGCGAGGGCTTCACTGCTCTCGAGCGCGCCTGCAATACCTTGCGCGCCGAAGACGGCATCCTGCGCATGAAGGCGCCCTCGACCCTGACCATGCGCTGGCTGCTGGCGCGCCTGAGCCGGTTCCGCCATCTGCAACCGGGCAACGAAGTGCAACTGACCAGTGCCTGGATGGACGTCGATTCGGTGGACTTCAACCAGGAGCCCTTCGACTGCGCGGTGCTGCTGAGCAATGGCCACTTTCCGCCGGACTGGGAGGCCAGCTACCTGTTTCCGGAACTGCTGATCCCGGTGGGCGCGCCGAACCTGCTCAACGACCAGCCGTGGGATGTAGCGCGGCTGGCGGCCACCGAGCTGCTGCACCCGACCCCGGATCGCCGCGACTGGCGCAACTGGCTGGAGCGCATGGGCCTGTCCGAGCAGGTCTCGCTCAAGGGCGGGCAGGTCTTCGACACCCTGGAGCTGGGCATGATCGCCGCGGCCCGCGGTTACGGGGTTTCCATGGGCGACCTGCTGATGGTGGCCGAGGATGTGGCCCAGGGACGCCTGAGCCTGCCCTGGCCGACGGCGGTGGCCAGTGGCGAGAATTACTACCTGGTCTGGCCCAAGACCCGGCCTGGAGGTGAACGTTTGCGCCGCCTCAGCGATTTTCTCCAGAACGAGGTCCGCGCCATGCAATTGCCCGACGTAGAGCGTCTCGGCTGAAACGATGAAGGCCCCGTGACCAGGGGCCTGCGCGATACCCGTCCGGCGCGCTCAAGTATTGATCGGTGCCGCCGAATCCTTGGAAGTGGAGCCTTCGTTCTGAAAGGTTTCGACATCTCATTCTTATTAGAACCATTGCCGAGCGTGTGACGCGATCAGGACGATCCGGTCTCTCGGCCAGGAGCTGTCATGCCTCAACCTCGTGCCCGGATCGCCTCGCAGCTTGGTCTCGCACTCGCCGTGGTACTGGCGATCGTGATCAGCGGCAGTACTGTCTTCGCCCTGCGCTCGCTGGACGCCGCCAACCTCGCCACCCGGGAAGAACACCTGGCCAGTGAGGCACGGCTGCTGGCCGACCAGCTCAATACTTTCCACGGCACCCTGCGCGAAAGCACCCAGCGCCTGAGCGGGTTGTTCGAAAAGCGTTTCAGCGGCGGCCTGAGCCTGCACCCGGACCAGCCGGTGACCGTGGCCGGTACCCAGACCCCGGGCCTGCACCTGGGTGATGTTGTGCTGAACAACAATTTCGAGGAGGTCGACGAGTTCAAGCAGATGACCGCCGGCGTGGCGACGGTGTTCGTGCGCAGCGGCGACGACTTCATCCGCGTCAGCACCTCGCTGAGCAAGCAGGACGGCAGCCGCGCCATCGGCACCCTGCTGGACCACGCGCACCCGGCTTACCAGAAACTCATGGCGGGGCAGAGCTACGTCGGCCGCGCGCTGCTCTTCGAGCGCCTGTACATGACCCAATACACGCCGGTGCGGGACAGCGCCGGCCAGGTGATTGCGGTGCTGTTCGTCGGCTTCGACTACACCGACGCGCAGAACGCCCAGTTCGACAACCTCAAGCGCTTCCGCATCGGCCAGACCGGTTCCCTGGCGTTGCTCGACGAACAGCAAAAGTGGCTGGTGCCGCCGGCCGGCGTGCAGGCCCTGGAACCGGCGGGGGCGACCATCGCTGAACTGGCCAGGCAGCCGGGCAAGGGCCACTTCTGGAGCGACAAGAACGAGGACTTCTACAGTGTCGCCGTCCCTTTCGAAGGCGGGCCCTGGTCGGTGGTGGCGAGCATGCCGAAGGCCGAGATTCGCGCGGTGACCTGGAGCGTCGGTCTGCGGCTGGTCATCGGCAGCCTGTTGGCAATGCTGCTGGCGGTGGGCGCCACGGTCTGGCTGCTGCGCAGCAAGCTTGCGCCGCTGGGCGACCTGGTGCGCCAGGCCGATGCCTTGGGTAAAGGCGACCTGAGTGCGCGCCTGAATGTCTCCAGCCAGGATGAGATCGGCCAGTTGGCAGGCAGCTTCAACCAGATGGGCCAGGCCCTGTCGACCATGGTCGAGCACATCCGCAAGGCCGCCGCGGAGGTCAATGGCCGAGCCCAGGCGTTGTCCGGGTTGTCGGGCGGGGCGTACGAGGGCATGGAACAGCAGTCGGGCGAGATCAGCAGCATGGCCGGGGCGGTGGAGGAGTTCAGCGCCACCTCGCTGAACATTGCCGACAACATGGGCAACACCGAGCGCCTGGCCCAGGAAAATGCCCAGCAAACCCGGATCGGCCGCACCTCGATGGAGGAAGCCTCGGCGTCGCTGGAGCAGATCGCCGGCGCCTTGAACAGCACGGCCACGGTGATCAATACCCTGGGCCAGCGCTCCGAGGAAATCGGCGGCATCGTCGGGGTGATCACCGCGATTGCCGACCAGACCAACCTGCTGGCGCTCAACGCCGCCATCGAGGCCGCACGCGCCGGCGAGCAAGGCCGCGGCTTTGCCGTGGTCGCCGACGAGGTACGCAACCTGGCCTCGCGCACCCGCGAAGCCACCGACGAAATCTCGGGGATGATCAACAGCATCCAGCAGGAAACCGGCAACGCCATCGCCACCATGGAGCAGGGCAATGTGTTGATGCAGGAAGGCCTGTCGCGCAACGCCAATGTCGCCTCGGCCCTGGCGCGCATCGATGAGCAGAGCCGCTCGGCCGGCCAGCAGTTCGCCGCGATCACCACCGCGACCCAGGAGCAGAGCAGCACGGCGACCCTGCTCAGCAGCAACCTGCAGAGCATTGCCCTGGCCAACAGCGAACAGCGTGAAGTGGTATCGAACCTGGCGATCACCGCCAAGGAGCTGGAGAAGCTGGCGGCGGACTTGCGCCAGGAGGTCGACCGCTTCCGTTGATAGCGGTTGCGTGGCCGTTGGCCACGGCTGGGGAGGCAGATTGCAAATGCGCGGGGCTGGGCTAAACCATAGGGGCGATTTCCCTACAGGATGCCTTCCCGGCAGGAGCTGACATGTCCCGTCTCACTCGTTTTGCCCTCCGTACCGCCGTGCTGCCCCTGGCATTGGCCAGCCAGATGGCATCCAGCCAGGAGGCCGTGGGATTCATTTCCCCGGCGTCCTGGTACACCGCCTTCAACGCTATCGCCCAGGTGGCATGCCATAACTGCTACGAAAAACAGTACGCCGGCACCTTTACCAGCGTGCTCGACAGCGTGCGCACCCTGGAGCTGGACTTCTGGGACCAACGCGATGCGGTCACCGGAGGTTCGCCCCGCCACTGGTTCGTGCGGCACAACCCCGGCAGCCTGTTCCAGTCCGGCAATGACAACAATTGCACCGGCGACGGCAACGGCACCAACGACCTCGAGGCCTGCCTCAACGACATCAAGCTCTGGAGCGACAGCCATCCCGGGCACTTCCCGATTACCCTGATCCTCGACAAGAAGCAGGGCTGGTCGAAGGAAAGCTCCGGGCGTACGCCGAAAGACTTCGATGACCTGGTCAGCCGGATTTTCCAGGGCAAGCTCTACACCCCGGGCGACCTGGCCCAGCACCTGGGTGTCAGCAGCAGTGCCTTGCAGGGCTCGCTCAAGGGCAAGTCCTGGCCGACCGCCAGCCAACTGCAGGGCAAGGTGCTGCTGGTGCTCAACCACTCGGAGAACCAGAAGCTCTCGCAATACGCCGAGGCCCGCACCACCAGCGCCAAGGTGTTCATTTCCCCGGTCACCAACGGCCAGAACGATGTCAGTGGCGAGGTCAGCGGCATGTCCAGGACGTCGTCCGGCTACGTGGCCATGAACAACATGGGCAAGGGCGACAAGCAGTGGGCCGCGCAAGCCTTTGCCTACAGCCACATCGGTCGGGTGTGGGGCGATGACGGCGTGTCATTCACCCAGCACATCGCCGAGAAGGTCAATCTGTCGGCGTATTACAAATTCGCCGAGGCCAAGGATGGCAACGGCTATCGCATCCGGCCGTTCTGAGGTTTCAGCGGGGCTCGGCCGGTTCGGCGAGCCCCGGGTCCACCCGCTTGCCGATATCCCGCAGGCGCGCGAGTTGGTCGACCATGGTCGGCGCTTCATCCAGGCTGCTGACAAAGGTCCACAGGTAGGTCATCACCGCGTACACATGCCCGGCCTTGACCCCCTCGGTCAGAGCCAACTGGCTGATGGCGATCACGAACAGCAGCGCGGCCGCCGAGCCAAGCAGCAGATAGGCCGCCGCCTCGCGGTCCGACAGCCAGATCCGCAGCCGCGACAGTACCCGGTAGTGCCGTTGCAGGGACGTGGCGCCGACCTTGGCCACCAGGCCGATTTCCTTTTCCAGCCGGTCGTTCAGGCGCTCATGCAGCTCCTGATTGCGCCGGGCGAAGCGCGGCAGCAGGGTGACGCACAGCAGCAAGGCCACCAGGCAGGCCAGGCCGACCCAGGGTTCGATCACCAGCAGCATCACCGCCGCGCCGACAATCGAGACCAGCGCGGTGGCGATGGTCGGAACGTGTTTCTCGAAGAAGTCGACGAACTCCCGGGCCAGCACCACCCGCGCCGCGGCGGTGGAGGTGCTCTGGTTCTGCAGGCGCTGGTTGAGGATCACCGGCACCGCGAGGTCGGCGTAGATCCGCGTGAAGGTGCGGGTATCCACTGCCCGCCGCGCGGCCCCGACCACCCAGAACGCCAGCACCACCAGGGCATAGACCAACGCGCTGCCGGCGTCGCCGCGAATGATCGAGTCCACGGCGAACCCAGCAAACAATGGGTAGGCCAGCAGCAACGCGTTCTCCAGCGCCACCAGCGACAAGGTGCAGAACAGCTTGCCGGGGTAGGCGCGGGCGATGGCTTTCAGGGTCTGGCTGGCGGATTGCTGGCCGATTTTCTTGCTTTCATCGATCAGGATTTGTGGGGTAACGGCTGGCATGAGTGCACCGGAGGGAAGATAAGCGTTATTATTGAGCGACTGCTCAATAGTATTTGAGCGATCGCTCAAACCGCAAGCGCCGTCCATCTACCGGTGCCCAGAGGTAATGCCCGCATGTCCCGTACCGACCGCAAAGACCAGATCATCGCCGCCGCCCTGGAGCTGTTCCACAGCAAGGGTTTCGCCGATGTTTCCACCCGCGACCTGGCGGACCACGCCGGCTTGTCCCGCAGCCACATCTATCACTACTTCAGCGACTGGAAGGAGCTGCGCCGCGAAGCCTTCCTGAGCTTTGCCAACGAGCAGCTTGACGAAGTGCGCGGCTCCCTGGGCGATGCGCCGCCGCTACAGGCCCTACAGGAGTTCCTGCGTTATTGCCTGCCGGACTCTGCCGACGACGGCTGGGCGCTATGGCTGGATGCCTGGGATGAAGCCATGCATGACAGTGTCATGGCCGAGACCTACCTGGCGGTGAACATGCAGTGGCAGGCCTTGCTCGGCGGCATCATCGAGGCCGGGGTGCAGGCGCAGGTGTTCCATTGCGCGTCGTCCGCTCGCGCGGCCCGGCAGATCTTCGCCCAGACCATGGGTTATGGCGACGACCTGCTGCTGCAACCTTCGGCCGAGGCCGCCGCAGCGGCACTGGATGAGGTGCTGGAAGTGGCGGGGCTATTGCTGAAGATTCGCTGAGTTCCTGAGTGGCGTTGTCCCGGCATTGGTGCGGAAATTAAGTTGCTGAAACGATTCATCAGCGCTATAAAAATCCCACAACTCCAATAAAGGCACACGCCCATGACTCCGCTCCGACTGCTGGTCGCTCTTTCCGCGTTCACCGCTGCTTCCCACGCCATGGCCTGGGACTACGTCCTGCTCGATACCGACAAGGCCGCCCAGGATTTCCATATCACCAGCGCGCAGCTGGGAGTAAAAACCGCCAAGCCTTTTTCCGTGACCCTGCGCACCCTGCATGGCGGGCGGCAGGAGGGGGTGAGCATCGTCGATATCGACAACGGTGCGATGAAGCTCTCGGTGGTGCCGACCCGCGGCATGAATGTGCTGCAGGCCTCCGTCGGCAAGGTGCGCATGGGTTGGGATTCGCCGGTCAAGGAGGTGGTCAACCCGGCGTTCATCGAACTCAACGGTCGCGGCGGCCTGGGCTGGCTGGAAGGGTTCAACGAACTGGTGACTCGCTGCGGTTATGAGTGGGTCGGGCACCCGGGGATGGATAACGGTGAGCTGCTGACCCTCCACGGTCGCGCGGCGAACATCCCAGCGAACAAGGTCACCCTGCATATCGACGAGAAGCCGCCGTACGCCATCAGCCTGCGCGGCGAGCTCAAGGAACAGGCGTTCAAGAAGGTCGATTTCTCGGTGGCTACCGAGCTGGTGACCGAGCCGGGCGGCGTCAGTTTCGCCCTCAACGACACCCTGACCAACAACGGCGACTATCCGAAGGAATACCAGGCGCTGTATCACAGCAACTTCAGCACGCCGTTCCTCGAAGAGGGGGCGAAGTTCGCCGCTGCGGTGAAGCAGGTGTCGCCGTTCAATGACAAGGCCAAGGCCGACCTTGCCGATTGGCAGACCTACCGCGGCCCGACCCGGGATTACGACGAGACCGTCTACAACGTGGTGCCGTACGCCGATGCCCAGGGCGACACCCTGACGGTGCTGCACAACAAGGCCGGCAGCCTCGGTGTGGCGGTGGGCTTCAATACCCGGCAGTTGCCGGTGTTCTCCCTGTGGAAAAACACCGATACCCAGGGCCAGGGCTACGTGACCGGCCTGGAGCCGGGCACCAGTTTCTCCTACAACCGTCGCTACCAGCGCCCGCTGGGCCTGGTGCCGACCATCGAGGCCGGGCAGAGCAAGCAATTCCAGATCCGCTACAGCCTGCTGGCCGACAAGGCGGCTGTGGATAAGTCCCTGGCCGAGATCAGCCAGATCCAGAACGGTCGGCAGGCCGAAGTACGGCCGACGCCACTGGTGGACCTGAGCAAGGAGTGATTCTCCTCAACTCGCGGCCGGCCGGTATTGCAGCGCTTCGGCCAGGTGCTCGCGGCTGATCTGCTCGGCCTGCTCGAGGTCCGCCAGGGTACGGGCGACCTTGAGCAGGCGGTGGGCGGCGCGCAGGGACAGGGTCAGGCGTTCGCAGGCGGTTTCCAGCCAGCGCTCGTCGGTTGTGGATAACTGGCAATGCCGGCGCAGGCCCGGCAGATCGAGAAAAGCATTGGCGCAACCCTGGCGCCGTTGTTGCCGCTCCCTGGCGCGGGCCACCAGGGCCGCGGCTTGCGCGGTGTTATCCCCAGCCTGGGGCTTGGGGTTGAGGGCGGTACTTTCCCGGGCCACGGTCAGGTGCAGGTCGATGCGGTCGAGCAGCGGCCCGGAGAGTTTGTTGCGATAACGCTGGATCTGCTCCGGGGTGCAGCGGCAGCGGCCACTGGGCTCGCCAAGATATCCACAGGGGCAAGGGTTCATCGCCGCCACCAGCTGGAAACGCGCCGGAAAATGCACCCGGTCGCGAGCTCGGGCGATGACGATCTGCCCAGACTCCAGCGGCTCGCGCAGCACCTCCAATACCTTGCGATCGAATTCCGGCAACTCATCGAGAAACAGCACACCGTGGTGGGCCAGGGTAATTTCCCCGGGTTGTGGTTTTGAGCCTCCGCCCACCAGGGCTGGCCCTGACGCAGAGTGGTGCGGCTGGCGAAACGGCCGCTGCGGCCAATGGCTCAGCGGAGTGTGGCTGGTGACCGACTGGATGGCGGCCACTTCCAGGGCTTCCTGCTCCTCCAGCGGCGGCAACAGGCCGGGCAGGCGGCTGGCCAGCAAGGTCTTGCCGGTGCCCGGCGGACCACTGAACAGCAGGTTGTGCGCACCGGCCGCGGCTACCAGCAGCGCGCGTTTGGCGGCCAGCTGGCCCTGTACTTCATTCAGGTCGGGGTAGGGGCGGTTCTGGTAGAGCAGGCCGTCCGAAACATAGGGGGCGATCGGCGTATGGCCGTTGAAATGCGCAACGGCTTGCAGCAAGTGCTCGACCGCGATCACCTTCAGTCCCGACGCCAGGCAGGCTTCCTCGGCATTCGCGCGCGGGACCATCAGCGTGCGTCCGGCCTGGCGCGCGGCCAGGGCTGCCGGCAGCACACCGCGCACCGGACGAACCGCGCCGGAAAGCGCCAGCTCGCCCAGGCATTCGACTTCCTCCAGGGCCAGGGTCGGCACCTGCACGCTGGCGGCGAGAATGCCCAGGGCAATGGCCAAATCGAAGCGCCCGCCGTCCTTGGGCAGGTCGGCCGGGGCGAGGTTGAGGGTGATGCGCCGGGCCGGAAAATCGAAGCCGGCATTGAGAATAGCGCTGCGCACCCGGTCCTTGCTTTCCTTGACCGCCGCTTCGGGCAGGCCCACCAGGGTCAGGGCCGGCAGGCCGTTGGCCAGATGGACTTCGACCGACACAGCCGGCGCTTGCACGCCGGTCTGGGCACGGCTGTGGACAATGGCCAGAGACATGACTCGTTCCTTGAGATGCGCTTACCGCTTCCTGCGGTCTTGGAAGGATAGTCAGGTGGCAGGGACTGGATAGGGGGGAATGCAGACAGGATGTGTCGTTTATTGCAGGGCTGACGCGCACAAGCTCACTGCTACAGGTTTGATATGGCCTGGGTAGGAACGAGCTTGTTCACGATGTGTAGGTCAGGTTACTCGGCGGACGGTGTCAGCTTGGCTTCCAGCTCGGCGACCTTCGCCTCCAGGCTTTCCAGGCGGGCCCGGGTGCGGGCCAGGACGACCATCTGGCTGTCGAATTCTTCCCGGCTGACCAAGTCCAGCTTGCTGAAGCCGCTTTGCAGCAGGGCCTTGAACTGGCTTTCGATTTCGGCGCGGGGCAGTGGGGTATCGCCGCTGAACAGGCGGGCGGCATGGCCGCTCAGGGCATCGAGGAGGTCTTTGGGCGCGAGCATGGGGAGTGTCCTGAAAACAATGGCGGGCAGTGTATCACGCACTGTCTATAGTCAATCGGCAGGCGGGGATGCACGCTTTTCGCGCATCGCGCCGGGCAGTGGCGCACTGTTGTTGTGCGTATCCGTGGCGATGATGGCGAAGTGGTTTCTGTCGTGGCGGCCAAGGGACTGAAATCAGTGGGTTTTCGCGAGATGGCAAGGTTTCTGCTTAGTCCCCGATGACCCATGCACTGATGCAGTCGCTGTGACGAATGCAGTGCGGCAGGCGGAGCGGGGAAGTGTTTCGTCAGGAGCGGTTAGCTGGCGTCGGTCTGGTCGAGGAAGGCCGACGATGCGTTACAAAGCCAGGCACTGCGCTTAGACTTGAGTCGGGTTTGTTTTCCTGGGGCAAGTCCACCAATTCGGGAGAAAGTTTCATGAAGCTAGTCACTGCCATCATCAAGCCGTTCAAGTTGGACGACGTGCGCGAGTCGCTGTCCGAGATCGGCGTGCAGGGCATTACCGTTACTGAGGTCAAAGGCTTCGGCCGGCAGAAGGGGCACACCGAGCTGTATCGCGGCGCGGAGTACGTAGTCGACTTCCTGCCCAAGGTGAAGATCGACGTCGCCATCGACGACAAGGATCTTGATCGGGTCATCGAGGCGATAACCAAGGCCGCCAACACCGGCAAGATCGGTGACGGCAAGATCTTCGTGGTCAATCTGGAACAGGCTATTCGCATCCGTACCGGCGAAACCGATACCGACGCCATCTAAGCCGCCCCAAACCCAACGCCCCAGGAGAAAACAATATGACTCTGCGTAAAATCGCAGGGCTAGGAGCCCTGTTGTCCCTCGTAATGCCTGGCCTGGCCATGGCGGCGGACGAAGTGGCAGCCCCAGTCCTCAACTCCGGCGACACCGCCTGGATGCTGACCTCGACGGCCCTGGTGCTGTTCATGACCATTCCCGGCCTGGCGCTGTTCTACGGCGGCATGGTGCGTTCGAAAAACATTCTTTCCGTGATGATGCAGTGCTTCGCCATTACCGGCCTGATCAGCATCCTGTGGGTCATTTATGGCTACAGCATTGCGTTCGACACCACCGGCATGGAGCAGGGCGTCGTCAACTTCAACTCCTTCGTCGGCGGCCTGGGCAAGGCCTTCCTGGCCGGCGTCACCCCGGCGAGCCTGACCGGCCCGGCGGCGCTGTTCCCCGAGGCGGTGTTCATCACCTTCCAGATGACCTTCGCCATCATCACCCCGGCGCTGATCGTCGGTGCCTTCGCCGAGCGGATGAAGTTCTCCGCCATGCTGATCTTCATGGCCATCTGGTTCACCCTGGTCTACGCGCCGATCGCGCACATGGTCTGGTCCGGCAACGGCGGCTTGATGTGGGACTGGGGCGTGCTGGACTTCGCCGGCGGCACCGTGGTGCACATCAACGCCGGTATCGCCGGCCTGGTGGCCTGCCTGGTGCTGGGCAAGCGTAAAGGCTTCCCGACCACCCCGATGGCGCCGCACAACCTGGGTTACACCCTGATGGGCGCGGCCATGCTGTGGATCGGCTGGTTCGGCTTCAACGCCGGTTCCGCCGCCGCCGCCAACGGCACCGCCGGCATGGCGATGCTGGTAACCCAGATCGCCACCGCCGCCGCGGCGCTGGGCTGGATGTTCGCCGAATGGCTGACCCACGGTAAGCCAAGCGCCCTGGGCATCGCCTCGGGTGTGGTTGCCGGCCTGGTGGCGATCACGCCTGCCGCTGGCACCGTAGGCCCGATGGGCGCCCTGGTGATCGGCCTGGCAGCGGGCGTGGTGTGCTTCTTCTGCGCCACCACCCTGAAACGCAAGTTGGGCTACGACGACTCCCTGGACGCCTTCGGCGTGCACGGTATCGGCGGTATCCTCGGCGCGATCCTCACCGGCGTGTTCGCCGCGCCATCGCTGGGCGGCTTCGGCACCGTGACCGACATCGCCGCGCAAGTGTGGATCCAGTGCAAAGGCGTGGGCTTCACGGTGATCTACACCGCGATCGTGACCTTCATCATCCTCAAGGTGCTGGATGTGGTCATCGGGCTGCGTGTCACCGAGGAAGAAGAGTCGGTCGGCCTCGACCTGGCGCAACACAACGAGCGCGGTTACAACCTGTAATCCCGCCAGAAAAAATGCCCGGCTTGCCGGGCATTTTTTTGTCTGCGTTTTGTCATTGAGAGATGGCTGAAAGGTTTTTTCCAGAGCTTGTCAGCCAGTTTGATGACTGCTTTTTTTTCGGGTCAATGACTTACAGCATTGGAGGAATATTCGGCACTTTGTTTTTTCCCAGAGCGCGCTAGAATGCGCGCCGAATGTGCGGAGAACTGTATGTGGCAACAGACTCTGATTACCCTGCGGGCAAGGCCCCGGGGCTTTCATCTGGTAACGGACGAGTTACTCGCCGGCCTGCCTGAACTGAAGGCATGTCGGGTCGGTCTGTTGCATTTGTGGCTGCAGCATACCTCGGCCTCGTTGACCATCAACGAGAATGCCGACCCTGCGGTTCGTCGTGACTTCGAGCGTTTCTTCAACTCCCTGGTGCCTCAAGGCATGGCCGGGTATGAACATGACGACGAAGGGCCCGATGATCTGCCGGCGCACTTCAAGGCCAGTTTGCTAGGCTGTCAATTGAGCTTGCCGGTATCGGCGGGTCGCTTGGCGTTAGGCAGCTGGCAAGGCGTTTATCTGGGCGAGCATCGCGATCATGGCGGTGCCCGCAAAGTCCTTGCCACCTTGCACGGTGATAAGGCATAAGCCGCTGGTTATCAGTGGATGTTGATTTTTTTCCAGCGGCCTTCGACAGTCGGCTCAGCTGGGCTATAACTAATCTGCTTTTCGCAAGTCATGAGGTAGAACATGAGCGACGATGATCTGGAAAACGACGACCTCGAAGTAGGCGACGAAGACGAAACCGAAGAAGGTCTTGAAGCGGCCGCCGACGATGTGGCGGAAGACGATGGCAGTGATGTTCCTGCCCCGACCGCCAAAGGCAAGGCCAAGGCTGCCGTCTCGGTAGACGAGTTGCCGAGTGTCGAAGCCAAGAACAAAGAGCGTGATGCACTGGCGCGTGCCATGGAGGAGTTCCTGGCCCGTGGCGGTAAAGTGCAGGAAGTCGAGGCCAATGTGGTTGCCGACCCGCCCAAGAAGCCTGATAACAAGTACGGTAGCCGGCCTATCTAAGCGCCCGCCACTTGCTTGCTGAAAAAGCCCGCCGTCGCTGCGGGCTTTTTCATGGGCGTTTGTTGGGTGATGACACTGTGTTGCGGTGAGCGCTATCAGGCGCCGCTGTGCCAGCGCGCCAGCAGTTTTGGCAGCTCGGTCAGGCTGCGGATTTCCGCGTCTGGCAGCCGCTCGGCCTCCCAGGCCTTGCCGGCCGGGTTGAACCAGATGGCCCGCAAGCCGGCCTGCTGCGCCCCGGCGATGTCGTCGCCCGGGTGGTCGCCGATGTGCACGGCGGTGTCCGGCGTGGCTTCGCCCCGTTGCAGGGCCTCGTGAAACAGCCGTGCATCGGGCTTGGCGATGCCGATGTCTTCGGCGCACAGGGCGAACTTGAAATAATCCGCCAGCCCCAGGCGGCGCACATCGGCGTTGCCATTGGTGACCACGCCCAGCGCGAAGTGGTTGGCCAGCGCTTCCAGGGTCGGCTGCACCTCGGGAAAGATATCCAGCTGGTGCCGCGCATGCAGGAACACTTCAAAACTCTGGTCGGCCAGGGCATTGGCCTGGCCCTGGTCGTAGCCGGCTTCCTCCAGTGCATGAAACAGCACCCGTCGGCGCAGCGCGCTGATGCGGTACTTGAGCCCCGGCTCGTGGTTCAGCACCCGCTCACGGATAGTCCAGAGATGCTCCACCGGTACGCCGCCCAGTTGCGGAGCGTGGTCGGTCAGCCACTGGCGCAGCACGGCTTCGGCGCTGACGATCACGGGTGCGGTATCCCACAGCGTGTCGTCGAGGTCGAAGGTGATCAGCTTGATCGTCATTACTCACCGCCTTTGTTGCGTTTGGCCCGTGGGTGGGCGCTGTCGTAGACCGCTGCCAGGTGCTGGAAGTCCAGGTGGGTATAGATCTGGGTGGTCTTGATATCCGAGTGCCCCAGCAGTTCCTGTACCGCGCGCAGGTCCTGGGAGGATTCCAGCAGGTGGCTGGCGAAGGAGTGTCGCAGCATGTGCGGATGCAGGTTCTGTCCCAGCTCGCGCTCGCCGGCGGCCTTGACCCGCAGCTGGATCGCCCGGGGGCCCAGGCGCCGGCCCTGCTGGCTGACGAATACCGCGTCGTCCGGCGGATTGCTCAGCGCCCGCAGCGGTAGCCACAGCTGCAGCGCCTCGCGGGCCTTCTTGCCAATCGGCAGGACCCGGGTCTTGCTGCCTTTGCCGTGGACCTGCACCAGGCCATCGGCCAGGTCCAATTGTTCGAGGTCGAGGCTGGTCAGCTCCGACAGGCGCAGCCCGGAGGAATAGAACAGCTCGAGAATCGCCTGGTCGCGGTGCGCGAGGAAATCATCCTCCACCGCGCCATCGAGCAATTGCAGCGCGCGATCGGTGTCCAGGGTCTTGGGCAGGCGGCGCTCGCCCTTGGGTGGCGCCAGTCCGTTGGCCGGGTCGTGATTGCACAGGCCTTCGCGGTTCAGGTAGTGGTACAGGCCGCGTACGGCGGAGAGCAGGCGCGCCAGGCTGCGAGAGGATTGGCCCTGCTGGTGCAGGCGCGCAATCATGCTGCGCAGGCCCTGGATGTCCAGGTCGGACCAGCTGCAAACCTGCTGCTTGGCGCAGAAGGCCAGCACTTTTTCCAGATCGCGGCGGTAGGCTTGCAGCGTATGGGGCGACACTTGGCGCTCACTGCGCAGGTGCTCGCAGTAGGCGTCCAGTTGTCGTTCCATGGTCAGCGAACCGAGCGTAGCGAGTGAGTGAAGCGCGGCAGCACGCGGCCCATGACTTCGGCGATATAGCTGAGGAACAGCGTCCCCACCGAGCTTTTGTAGTGCTGCGGGTCGCGACTGGCGATGGCCAGCACGCCGTGAATGCCCTGATGGGCGATGGCGACCACGGCGCTCGAGCCGATCTGCAGGCGCTGCTCTTCGCCGAACAGGAAGTCCAGCTCATGCTCGCGCAGGCTGCCGCTGACGCTCTTGCCTTCGGTCAGCAAGCCGCCGATGGCGGTCTGGGCATCGGCCGCGGTGACCCAGCGGCCCACCGGCATGGCACTGTCACTGAACAGGATCAGGCTCACGAAAGGCACCTGGAAGTCCTGGCGCAGGCTGTCTTCGACGCTCATCACCACGTCTTCCAGGCTGTTGGCATCCATCAGCGCGAGAATCAGGCGGCGGGTCTTCTCGAAGAGCCGGTCGTTGTCCCGGGCCACGTCCATCAACTGCGAAAGCCGGTGGCGCATCTCGATGTTGCGCTCGCGCAGGATCTTCATCTGCCGCTCCACCAGCGAGATGGTGTCACCGCGCTGATGGGGAATGCGCAACGCCGGGAGCAGTTCTTCATGCTCGACGAAGAAGTCCGGATGAGCCTCCAGGTACGCGGCGATCGCCGCCGCCTCGAGGTTTTCGGCAGGAGATTCGTCGGGCTTTTCGGCTGGAACCTGAGGCTGATCAGTCATGGTTTTCGCTCATTCAAAGACGCACCTGTCCTTCGTATACGCGCACTGCCGGGCCGGTCATCTTCACCGGTTGGCCAGGGCCTGCCCATTCGATGGACAGGCGCCCGCCCGGCAGGTCGATCAATAGCGGCGAATCCATCCACCCCTGGCTGATCGCGGCCACTGCGGCAGCGCAGGCGCCGGTACCGCAGGCCTGGGTTTCCCCGGCGCCACGTTCCCAGACCCGCAGCTGCGCGCGCTGACGGTCGATGACCTGGATGAAGCCGACATTGACCCGGGCCGGGAAGCGCGGGTGATGTTCGATCTTCGGCCCCAGCTCATGCACCGGCGCGCTGTTGATGTCGTTGACCCGCAGTACCGCATGGGGGTTGCCCATGGACACCGCGGCCAATTCGACGGTCTGGCCATCGACTTCGACCTGGTAACTCAGGGCCTGGGCCGGTGCCACGAACGGAATCTGCTCGGGCGCCAGGCGCGGCGCGCCCATGTCGACGCTGATCTGACCGTCATTGCGCACATCCAGTTCGATGATGCCGCTTTTGGTCTCGACGCGGATCTGGCGCTTGGTTGTCAGGCGCTTGTCCAGCACGAAACGGGCGAAACAGCGCGCACCGTTGCCGCATTGCTCCACTTCGGAGCCGTCGGAATTGAAGATCCGGTAGCGGAAATCCACGTCCGGGTTGCTCGGCGCCTCGACGATCAGCAACTGGTCGAAACCGACTCCGGTATTGCGATCGCCCCATTGCTTGGCATGTTTGGGCAGGATGTGCGCGTGCTGGCTGACCAGGTCGAGGACCATGAAGTCATTGCCCAGGCCGTGCATCTTGGTAAAACGCAGCAGCATGGTTTTACTCCGGCAGCAGGCTTTCGCCAGCAAACAACTCGGCTACCGTCTCGCGGCGACGCACTTCAACAGCCTGTTCACCATCGACCAGCACTTCAGCAGCGCGACCGCGGGTGTTGTAGTTGGAGCTCATGACGAAACCGTAGGCACCGGCCGAATGCACGGCCAGCAGGTCGCCCTCTTCCAGGGCCAGCTGACGTTCCTTGGCCAGGAAGTCGCCGGTTTCGCAGATCGGGCCGACGATGTCGTAGGTACGTGCCTGGCCATCGCGCGGGCGTACGGCGCTGACGTCCATCCAGGCCTGGTACAGGGCCGGACGGATCAGGTCGTTCATCGCCGCGTCGACGATGGCGAAGTCCTTGTGTTCGGTGTGCTTGAGGTACTCGACCCGGGTCAGCAGTACCCCGGCGTTGGCGACGATGAAACGGCCGGGTTCGAAGACCAGTTCCAGGTCGCGGCCGTCGAGGCGTTCGCGCACGGCCTTGACGTAGTCGGCGGCCAGCGGTGGCTCTTCATCGCGATAACGCACGCCCAGGCCGCCACCGAGGTCGATGTGGCGCAGGTAGATGCCGCACTCGCCCAGGCGGTCGACCAGGTCCAGCAGACGGTCGAGGGCATCGATGAAGGGGGCCAGGGTGGTCAGTTGCGAACCGATATGGCAATCGACGCCGACCACTTCCAGGTTCGGTAGCTGTGCCGCGCGGATGTACACGTCTTCGGCATCGGCGATGGCGATACCGAACTTGTTTTCCTTCAGGCCGGTGGAAATGTACGGGTGGGTGCCAGCATCGACATCCGGGTTGACCCGCAGCGAAACCGGCGCGCGAACCTTGAGTTCGGCGGCGACCTGTTGCAGGCGTTCCAGCTCGTCGCTGGACTCGACGTTGAAGCAGTGCACGCCGACTTCCAGGGCGCGACGCATGTCGTCACGGGTCTTGCCGACACCGGAGAAGACAATCTTGTCGGCCGCGCCGCCAGCGGCCAGGACGCGTTCCAGCTCGCCCCGGGAGACGATGTCGAAACCGGCGCCCAGACGCGCCAGGACATTCAGTACACCCAGGTTGGAGTTGGCCTTTACCGCGAAGCAGACCAGGTGCGGCATGCCGGCGAGGGCATCGGCGTACGCGCGGTACTGCGCTTCGATATGCGCTCGGGAATAGACGTAGGTCGGCGTGCCAAAGTGCTCGGCAATGGCGGACAACGCTACACCTTCCGCGAACAGCTGCCCGCCGCGGTAGTTAAAAGCGTCCATGGGGTTCCCTTAGTTGGTGTCGTGCTTGTGCGACTGCGAGTGACCTTGGTCTTCAGGGGATTTGCTGTCATCGGGAAGATACAGCGGGCCTTTTTGACCGCAGGCAGTGACAAGGCAGGCAACCGCGACGAGCGCAGCAAGGGAAGAGATCAGGCGCTTCATGGCGAAATCCTTGAGAATGCGTTAATTGCGCCCGAGTATACCGGCCACCCGACGGCTTGCCTATGCGCTGGAACACCCGTCCGGCGGGCCTTTGCCCCGGGCACGGGCGCTGGGCGCGGCGGTTGCGGGGATATTTTCCCTGCTGCCCGCGCCCTTGATCGGTATCCTTTGCATTCGCCCGGATGCGCCCGTATCTTGCGGCGCTTGAGCGTGAGTAGACACTTTTCGAGGTTCCCGCAATGAGTTTGACTGAAGCCCGTTTCCACGACCTGGTCGATGCCACCCAGCAGACGCTGGAGGACATTTTCGAGGAGAGTGACCTGGATATCGATCTGGAGAGCTCCGCCGGTGTGCTCACCGTCAAGTTCGAAAACGGCAGCCAGGTGATCTTCAGCCGCCAGGAGCCGCTGCGCCAGCTGTGGCTGGCCGCGCGCTCCGGTGGTTTCCACTTCGACTACGACGAAGAAAGCGAGCGCTGGATGTGCGACAAGAGCGAAGAGCAGCTGGGCGAAATGCTCGAGCGCATCGTCCTCGAGCAGGCCGATATCAAGCTCGAGTTCGAAGGGCTCTGAGACTGTGACGCCAACCGCCCCGGCGCGCCCGCCCAAGCCGCTGTACAGCAATGTCAGCCCGGCCGTGGCCTCGCCCTGCATCAGCCTGTGCCGGCTGGATGAGGAAAAAGTCTGCAAGGGCTGTTTCCGGCATGTGGAAGACATTCGCGAATGGCGCTCGGCGGACGATGAGCGACGGCGCGTCATCTGTCGCCAGGCGCTGGAGCGCAAGCGGGCGGCGGCGCCCGGTATGGGCTAGCCCGGGCACAAAAGCCCGGCGGCTTGTTTATTTGTGCTGCTGTGGTAGTGTCCGGTTACGCCTCGCCACATCGAGGCCAGTGAAAACCCCGTCTTATCTGGACGGGGTTTTGCTTTTTTGTGCCGAAAAAAGGAGTCTGCCTGGATCATGAGCACCGCACCTTCCATCATTCTCACCCGCCTCGACGTGCAGCGTCTGGAGCGCCTGATCGACAGCCTGGACGACACGCTGCCTGGCGTCATTGCGTTGCAGACCGAGCTGGATCGCGCCGAAACCCTGGTGGGCCACGATGAAGTCCCGCCTGGTGTCGTGACCATGAATTCGCGTGTGCATTGCCGCGAAGAGGGCAGCGGCAAGGACTATCACCTGACCCTGGTGTATCCGCAGGACGCCAACGCCGACGAGGGCCGGATCTCTATCCTGGCGCCGGTGGGCAGCGCCTTGCTCGGTTTGCAGGTCGGGCAGTACATCGACTGGCCGGCGCCCGGCGGCAAGACCCTGAAGCTGACCCTGCTGGAAGTGGAATACCAACCCGAAGCGGCTGGCGACTTTCACCTCTGAAGGGCGCCGCTGACCGGCTAGACCTGCTCGAGCGCGTCGTTCAAGGCGCGCTCCAGGTCGGCTTTGTAGCGCAGGTAGAGATTGCTTGAGCCATGGTGGTCACCGAGCAGGCCAGACAGGTCCAGGTCGGTGATATAGCAGCGATAGCGCTCGGTTTCGCGACGCTGGCCGACAATCTCCTGGGCGACCGCGGCGAACAACTGGTCGCCATGCTCCAGCTCGGAAAACTCCCGTTGATTGCAATACAGAGTGACCTGCACCTGCCCCGGTGCGGCTTTGCCGATGATGCCCTGCACGTCATAAAAGGCTTTGTTCGCTGGTGTCTGGGGTGCCGGGCGTGGCTCGATTCGACGGGCTCTTGTGCTGCCTGAGGGCAATATCTGGTAATACAAAATATCCAGCGGCACCAGAGCCTGGGAGGCCTCCATCGGCAGTTGGGCATCGCGCCGGTAGAGGATCGACTGCAGGAAGCGTTGCAGGGGGACCAACAGGCTCTGTTCGTCGTGGTAGGGCAGGCGTTGCTGCCAGAGCGCATCGAATTCATCCAGCACGTACAGCTCGGCCTGAGCCTCGACGACACGGTAGAACACCTGGATGCAGTCGGGCTGGCCCATCGGCAGGATCAGCGCCAGGTCGTGTTCTTCCAGGGCCATCGGGTCCAGGTGCAGCGGGCTGTAGCTCGACTGCTCTTCGCCGAGGTAGTCGATCAGCGCCGGCAGGCTTGCCAGCGCCACATGATTGACCTGGCCCGGCACCAACTCCAGCACGTGGTAATGCTGCTGGACCTGGATCAGGTAGCGTTGGTTGAGCTGGCTGAGCAACAGGTTCTGCGCCGTGTCGAACAGCTCTTCGACCCGTTGGGCGATGAACTGCGCGCGGTTGTGGCAGAAGCAGCGCACTCGCAGCTTCGGTTGCTCAGGGCCGCGCGGCAGGTTGTTGAGGTAGTCGCGCAGGCAGTCGAGCAGGGCATGGGCGCCGTCGTAACGGCCGACTAATACCTCGTTCCAGCTGTTGAGCGTCACCTGGTCGAGGGTCAGCACCAGGTTCTCCCGCACCCCGGCGTAGCTCAAAGAGTCGGTGCGCTCGGTGGTCATCAGGATGTTCAGGTCGCGGTGATGCTTGAGCGGGTCGCGGCCGACATTCACCAGGATCAGCACTTCGCTGGGCACGCTGCTGTGCAGCAGGCGTTCTTCGCTGACGGTGCCCAGGGGCAGGGCGATGGTCTGTTG
This sequence comes from Pseudomonas sp. FW305-25, assembly GCF_017351415.1. Lineage (NCBI taxonomy): Bacteria > Pseudomonadati > Pseudomonadota > Gammaproteobacteria > Pseudomonadales > Pseudomonadaceae > Pseudomonas > Pseudomonas sp. FW305-25. The sequence goes on along the minus strand of NZ_JACNDE010000024.1, from coordinate 27,630 downwards.
CAGGCTGCCCAGCAGATTGAACAGCTCGAACTCGCTCAAGTCGCTGCTGCCCGGGTGCAGCGCCAGGCGCGTGCTGCTGTCGATCACGCCGTTGCGATGGCACCAGGTCAGCAGCTCCAGCAGTTCGCGGCTGCGCTTGATCGGCGCGAAGTGTTCCCACTCCAGGGCATTCAGGCTGCCGTTGTACAGGCCCCAGTGAGTTTGCCCCGGTTCTTTCTTGTTGGGCGACTGCACCAGGGTCAGGGTGTCTTCGGCCAGGTCCGGGGCTATGCCGGGGTTGATGAATTCGATCTTGCCGGCCTTGCGTTCAAAGGCTGCGTACAGGCGGCGGCCGAGGATATTCAGGTCGCGCTTGTTGACCAGGCCGAGGGTCTGCTCGGTACGGGCGAACTGGGTCAGGAAGCGGTAGCTGTAGTTCAGCTCATTGACCAGGGCCCGGCGTTCGGCGCTGACCTGGCGGACTTTCCACTGGCTGCGGCTGTCGAGCATTGCCAGCTGGCGTTGATCCCAGCCCCATTCGTGGGCCAGCCGTTCGAGCAGCGAGCGCTGCCAGCTCGGGTTGCGCGCGCCGTTGTTGCCGGTGAGCTTGCGGTTGACCTTCAGGTACAGGCTGCGCCGTACCAGCTCCAGGCGCTCCGGTTCGCCACGGGCCTTGAGGTATTCCTCGATGCGCCGGTAGACCACGATGTACGGATCCAGCTCGTCGAGGTCCAGGCGATTGGCGAACACCGCCTGTTTGAAGCGCAGGCTCAGGCATTCCACCCGCGGGTGTTCGCTGGCGTAGACCTCGGTCAGCAGCAGCTTGAGCACCGACTTGTACGGCGACTCGATGCCCTTGAACAACTGCCAGAGCCCGGCGCCGATGAATTCGCCCGGCGGAATATGGGCCAGATGGCCAAGGTCGAGGTTTTCGTCGGCAGGGATGAAACGCTTGGACAGCAGCGTATGGGTGTACTGCTGGTAGCGGGCTTCTTCGTACACCGGCACCAGCCACCACAGTGGCGTACGCCCGGCCAGCCAGATGGCCGTGCGATAGAACTCGTCCAGCAGCAGATAGTGCTGAGTGGTGCCGCAATCGTCCGAGCTCAGCTGGGTGTCGCGATCGCCACGGACAAAGCGGCTCGGGTCGATCAGGAAGAAGTGCGCCTCGGCACCCTGGCTGGCGGCCCAGGTTTCCAGCAGCAGGCATTTCTTGCGCAGTTCGGCGAGTTCGTTTTCGCCGAGATCGGGCGCATGGCAGACCCACACATCCATATCGCTCTGGTCAGCCTGGGCCAGGGTGCCCAGGCTGCCCATCAGGAACAGGCCATGGATAGGTCGCGGTGCATTGCCGGGCCGGACCTTGTAGGAAAACGAGCGGGTCAGGCGCTGGGCTTCGTTGAGCGTTGAGGTGTCGGGTTCGTAGTTCGACAGCCCGGCGGGTGTGCCGCCCGACACATAACCCGGCAATAACGGGTGGTTGACGTGAAAGAACAGCGGCAACAGGTTGAGCACCAGTTGCTGGCGCGGCGATAACCCCTCCATGGCCCGATCCAGACGCCCTTCGTTGAGCTTCAGAAAGCGCGCACGCAGCTGGCTGAGAACCTTGCGATCGATTCCCTCGTCCAGATCTGGGCGGATTTCATGGGTGCGGGTCATTCAAACAGGCTCGCGAAGCTTGAACGTGGGAGGTCTTATAGGTGGAGGAGTTTACAGCCAGTCGAGGGCGAGCTTTAAGCTGAATTTTATTTTTGACGTCAGATTTCCAGCGGACAACTGGAGCTTGCCCGCGGAATCCGACAGGCGGGGATTCCGAGGGCCGTAGGGGAAAGCGTTCAGGCGGCTTCTTTGACCGTCAGAATGGTCAGCAGGCCTTGGGCATGCTCGGCGGCATCGCGGCCCAGGCTGGTCAGGTAACCACCATCGGGTTGGGTAATGAGCTCTTTTTCGAATAGGCGTCGTGCGGCGGCGATAGCTTGGGGGGCAGCGGTCTGATGGATTTTCAGGCCTTCCTGGGAACTGTCCAGGTTGAAGAGTGCAAGGATTTCCAGTTCGGCAACCAACTCAGGGGTATACGACATAAGGACTCCAGACTTTCTAGGAATTAGGCGACAGCGTCCTTAAGGTGACCGCAGTTGGGCAGCCTGTCTAGTGTCCGCTGCGGACTTTTACGCCCCTGGGCGGCGGTATTTGGCCGCAGGGCGCGTACCAGTGTAGTCAAGGCTCGCCATCGCGCCGGCCAGGGGCGGACGCGAGGCGTGGCGGGCTTATTTCTTCTCGGGCGGCAGCTCGGGCAGGGCGCGCAGCGCGGCTTCGTACCATTGGGTGTCGAACGCGCGGTCTTCTTCGAGGATCGCGTCGATTTCCACTGCCAGGACGTGAGCCATGAGGTTGAGGATTTCGTCACGCTCATAGCCGACCAGGGTCAGCTTGTTGAAGGTGGCCTTGGCCGCGGGCGGGTTGTCGCTTTCGATCTGGTTTTCGATCGCTTCGATCAGGGTGTTTTCGGCGAACGCTTCTTCGTCGCTGTCGTCGTTGCTGATACCGGGGGTTGGCTCGCTCATGGCAGGCTCCTCAAGGAAAGGTCGCCAGTTTACCCGTATTCAGGAGTCTGATGCTGCTGGCCAGTCGGCTGTCGAGGATCTATAAGAGTGGCTGCCAACCCCGCACCCGGCCTGGAGGCTATGTGATGCTCAAGCTTTATGGATTCGCCGTCAGCAATTACTACAACATGGTGAAACTGGCATTGCTGGAAAAAGATCTGCCTTTCGAAGAAGTGCCGTTCTACGCCGGGCAAAGCCCTGAGGCGTTGGCCATCAGCCCACGCGGCAAGGTGCCGGTGCTAAGGGTGGCGCAGGGCTTTATCAATGAAACCAGCGTGATCCTCGAATACCTTGAAAGCCAGCCTGGGCCGGCGCTGCTGCCCAGTGACCCGTTCGCGCGTGTCCAGGTGCTGGCGCTGGCCAAGGAGATCGAGCTTTACATCGAGTTGCCGGCGCGGGCCTGTTATGGCGAGGCGTTCTTCGGTATGGCGGTCCCCGAGGCTATCAAGGAGAAGTCCCGCAACGAGCTGGTGCAGGGGTTCGCCTCGTTGGCCAGGCACGGCAAGTTCGCCCCTTATGTGGCGGGCAGCAGCCTGAGCGTGGCGGACCTGTATTTCCTGTACAGCGTGAGCCTGGCCTGCGCGGTAGGGCAGAAGCTGTTCGGTGTGGATTATCTGGCCGAGATACCGGCAGCCAAGGCCTTGATGGCACGCCTGGAGCAGATGCCCAATGTGCAGCGGGTCGCGGCGGACAAGGACGCGGCGATGCCGCAGTTCCTGGCGATGATCGCCAGCAAGAAGTAGGAAGGTTTCAGGTCACTGACTGCGGGCAAGCCGCGCTCTTAAGCTGGAGCGTGGCTTGCCCGCACTAGCTTTTAGCGGCTGCTCAGCAACGCCTGGCCGCGAACCACCGCCGCCTTGACTTGAGCCGGGGCCGTGCCGCCGATGTGGTCACGGGCGTTGACCGAGCCTTCCAGGGTCAGCACGGCAAACACGTCCTGGTCGATCTGGTCGCTGAACTTGCGCAGTTCCTCCAGGCTCATTTCCGCCAGGTCCTTGCCGGTCTCCACGCCATACTTCACGGCGTGGCCGACGATCTCGTGGCAATCGCGGAATGGCAGGCCACGGCGCACCAGGTAGTCCGCCAGGTCGGTGGCGGTGGAGAAACCGCGCAGTGCCGCTTCGCGCATCATCGCGTGCTTGGGCTTGATCGCCGGGATCATGTCGGCGAAGGCCCGCAGCGAGTCGCGCAGGGTGTCGGCGGCGTCGAACAGCGGTTCCTTGTCTTCCTGGTTGTCCTTGTTGTAGGCCAGGGGCTGGCCCTTCATCAGGGTCAGCAGGCCCATCAGGGCACCGAACACGCGGCCGCTCTTGCCACGAACCAGCTCCGGAACGTCCGGGTTTTTCTTTTGCGGCATGATCGAGCTGCCGGTGCAGAAGCGGTCGGGCAGATCGATGAACTGGAACTGCGCGCTGGTCCACAGCACCAGCTCTTCGGAGAAGCGCGAAAGGTGCATCATGGCCACGCTGGCGGCGGCGCAGAACTCAATGGCGAAATCGCGATCAGACACATTGTCCAACGAGTTGCCACCGACGGCGTCGAAGCCCAGCAGTTGGCAGGTCAGCTCGCGGTCGATCGGGTAGGTGGTGCCGGCCAGCGCGGCGCTGCCCAGCGGCATGCGGTTGGTGCGCTTGCGGCAATCGACCAGGCGCTCGTAGTCGCGGCTGAGCATCTCGAACCAGGCCAGCATGTGATGACCGAAGGTCACAGGCTGCGCGGTTTGCAGGTGAGTGAAGCCCGGCATGATGGTGCCGGCTTCGCGCTCGGCCTGTTCCAGCAGGCCTTTTTGCAAGCGGGTGATTTCCGCCAGGATCAGATCGATTTCGTCGCGCAGCCATAGACGGATATCGGTGGCCACCTGGTCGTTGCGGCTGCGGCCGGTGTGCAGCTTCTTGCCGGTGACGCCGATGCGGTCGGTCAGGCGTGCTTCGATGTTCATGTGCACGTCTTCCAGGTCGACGCGCCAGTCGAAGGTGCCGGCTTCGATTTCGCCCTGGATGGTTTTCAGGCCGTCGATGATGCTGTCGCGTTCGGCATCGGTCAGTACGCCGACCTTGGCCAGCATGGTGGCGTGGGCGATCGAGCCCATGATGTCGTGACGATAGAGGCGCTGGTCGAAAGTGACGGAGGCGGTGAAGCGGGCGACGAAGGCGTCGACGGGCTCACTGAAGCGGCCGCCCCAGGACTGATTGGTCTTGTCAGTGCTCATGAATTCGCTCGTGATCGGCTGGAAGGGAAATGAGGTGAAAAGTTGCCGCGGATAATAACAGGGTTGCCAATCCTGTAGCTGGCGCCGGTCGGCAGGTTTTTATTTCTGCCATGGAGGGCGTGGGCGCTTGTAGCCGACCTCGAGCGCGCAGAGACTAGGCGAGCGAAGGCGGGGTGCGAGGAGTGATGTAACGATATTTATCGATAGAGCAATATCGTCTTGGCAACCGTCTACAGTTGGACTGAAGGAACAGCGCAATCCCGGATGTTTCATCGAGTCTGGTCGCTGATCACGCAACCGTTGTCGCATGCGCTCCGGTCCCGCCGCCACCTCGCGATTCGCGAGGGAGGCGGTCGGGGTGGAAGCCGACTATAAGAAAGGGGGTGTTTGTGTCCTGTATCAGCAGTCCCCATGACCATGTCGTGCAGTGGCGGGCCTTGAACGGCATCGAGCAGGCCCGGGTAAATAATGGTGCCCGTCGTGGGGCACTTTTTGGCCCTCGCACTAGTCTTAGCGTGGATCGCCGTGACGGACGTCACTTCACCTGTCTACGCTATCCTTGTGCGAGACTCACGCAGGAATCCAGCGCAATATGAATGTCCTGATCGTTGATGACGAACCCCTAGCCCGCGAGCGACTGAGCCGCATGGTCAGTGAGCTTGAGGGATACAGTGTCCTGGAGCCCAGCGCCACCAATGGCGAAGAGGCATTGGCCCTGATCGACAGCCTGAAGCCGGATATCGTGCTTCTCGACATCCGCATGCCGGGTCTCGATGGCCTGCAGGTTGCCGCCCGTTTGTGTGAGCGCGAAGCGCCGCCAGCCGTGGTGTTTTGTGCCGCCCCTGATGAATTCGCCCTCGAGGCTTTTGATGTCAGCGAGGTAGGTCACCTGCTCAAACCGGTGCGTTCCGAGCATCTGCTCGAGGCGCTGAAAAAGGCCGACCGCCCCAACCGGGTCCAGCTGGCGGCCCTGACTCGGCCCGCCGCGGAAAGCGGCAGCGGCCCTCGCAGCCATATCAGTGCGCGGACCCGCAAAGGCATCGAGCTGATCCCGCTGGATCAGGTCGTCTATTTCATTGCCGACCACAAATACGTGACCTTGCGCCATGAAAGCGGCGAAGTCCTGCTGGACGAACCCCTCAAGGCGCTGGAGGACGAGTTTGGTGAGCGTTTCGTGCGCATCCATCGCAACGCCCTGGTGGCCCGTGAACGCATCGAACGCCTGCAGCGTACGCCGCTGGGGCATTTCCAGCTGTTCCTCAAAGGCCTCAATGGCGATGCGTTGATCGTCAGCCGACGGCATGTGGCCGGCGTGCGCAAGATGATGCAGCAGCTCTAGATCCGGGCGGCCGGGCGGGTCATGCGCCCCGCCCACAATGTTCCTGCAGCCAGGGAGGGGCTGTAGTTCCTGATACAAGTCAAAGCTGATTTGGCTGAGCTGTTATCATCTGCCGTATTTTCATCAGTACGGATTGATCCATGTCCTCTCGCGAAATCCGCATCGCTACCCGCAAAAGTGCCTTGGCCTTGTGGCAAGCCGAATACGTCAAAGCTCGTCTGGAAGCCGCTCACCCAGGGTTGATCGTGACGCTGGTGCCCATGGTCAGTCGCGGCGACAAGCTGCTCGACTCGCCGTTGTCGAAAATCGGCGGCAAGGGACTGTTCGTCAAGGAGCTGGAAACCGCGCTGCTGGAAAACGAAGCGGATATCGCCGTGCATTCGATGAAAGACGTGCCCATGGACTTCCCTGAAGGCCTGGGCCTGTTCTGCATCTGCGAGCGTGAAGACCCGCGCGATGCCTTTGTCTCCAATACCTATTCCAGTCTCGACGACCTGCCCGTGGGCAGCGTGGTGGGCACCTCCAGCCTGCGTCGCCAGGCGCAGTTGCTGGCTCGTCGTCCGGACCTGCAGATCCGCTTCCTGCGCGGCAACGTCAATACTCGCCTGGCCAAGCTCGACGCCGGTGAGTACGACGCCATCATCCTGGCCGCTGCGGGCTTGATCCGTCTTGGCTTCGAAGATCGCATCAGCTCTTCGATCAGCGTCGACGACAGCCTTCCGGCTGGCGGCCAGGGCGCGGTGGGCATCGAATGCCGCACGGCCGACAGCGAGATCCATAAGCTGCTGGCGCCACTGCATCATGTCGATACCGCGGATCGAGTCACCGCCGAGCGGGCCCTCAACAAGCATCTGAATGGCGGCTGCCAGGTACCGATCGCCTGCTATGCGGTACTCGAAGGCGATCAGCTGTGGCTGCGTGGCCTGGTCGGTGAACCGAGCGGCGGTGTGCTGCTCAGCGCCGAGGCCCGTGCTCCACGTAGCGCTGCGGCGGCCCTCGGCGTGCAGGTCGCGGAGGATCTGCTGGCCCAGGGCGCCGACGATATTCTGCGCGCGGTCTATGGCGAGGCTGGCGAAGAGTGAGCGACTGGCGTGTGCTGCTGACCCGGCCCACGGACGAGTCGGCGCTGCTGGCTGAGGTTCTGGGCGAAGCGGGGGTGTTCAGCAGCAGCCTGCCATTGCTGGAAATCCAAGCCCTGCCTGTTGGCGATACCCAACGCGCCAGGATGCTTGAGTTGCACCGGTACTGCGCGGTGATCGTGGTCAGCAAGCCGGCCGCGCGAATGGCTGTGCAACTGCTCGAGCAGTTCTGGCCGCAGCCGCCGAGCCAGTGCTGGTTCAGTGTGGGCGCCGGCACGGCGCAGATTCTGGCCGATCACGGCCTGGATGTTTTTTTCCCCGAGCAAGGCGATGACAGCGAAGCCTTGCTTGAACTTCCCCAGTTGCGCGAGGCTATTGCACGGCCCGACCCGCGGGTGCTGATTGTGCGCGGGGAGGGTGGCCGCGAGCTGCTGGCTGAGCGTTTGCGCGGCCAAGGTGCTAGTGTCGATTATCTGGAGCTGTACCGCCGCGACCTGCCGCGCTATGCCGACGGGGTCCTGATGCAACGCATTCGAGCTGAACGCTTGAATGGGCTGGTGGTCAGCAGTGGGCAGGGTTTCGAGCACTTGCAGCAGTTGGCCGGCGAGGCCTGGCCACAGGTGGCGCGGCTGCCGTTGTTTGTACCGAGCCCCCGAGTTGCCGAGATAGCGCGTGCCGCCGGGGCCGAGAAAGTTGTGGATTGTCGTGGCGCCAGCGCCGCGGCCTTGCTAACGGCGCTACGGGAGCAACCCGTGCCCGTTCTCTAAACGCAAAGGATGGATACGTGAGCGAAACAGCCTTGCCTAAAGATGATGTCCAGCCGGTAATCGATGCACCGGCTGAACCCGCAATCCCTGCTCCGCAGCGCCGTGGCAACGGGTTGGCGATCCTCGCCCTGCTGCTGGGGGCGGCCGGCGTCGCTGCCGGCGGCTGGGGTGTCTGGCAGGTGCGCAGCCTGCAGGCCAACAATCAACAGCAGCTGGGGCAGTTGCAGGCCCTGGGTGACGAGGCGCAGAGCCTGAAGCTCAACGAGCAGCGCCTGACGGCGCGTCTGGAGCAGTTGCCGGCGGCCGATGAGCTGGAAGAGCGCCGTCGTCTGGTCGCGCAGTTGCAGGGCGACCAGCAGCGACTCAGTCAGAAGCTGGAGAGCGTGCTGGGTGCCAGCCGCAAGGACTGGCGTCTGGCCGAGGCGGAACATCTGTTGCGTCTGGCCAGCCTGCGTCTTTCGGCCTTGCAGGACATCAGCAGCGCCCAGGCCCTGGTGCAGGGGGCTGACGAGATCCTGCGCGAGCAGAACGATCCCGGTTCTTTCGCCGCGCGCGAACAGCTGGCCAAGAGCCTTGCGGCGCTGCGCAGTACCGAACAACCGGATCGCACCGGGCTGTTCCTGCAACTGGGCGCACTGCGCGATCAGGTGACCGAGCTCACCGAGCTGGCCCCCGAGTACCGCGACCGTGGCGATTCGTTGCTGGGCCTGACCGCCGACGGTGACGGCGCCAGCCGCTGGGCGCAATGGTGGGACCAGATCTCGCGTTACATTCGTATCGACTTCAACGCGGACAAGAATGTGCGGCCGCTGCTCGCCGGGCAAAGCCTGACGCAGGTGCGCCTGGCCTTGAGCCTGGCCCTGGAGCAGGCGCAATGGGCGGCCCTGAACGGCCAGGCGCCGGTGTACACCCAGGCCCTGGCGGAAGCTCGCGACGTGTTGAAGGGCAACTTCAATCAGGACAATCCGCAGAGCAAACTCATGCTCGAGCGCGTGTCCGAACTGAGCAAACAGCCGGTCACCGTGCAGACGCCGGACTTGGCCAAGACCCTGAGCGCCGTTCAGGCCTACCTTGAGCGACGCAACCTGAGCGCTGAAGAGTCGGTGAAACCACTGGCCAAACCTGCTGCGAATGCCCCGCAGGAGACCAGCCCATGAAGCGCCTGTACGTGATTCTGTTCCTGGTGATCGCCGCCTCGGGATTGCTGGGGTTGGCGATTGCCGAGCATTCCGGGTACATCCTGATTGCCTACGACAGCTTCCGCTATGAGTCGAGCCTATGGGCGACCCTGGCACTGATCGCGGTGATCTGGCTGGTGATCTGGGGTATCAAGGCACTGATCGAACTGGTGATGGCCTCCAGCGGCGTGGTCAATCCCTGGTCGCGGCGCAACCGCAGCCGTCGCGTGCAGATTGCCATCGAACAAGGCCAGATGGATCTTGCCGAAGGCCGCTGGGCCAGCGCCCAGAAGCACTTGCTTCGTGCCGCAGAAGCCGAGCGTCAGCCTCTCCTTTACTACCTCGGCGCGGCGCGGGCGGCGAACGAGCTGGGAAATTACGAGCAGTGCGACAGCCTGCTGGAGCGTGCCCTCGAGCGCCAGCCCCAGGCTGAGTTGGCGGTGGCCTTGAGTCATGCCCAACTGCAGACCGATCGCGGTGATACCGAAGGCGCCCTGAGTACCCTGCAAGCCATGCACGAGCGTCATCCGCATAGTGTCCAGGTGCTGCGGCAGTTGCAGCGTCTGCATCAACAGCGGGGCGACTGGTCGGCGGTGATTCGCCTGTTGCCCGAGCTGCGCAAGGACAAGGTCCTGCCCGCTAATGAACTGGCCGAGCTGGAACGTCGGGCCTGGGGCGAGAACCTGACCCTTGCGGCACATCGCGAAGAGGACGGTACGGTCGGCCTGCAATCGCTCAACCGCGCTTGGCAGCAACTGACCGCGGCTCAGCGTCAGGAACCGCAGCTGGTGCTGGCCTACGCCGAGCAACTGCGGCAATTGGGCGCCGGGGCCGAGGCCGAAGAAGTGCTGCGCGTCGCTCTCAAGCGCAAGTACGACAGCCATCTGGCGCGGCTTTACGGCTTGCTGCGGGGCAGTGACCCGGCGCGGCAACTGCAGTTCGCCGAGCAGTGCCTCAAAGACCACCCGAACGACCCGAGCCTGCTGCTGACCCTGGGCCGCCTGTGCCTGCAAACCAGTCTCTGGGGCAAGGCGCGGGACTACCTGGAAAGCAGCCTGCGCCTGCAGCGCAACCCTGAAGCTTGTGCCGAGCTGGCCCGGTTGCTGGCGCAGCTGGGCGATACCGAGCGCAGCAACCAGCTGTTCCAGGAAGGTCTGGGGCTGTTGGACGAGCGCCTCCTGGCATCGCCGCTGCCGGTGCCCGCCAGGGTATAAACCCGCAAGGCTGGGCCGTCCCCGGAGGGGCGGCCCGTCCAGCGACTCCCCCCCGATCTGGCCTCTGTGCCGGTTTGCCGCGCTCGATCTTGTCATGGCGCGCCTTGAAAGGGCCGAGCGCTTTCTCTACCGTGGCAGCCTGTTTCTTCCGTTGTGGATACACCATGTCGCTGGCCGGCTCACGCTTGCTGTTCTCCCTTGTGTTTTTTACCGGTGCCTTGGCCCTGTGGGCTTCGTTTCACCTGGAGTTCGGGGTTGGGCTCGAGCCTTGCCTGTTGTGGGTGGCGCAACGTTTCTTCGCGTTGCTGTTGACCTCGATCAGCCTGGTCGCGGCCCTGCAGGGGCCACAATACCCGGCGAGTGCCCTGTACTGGATGCTGGAGCTGCTCTGCAGCCTGGCGGGTGTCGTTACGGCAGGGCGCCATGTGCTATTGCAGAACATTCCTTCGGATCAGTTGCTGGCGTGCTTGCCGGACATGCCGTTCATGCTCGGCAACCTGTCCTGGGGGCGTGCCTTGCAGCTGGTTTTCACCGGGACCGCGCAGTGCGCGGAGGTCACCTGGACGTTGCTGGACATGAGTGCCGCGGAGTGGAGCCTGCTGTTTTTCATCGCTGTGATGATTTTGAGCGCCTATCGTCTGGCGCGGCTTCTACCATGGGGCCGGCGCAGGGCGGCCGCGACCTGAGTCGTCGATTTGCGATGGGGCGCAAGATTAAACACTTGTATGAACTTTATCTCCTGCGTACCTTGAAGCGGCTGTCGAGCGGGCATAATCTGGCCCGCACGTGTCACCGCAATTACGTTGCTCGATGCTGTTCTGCCTGGCCGGATGCTGATGTTCAGTCCAGTGGCGGATTCAGAGCGGCATGACCCATAAGGGAAGAGAGATCGCCATGCTCGAAAGTTGTCAGAATGCTCAGGAACGCTGGGGTGGAGTGCATCTGCTGATCGATCGCTGGTTGCAGGAGCGTCACGAACTGGTTCGGGCCTATGATGCTCTCGGCGCGGAGCCTGAGACGCTGGCTGAAAATCGACAGCCGCTGCAGGAGTTCTGCGCAATCCTGGTGGACTACGTCTCCGCCGGCCACTTTGAAATCTACGAGCAGTTGACCGGCGAGGCCAAGGCCTTCAATGACCAGCGCGGGCTCGAACTGGCCGAAACCATTTATCCACGGATCGATGTCATCACTGAAAAGTTGCTGGCGTTCAACGATCTGTGCGACGAAGGAAAATGCGTGGCGGAGAAATTCAAGGAGCTGGGTGGTCTGCTGCATGAACGCTTCGAGTTGGAAGATTGCCTGATCGAAGTGCTGCACAACGCTCACAAGGAAGAGGCCGCCGTTCAGGCCTGACTTGCAGCGAAAGCTTTACCGAAACGGTGCGCATTGCGCACCGTTTTTCGTTTCTGCGCCCCCCTAACCGGTAGCCCCCAGCAGCTCGATTTCAAACACCAGGGGGGTGTAAGGCGCGATCAGGTCGCCCGCGCCGTCGGCGCCGTAAGCCTGGGCCGAAGGAATCACCAGGTGCCACTTCGCCCCCGTCGGCATCTGCTGTAAGGCGCTGCGCCATCCGGCAATCACACTGTCCAGGCGAAACCACTGCGGCTGCTGATTCTGATCGAACACCGTGCCATCAGGCAGGCGTCCGGTGTAGCGAACCTGTACCGAACCATTGGCTCCCGGCCGTACTCCGTTGCCGGGTGCCAGCTCGGTCAACAGGATGCCGTTCTCCAGTTCGCGTACGCCCGGCTTGGACTTTTCGGCCGAGAGAAAACGCTGTTCGTTTTCCAGCGCCACTTCGATTCGCGGCTTGTCCGCTTGCTCGCCGACCTGTGCTTCATGCTGGGCGAGGATCTGTTCGATACGCTCGTCCTTGAGTGCCAGGGGCTTGCCTTGGTAGGCCTGTTTCAAGCCCTCCACCAATGCCTGGATCTGCAGGTCCGGCACCTCCTGGCGCAGGCGTTCACCGAGGCTGGCGCCCAGGCTGTAGGCGAGATCGTGAGCATCGTTTTTCTGCGAATCTTCGGCGGCCTGAGCCAGTGGCAACAACACACATAAGGATAAAAAAAGGTAACGCGACATGGGCGTTCTCCGGCCTGAGACGAGGTGGATTATGCCAGTGTGGATGTGGCGGCTGGTGAGTAACTTTCTTGTGCGCGAAGAACATTTTCGATCCTCTGCAACGCATGGCATTCGATACTGTCAACATGCCCTAGCGGCGGTAGCAGCAGAGGTCTAGTATGAGCCGCAACTCACGTCAGCCAGGAGGTAAACCATGTCGGCCAATAAGAAGCCTGTAAATACTCCGTTGCATTTGCTCCAACAGCTTTCGAGCAGCCTGCTCGAACATTTGGAAAACGCTTGTTCCCAAGCCTTGGCTGATGCTGAAAAACTGCTCGCCAAACTGGAAAAGCAACGCGGTAAGGCACAGGAAAAACTGCACAAATCGCGCACCAAATTGCAGGACGCCGCGGCGGCCGGCAAGGCCAAGGCACAAGCCAAAGCCAAGGACGCAGTGAAAGAACTTGAAGACCTGCTCGATGCACTCAAGGCACGTCAATCCGAAACCCGCGCCTACATTCTGCAACTCAAGCGCGACGCTCAGGAAAGCCTGAAACTGGCCCAGGGCGTCGGTCGTGTGAAAGAAGCCGCAGCCAAGGTGCTGAGCACTCGCTCCGCCAAACCGGCCGCCGCTCCAGCACAGAAAGCCGCAGCCAAGCCGGCGGCAAAAGCACCGGCAAAAGCTGCCAGCAAACCGGCTGCCAAACCTGCCGCCAAGCCAGTGGCAAAAACCGCCGCAGCCAAACCTGCAGCTGCCAAGCCAGCGGCTAAACCGGCTGCTGCAAAAGCACCTGCGAAACCTGCTGCCAAACCCGTTGCGAAAACGGCGGCTGCCAAACCGGCTGCAGCGAAACCCGCTGCCAAGCCAGCAGCAAAACCAGCGGCCAAACCCGCCGCCAAGCCAGCGGCCAAACCCGCCGCCAAGCCAGCGGCTAAAACCGCAGCGGCCAAGCCTGCAGCGGCCAAGCCAGCGGCTAAACCGGTAGCGGCAAAAACGGCTGCGAAGCCGGCCGCCAAACCGGCTGCGGCCAAAGCTCCGGTGAAGGCAGCAGCGAAACCCGCGGCCAAACCGGCAGCTAAACCTGCAGCAGCCAAGCCAGCGGCTTCCACTGCCGCCAAGCCAGCAGCCGCTAAACCGGCTGCAGCAAAACCAGCCGCCAAGCCTGCGGTGAAACCTGCTGCCAAGCCGGCTGCAAAACCAGCCGCGAAGAAGCCAGTCGCCGCCAAGCCTGCTGCTGCCAAACCGGCCACCGCTCCAGCGGCCGCCAAACCAGCCACCCCGGCAACTCCGGCAGCCAAGCCGGCGGCACCGGTCTCTTCGCCAGCTCCAGCGGCGACTGCTGCGCCAGCTCCGACTGCCGCTCCCGCCAGCACCACGCCAACCAGCGCTTCCTAAGCGCCGGTCACCGCGACGCGCAGCGCCTGCAGCGCGTCGCGGTTGAGGTTGGCGGCTTCGGCCGCCAGTCCTTCCAGCCAGTCCGTCAGATCCTGCGCTTCACCCTCCGACCATTCTCCCGCCAGCGCCTCCAGGCGCAGCAGCAGTTGCCGCTCGGCCTCCAGTTCCAATGCCTTGACCTGTTCGCGCAAGATCGCCAGTTCCGGATCCGCGCTCGCGGCCGGGCGCCATTGCGTGCGCAGCTCGCGCAGCGGCCTGACGACTTCGTCGTGCCAGGGCTGGCCCAGGGTTCGCAGCTGTTGCAGGCGCTGCGAAGTGCAGGCCACCCCGCGTGCGCCGAGCCAGGCCGCGCAGAGTAGAAGGCAGACATTGGCCCCGGCCGCCTGAAGGTTCAGGCAGGCTTCTTCGACGCCCGGGCGGGCGTAGGTCTTGAGGGTGAAGCTCCACAGGTCAGAGGACATAGTGCTACTCGCGCCAGTTGCGAACGAAGCTGGTAGACTCCGCCGCCATTATGATTCGACTTCAGAACCTGACTTTACAGCGTGGTCCGCAACGTCTGCTAGAAGACGCCGAGCTGACCCTGCACGCCGGCCAGAAAGCCGGCCTGATCGGTGCCAACGGCGCCGGCAAATCCAGCCTGTTCGCCTTGCTGCGTGGCGAGTTGCACCCGGATTCGGGCGACTGCTTCCTGCCCGCCGACTGGCGCATCGCCCATATGCGCCAGGAGGTCGATACCCTCGAGCGGCTGGCGGTCGACTACGTGCTCGATGGCGACCTGCGCCTGCGTCAGGTGCAGCGTGAGCTGGCCGCCGCCGAAGCGGCCCATGACGGTGCGGCCCTGGCGCGCCTGCATGCCGAGCTGGACAGCGCCGACGGTTATACCGCCGACGCCCGGGCGCGCAAGCTGCTGGCCGGCCTGGGTTTCAGCAACGAGCAGATGGACCGCCAGGTCGGCGACTTCTCCGGTGGCTGGCGGATGCGCCTGAACCTGGCGCAGGCGCTGATGTGCCCGTCGGACCTGCTGTTGCTCGACGAACCGACCAACCACTTGGACCTCGATGCGATCCTCTGGCTGGAGGACTGGCTCAAGGGCTACCCCGGCACCTTGCTGCTGATTTCCCACGACCGCGATTTCCTCGATGCCGTGGTCGACCATGTGGCTCACGTCGATCAGCGCAAGATCACCCTTTATCGCGGTGGCTACAGCGCCTTCGAGCGCGCCCGTGCCGAACGTCTGGCGCAACAGCAGCAAGCCTACGAGAAGCAGCAGGCGCAACGCGCGCACATGGAAAAGTACATTGCGCGCTTCAAGGCCCAGGCCACCAAGGCCCGCCAGGCCCAGAGCCGGATCAAGGCGCTGGAGCGGATGGAAGAGCTGTCCGCCGCCCACGTCGACTCGCCGTTCGACTTCGTTTTCCGCGAGTCGGAAAAGATCTCCAGCCCGCTGCTCGATCTGTCCGATGCCCGCCTGGGTTACGGCGAGAAGACCGTACTGGAGAAGGTCAAGCTGCAACTGACCCCGGGTGCGCGCATCGGTCTGCTCGGCCCCAACGGTGCGGGCAAGTCGACCCTGATCAAGAACCTCTCCGGCGAGCTGTCGCCGCTGGGCGGTCGCCTGACTCGCGGCGAGAATACCGTGGTTGGTTATTTCGCCCAGCATCAGTTGGACTCGCTCGATGCCAAGGCCAGCCCGTTGCTGCATTTGCAGCGCCTGGCGCCGACCGAGCGCGAGCAGACCCTGCGCGACTTCCTCGGTGGTTTCGACTTCCGCGGCGCGCGTATCGACGAGCCGGTGCTGAATTTCTCCGGTGGCGAAAAGGCGCGCCTGGCCCTGGCCCTGATTGCCTGGGACCGCCCGAACCTGCTGCTGCTCGACGAACCGACCAACCACCTGGACCTGGAGATGCGCCTGGCCCTGACCATGGCCCTGCAAGAGTTCAGCGGCGCGGTGCTGGTGGTCTCCCACGACCGTCACCTGCTGAAAAGCACCACCGACAACTTCTACCTGGTGGCCGACGGCAAGGTCGAAGAGTTCGACGGCGACCTGGACGACTACGCGCGCTGGCTGGTGGACTACCGCCAGCGCAACGCGCCGGTCAGCACGACCACGGTCAATCCGGACAAAACCGACAAGAAGGCCCAGCGCCAGGCCGCCGCGGCCCTGCGCCAGCAGCTGGCCCCGCACAAGCGCGAAGCCGACAAGCTGGAAACCGAGCTGGGCAAGGTCCACGAGCGGCTGGCGAAAATCGAAGCCAGCCTCGGCGACAGTGGTATCTACGAAGCCGCGCGCAAGGACGAGTTGCGTGATCTGCTGGCCGAGCAGGCCAGGCTGAAGGTGCGCGAAGGCGAACTGGAAGAGGCCTGGATGGAAGCCCTGGAACTGCTGGAAAGCATGCAGGCGGAACTGGAAGCCTTGTCCTGATGGAAGCGTTCAAGTTGCCTGTGCCTATCACGTGGGTCGAGCCGCTGTGGGTCACCGTGCAAATCCTGCTGATCCTGCTGGCTGGCTACGTCACCCAGCGGTTTGTCGCCCGCTGCCTGACCCGCCTGGGTGAACGTTACCCGTTCCCGCCGCAGTTGCTGATGCCGCTGCGCGGCGGCTTGCGCTGGCTGATCATGGGCAGCGCGCTGATCTTCGTCCTGGAGCGGCTCGGGGTGTCGGCGACGGTGCTCTGGACTGCCCTGTCCGGTTTTGTCGCCGTGGCTGCGGTGGCCTTCTTCGCCATGTGGAGCGTGCTGTCCAACCTGCTCTGCGCCATCCTGATCTTCACCGTGGGCCCGTTCCGCATCGGCGATGTGGTCGAACTGGTGGATACCCTCGACAAACCTGGCATCAAGGGCCGGGTGGTGGCAATCAACCTGCTGTACACCTCGTTGATCGAGGCCGAGGAAGCCGGCACCGGCGGCGTCATGGTGCAAGTGCCCAACAGTCTGTTCTTCCAGCGTTCGGTGCGCCGCTGGCGCGGTAGCGATGCGCTGTCGATAGGCTCCGGCGAGAAATAGTCCTGCTGCGCCGTCTCTGTAGCCGCTGCCGAGCATCGCAAGGCTGCGATCGGCTGCGATGCAGACGTGCTCTTGAGATCGCAGGAAGCTCCTGCGTGTCGAGCGCGACCCCGGCCTATCGCAGCCTTCGGCAGTGGCTACAGTCGGTCGGCGATGCCTGTCCGACAAAAATCTATGGTCATCCGCCCGCCGGCGCATTAGCTTAGGCGTCTACGACGAATTCGAGCCGAGGTGTGCGATGGTTCTTGAGACATGGCTGGCGTTTTTTGCCGCCTGCTGGGTGATCAGCCTTTCCCCGGGGGCCGGCGCGATTGCGTCAATGTCCTGCGGTCTGCAATACGGTTTCTGGCGCGGTTACTGGAACGCCCTGGGCCTGCAACTGGGCCTGGCCATGCAGATTGCGATTGTCGCGGCCGGCGTGGGGGCGATTCTCGCGGCATCTTCGACCGCCTTTTACGCGATCAAATGGTTCGGCGTGGCTTACCTGGTCTACCTCGCGGTCAAACAGTGGCGCGCGCTGCCCAGCGACCTGAGCGACGACGCCGCGATCCGGCCGATCGGCAAACCCCTGGCGCTGGTGTTCCGCGGGTTCCTGGTCAACATCAGCAACCCCAAGGCGCTGGTGTTCATGCTGGCGGTCCTGCCGCAGTTCATCGATCCCCACGCACCGCTGGTGAAGCAGTACCTGATCCTCGGCGCGACCATGATTGCCGTCGACCTGATCGTCATGGCCGGCTACACCGGCCTGGCCTCCAAGGTCCTGCGCCTGCTGCGCACGCCTACCCAGCAACGGCGCATGAACCGCACCTTCGCCGGTCTGTTCCTTGGCGCCGCCGGGTTGCTGGCGACCATTCGCAAAGCGCCGGTCTAAGAGGCTGGTCACATAAAAAAGGCGCCCATCGAGGGCGCCTTTTTTGTGCGTGCGCCTCAGGGAAACCGCGAGCATTAACCCGTCCCGGCCGCGCCCGGATTTATTTCATCTTTGTTCAGGAAACCCCGGACCCCAGGTGATTCAAGGCTTTGGCCCGGCATCAGGAACCACGGCGCCTGGGTGTCTGTATGACAGAGCTTGAGTGAAACTCATTGGAAGTGAACAATGTGTTACTTCGTATTTCCATTTGAGATTCGTTCATGACTGCCCCCTCCCGTTTCCTGGCGTGGCTCGTGCTGCCGGTATTGGCCCTGTGCAGCGTCAACCTGCTGGCGGACACCGTAGAAGGCGCGCCCAAGGCGCTGCACCTGCTCGACTACATTGGCGCGGACTACCCACCGACGGTCGAGGCGGGCAAGGTCATTGACGACTCCGAGTACCGTGAACAGGTCGAGTTTCTCGGCGTGTTGCAGGGGCTGGTCGCCGATTTGCCGGCCAAGCCGGAGAAGGCCGAGCTGGAGCAGGGCATCGCTAGCCTGAACGACGCGGTCAAGGCCAAGGCGGACGGCGCTCTCGTCGCCCGCCAGGCGCGGCAGCTGGGCGCCAAGCTGGCGGTGGCCTATGAGGTCAGCCAGGCGCCGATCATCACTCCAGACCCGAGCCGTGGCGCGCCTTTGTATGCCCAGCATTGTTCGGTGTGTCACGGCGACACCGGTGCCGGCGATGGCCCGGCTGGGGTCGGCCTGACGCCGCCACCGGCCAACCTGCGGGATGCGGCGCGCACGGATCACCTGAGCCTCTACGCGATCTACAACACCCTTGGCCTGGGCGTCGAAGGCACCGACATGCCGTCGTTCGCCGATCAGCTGGATGACCGCCAGCGCTGGGACCTGGCGACCTATATCGCCGGCTTCACCGCCGACCCGACCGCGGCGAAGGGTGACAAGAGCTACAACCTCGCCGACCTGGCCCGCCAGACCCCAAGCGAAGTGCAGGTCGCCGAAGGGCCGCAGGCCGCGGCCACCTTCCGTGCCCAGCGCGCCCAGCCGCCACAGGTCAAGCGCGGCCCGGCGCAACTGCTCGACTACACCGCCTCGACCCTGGACAAGAGCCTGGCCGCCTACCGCGCCGGTGACCGCGAACAGGCCTACGACCTGTCGGTGGCGGCGTACCTGGAAGGCTTCGAGCTGGTGGAAAGCTCCCTCGACAACGTCGATGCCAATGTGCGCAAGGACACCGAGAAAGCCCTGATGGCCTACCGTCAGGCGCTGCAGGACGGCTTGCCGGCAGAGCAGGCCGGGCAGCGCCTGGATGCCGCCAAGGCCAAGCTGAAAGAGTCGGCGGGCCTGCTGGGCAGCGACGGCCTGAGCTGGTCCCTGAGCTACATTTCCGGCCTGCTGATCCTACTGCGCGAAGGCCTGGAAGCGATTCTGGTGCTGGCGGCGATCCTGGCCTTCTTGCGCAATACCGGCCAGCAATCGGCGGTACGCAGCGTCAACGTCGGTTGGGGGCTGGCGTTGCTGGCCGGCCTGGCGACCTGGGCGCTGGCGGCGTATGTGATCGACGTCAGCGGCTCCCAGCGCGAGTTGCTGGAAGGCGCCACGGCCTTGTTCGCCAGTGTCATGGTGCTGTGGCTCGGCGTGTGGATGCACGACCGCCGGCACGCGGCGGCCTGGCAGGACTACATCAAGAGCAGCCTGGTGGGCGGCGGCGGCCGTTTCGGTTTTGCGGTGCTGGCGTTCTTCTCGGTCTATCGCGAGCTGTTCGAAGTGATCCTGTTCTACGAAACCCTGTGGTTGCAGGCCGGCCCGGCAGGCCACAACGCAGTGCTGGCCGGCGGCGCCACGGCGCTGGTGCTGCTGGTCGGCCTGGCCTGGGTGATCCTGCGCGGTTCGGCCAAGCTGCCGCTGGCGCTGTTCTTCGGCATCAACGCGGCGTTGCTGTGCGCCTTGTCGGTGGTGTTTGCCGGGCATGGTGTCAAGGCGCTGCAGGAGGCCGGAATCTTCGGTACGCGGCCGGTGGCGTTCTTCGACTTCGACTGGCTGGGCATTCACGCCGATGCCTACTCGCTGACGGCCCAGGCGGTGGCGATCGTGGCGATCATCGTGCTCTACAGTCGCAGCCGCATCGCCGAGAAACGGCGGACCCAGGTTTCCTGAGGCATCCGTTTCGCTCATTATCGCGGGCAAGCCTTGCGCCTACGGTTCATCGAGAACTGTAGGCGCGAGGCTTGCCCGCGATGCTTTTCAGGAGGAGTCACGCAATGCGTGTGTGGATCGATGCCGACGCCTGCCCCAAGGCGGCGAAGGATCAGGTGGTGAGGTTTGCCCTCAAGCGCCAGTTTGAGCTGGTGCTGGTGGCGGGGCAGCCGCAGATCAAGCCGGCCTTTGCCTGCGTCAAGCTGATCGTGGTGCCCAGCGGCCCGGATGCGGCTGACGATTATCTGGTGGAACACGCGATGCCGGGCGAACTGGTGATCTGCAGCGATGTGCCCCTGGCCGACCGGCTGGTGAAGAAGGGCGTCGCCGCCCTCGACCCGCGGGGCAAGGAGTTCGATGCGCAGAACATGGGCGAGCGGCTGGC
This sequence comes from Pseudomonas sp. FW305-25, assembly GCF_017351415.1. Lineage (NCBI taxonomy): Bacteria > Pseudomonadati > Pseudomonadota > Gammaproteobacteria > Pseudomonadales > Pseudomonadaceae > Pseudomonas > Pseudomonas sp. FW305-25. The sequence continues at coordinate 7,348 of NZ_JACNDE010000024.1, read as the reverse complement.
GGTGCGTAACCTGTTTACCGATCTGCGCGAGCAGGGGCAGGTCGGTGGCGGGCAAGGCGCTTATGGGGATCGCGAGAAGCAGGCCTTCGCCAATGCCCTGGACCGGATCCTGACGCGGCTGGCGCGTCAGGCCTGACAATTCCCGCGAGGCGAGGGCGTTTGCCGCTCGCCACGGCTTTTGGGTTATTCGTCGTTTTCGTGGGTCAGTTCCAGCACCCGATCCACCAGCTTATTGATTCCGGCCGCGGCTTCGCTGATGGACTGCGCGAGCATGTAGGCCGGGGTGCTGACCAGCTTGCGCGCCTTGTCCTCGATGATGTCGCCGACGGTGCACTCTGCATGGGTCGCGCCCATCTTGCTGACGGCGGCCGCGGTGTCGGCGTCGTTGCCGATGGTGCAGGTGACGCCCGGGCCATAGATCTTCGCCGCCAATGCCGGCGAGATGCAGATCAGACCCACCGGCTTGCCGGCTTCGGCGAAGGCTTCGGTCAGCGCCAGGACATCCGGCTGGACCGTGCAGCCGGCCCCTTCCACGGCGAAGTTGGAAAGGTTTTTCGCCGCGCCAAAACCGCCAGGCACGATCAGTGCGTCGAAGTCTTCGGCGTTGGCCTCGCGGATGTCTTTGACCTGGCCGCGGGCGATGCGCGCCGATTCCACCAGGACATTGCGCGATTCGGGCATCTCTTCGCCGGTCAGGTGGTTGATCACATGCAGCTGGGCGATGTTCGGGGCGAAGCACTGCACCTGGGCGCCACGCTGGTCCAGGCGCAGCAGGGTGATGACGCTTTCATGGATCTCGGCACCGTCGTAGACGCCACAGCCGGAAAGGATCACTGCAACTTTTTTGCTCATGGTTTTTTCTCCAGATTCATGGCGTTAAATGTCCACTAATTTGTCGCCCGTTGCCATAGGGTTATCCCGCCGCCCGACCTAATCTTCGATCAGGATTGCGATCAGGTCGTGTGATGAATTTCATTCTGTATGCGGCGCAGTTCTTCTTCGTGCTGATAGTCCTCGAGCTGCTGGCCGACCGCTGGCGGGGGAACAACTATCGGGTCGCGGACGCTCTCTACATGGATCGCAACTACGGCGGCGTGTTCATTATTTGGGACCGGCTGTTCGGCACCTTTCAGGAGGCGGACGACAACGAGCCGGTGGTCTTCGGCGTCACCACGCCCCTGGCCAGCTGGAACCCGGTGTGGGCCAATCTGCAGTTTGCTGACGATGCGCGGTGTACGCGGCTCTTGGCAGCTACCTGATGCTGGGCTGGAGCGCCGTGGCCTTTGGTCTGTTCGTATTGGGGGTGGTGCTGGAGAATCGCCCGTGGGCGCTGAAGAGGGAGCCGCTGCGGCTGGCGTCGAACCTGCCGCTGGTGTGGCTGGCGCCTCTGGTCGGGCTGTGGCCGGCCAGCGCCTTGGGCTGGGTCGGCCTGATCAGTTACAGCCTGCTCAGTGGCATTGCGTTTTACTGCTGCCGGGGTCGTCTTACTCGACTGGCGTCTTAGACTTGCAGCAATCGCTCTGCTCGTTCTGCTTGACCTGTTCGGCTTCGTAGATCGCCTTGGCCAGTCGCGCATTCTTGAAGCGGCGGCGCAGCCACAGGGCAAAACCCAGGACCAGCAAGGCGCCGAGTACCCACAGTTCGTACTTCTTGATGCTGCCCAGCATGCCTTCGAGCACGGCGCCGAAGTGATAGGCCGCGGCGGCCAGGGCGGCGGCCCAGATCGCCGCGCCAATGCCGTTGAGCAACAGATAACGTCCCGGCGGATATCCCGACAGGCCGATGGCCACCGGCATCACGGTACGCAGGCCGTAAACGAAGCGGAAACTCAGCACCCAGATGTCCGGATGCTTGCGGATATGCTCCAGCGCCCGATCGCCCATCAATTGCCAGCGCGGCTTGCGCGCCAGCAGCTTGCGCCCGTGCTTGCGTCCCAGGAAGTACCACAGCTGGTCGCCGGCATAGCTGCCGAAGAACGCCACGACCACCACCAGGTTGATGTCCATGTATCCGCGAAACGCGAGGAAGCCGGCCAGGACCAGGATGGTCTCGCCTTCGAAGAATGTGCCGAGAAAGAGGGCGAAGTAGCCGAATTCCTGAAGAAATTGTTGGAGCATTGTCTGGATGCTGGCGAAATGAACGCGCAGCCTAACCCTTCGGGCCCATGGAGGAAAGTATCCAAATGTGTCTCGACGTGAACAAATGCTGGCTGGACAATAGCTGCGACTACCGGTCACAGGGTTAAGCACAACTGTCATCCGTTCGTCATAATGGGCGCTTATAACTGTCACGCTCGCCCGCCTGTGCGGGCTCAGGAGTCTGTCGTGAGCTTTACCCCAGCCAACCGTTTGTTTCCCGCCACTCGCCTGCGTCGCAATCGCCGTGATGATTTTTCTCGTCGCCTGGTGCGTGAAAACGTCCTGACCACCGATGACCTGATCCTGCCGGTATTCGTGCTCGACGGTGAGAATCGTCGGGAAGCGGTGGCCTCGATGCCGGGCGTCGAACGCCTGACCATCGACCTGCTGCTGGAGGAAGCGGCGAAGTGGGTCGAGCTGGGGATTCCCGCGCTGGCGCTGTTCCCGGTGACCCCGGCGCAGCTCAAGTCGCTGGACGCCGCCGAAGCCTGGAACCCGGAAGGCATTGCCCAGCGCGCCACCCGCGCGCTGCGTGAGCGTTTCCCTGAACTGGGGGTGATCACCGACGTGGCGCTCGACCCGTTCACCACCCACGGTCAGGACGGCATCCTCGACGAAGAAGGCTATGTGCAGAACGACATCACCGTCGATGCACTGGTCAAGCAAGCCCTGTCCCATGCCGAAGCCGGCGCCCAGGTGGTCGCGCCTTCGGACATGATGGACGGCCGCATCCAGGCGATCCGCGAAGCCCTGGAGCTGGCCGGGCACGTCAACGTGCGGATCATGGCCTATTCGGCCAAGTACGCCAGCGCCTATTACGGTCCGTTCCGCGATGCGGTCGGCTCGGCGCTGAACCTGGGCAAGGCCAACAAGGCCTCCTACCAGATGGACCCGGCCAACAGCCACGAAGCCCTGCATGAAGTGGCCGCCGACCTCGCCGAAGGCGCGGACATGGTCATGGTCAAGCCGGGCATGCCGTATCTGGACATCCTTTTGCGGGTCAAGGATGAATTCAAGGTGCCGACTTTTGTCTATCAGGTCAGCGGCGAATACGCCATGCACATGGCGGCGATCCAGAATGGCTGGTTGAGCGAAGGGGTTATTCTCGAATCCTTGACCGCCTTTAAACGCGCGGGTGCCGATGGCATCCTGACTTACTTTGCCGTTCGTGCTGCTCAATTGTTACGAGAGCAAAAATAGCCCTCCCAGGAACACGCGATGAATACCGAAGGACTCACTGAAGTTGCCGTAAAAGAAGCTCAACCCGTGGTCGAGCAGGTCGTTGAAACACCACCGGAGCTGGAAGCCCCGCCGGTGCAAGCGGACGCACCGCATGTGGCGATGCCGACCCTGGTCATCCCGAGCCTGGATGACAGCAGCCTGTATATCCATCGCGAGCTGTCGCAACTGCAGTTCAACATCCGCGTGCTGGAACAGGCGCTGGATGAGTCCTATCCGTTGCTGGAGCGCCTGAAGTTCCTACTGATCTTCTCCAGCAACCTGGACGAGTTCTTCGAGATCCGCGTCGCCGGCCTGAAGAAGCAGATCACCTTCGCCCGTGAACAGGCCGGTGCCGATGGCCTGCAGCCGCACCAGGCCCTGGCGCGCATCAGCGACCTGGTGCACGGTCACGTCGACCGCCAGTACGCGATCCTCAACGACATCCTGTTGCCGGAGCTGGAGAAGCATCAGGTCCGCTTCATCCGTCGCCGTTACTGGACCACCAAGCTCAAGACCTGGGTCCGTCGTTACTTTCGCGACGAGATCGCGCCGATCATCACCCCGATCGGCCTCGACCCGACGCACCCGTTCCCGCTGCTGGTGAACAAGAGCCTGAACTTCATCGTCGAACTCGAAGGGATCGACGCCTTCGGTCGCGACTCCGGCCTGGCGATCATCCCGGCGCCGCGCCTGCTGCCGCGGATCATCAAGGTGCCGGAAGAAGTCGGCGGCCCTGGCGACAACTATGTGTTCCTCTCGTCGATGATCCACGCCCACGCCGATGACCTGTTCCAGGGCATGAAGGTAAAGGGCTGCTATCAGTTCCGCCTGACCCGAAACGCCGACCTGGCGGTGGACACCGAGGACGTCGAAGACCTGGCCCGCGCCCTGCGCGGCGAGCTGTTCTCCCGTCGTTACGGCGATGCGGTGCGTCTGGAAGTGGCCGACACCTGCCCGAAGCACCTGTCCGACTACCTGCTCAAGCAGTTCAACCTGAGCGAGACCGAGCTGTACCAGGTCAACGGTCCGGTGAACCTGACGCGCCTGTTCAGTATCACCGGCCTGGACAGCCACCCGGAGCTGCAATACACGCCGTTCACCCCGCAGATTCCCAAGCTGTTGCAGAACAGCGAGAACATCTTCAGCGTGATCAGCAAGCAGGACATCCTGCTGCTGCACCCGTTCGAGTCCTTCACCCCGGTGGTCGACCTGCTGCGTCAGGCGGCCAAGGATCCGCACGTGCTGGCGGTGCGCCAGACCCTGTACCGCTCCGGCGCCAACTCGGAAATCGTCGATGCGCTGGTGGATGCGGCGCGTAACGGCAAGGAAGTCACCGCGGTGATCGAGCTGCGCGCGCGCTTCGACGAAGAGTCCAATCTGCAACTGGCCAGCCGCCTGCAAGCGGCCGGCGCGGTGGTGATCTACGGCGTGGTCGGCTTCAAGACCCACGCCAAGATGATGTTGATCCTGCGGCGCGAAGCCGGCGAGATCGTGCGCTACGCCCACCTGGGCACCGGCAACTACCACGCTGGCAACGCCCGCCTGTATACCGACTACAGCCTGCTGACCTCCGACGACGCCTTGTGCGAAGACGTCGGCAAGCTCTTCAGCCAGTTGATCGGCATGGGCAAGACCCTGCGCATGAAGAAACTGCTGCACGCGCCCTTCACCCTGAAGAAGGGCATGCTCGACATGATTGCCCGGGAGACCCAGTTCGCCCTGGACGGCAAGCCGGCGCACATCATCGCCAAGTTCAACTCGCTGACCGATCCGAAGATCATCCGCGCGCTGTACAAGGCCAGCCAGTCGGGCGTGCGCATCGACCTGGTGGTGCGGGGCATGTGCTGCCTGCGTCCGGGGATCGCCGGCGTGTCGCACAATATCCATGTGCGCTCGATCATCGGCCGCTTCCTGGAGCACACCCGGGTGTTCTACTTCCTCAATGGCGGCGAGGAGCAGATGTTCCTCTCCAGCGCCGACTGGATGGAGCGCAACCTCGACAAGCGCGTCGAGACTTGCTTCCCGGTCGAGGGCAAGAAGCTGATCCTGCGGGTCAAGAAGGAGCTGGAAAGTTATCTCACCGATAACACCCACAGCTGGAGCCTGCAGTCGGACGGTCGCTACATCCGCAACACCCCGACCGGCAACCAGAACCCGCGCAGCGCCCAGGCCACACTGCTGGAGCGCCTGAGCAACCCGGTGCTGGCGGTGCGCTGAGCCCGGGGCTTATTCAGCCCATGAAAAAGCCGGCTTGCCGGCGATGGTGCCCTTTAGAAGGAGCCCATCGCCGGCAAGCCGGCTTTTTTGTGCGGGGCGTTTCAGTGCACGTTGAGGGTGATCCCGACCCGGGTCAGCCATTCCGCTTCCAGGGCGAAGTCGGCCTGGGTCAGCTGGTTCTCGTCGAGCCAGTTTGCCGGGAACATCACCTCCAGGCTGTCGCCAGCGGCGTGCAGCTTCACCTGGGGCATTTCCTGGGTGCCGCGGATGTGGTGGAACAGGATGGCGAAACGCAGCAGCACGCACAGGCGGATCAGCTTGCTGCCTTCCTCGCCGAATTCGGCGAACTTGTCCTTGGGAATGTTGCGGCGGTGACCGCGTACCAGTAGCGCGAGCATTTGCTGGTCTTCGCGGGAGAAGCCGGCGAGGTCGGAGTGCTCGATCAGGTAGGCGCCGTGCTTGTGATAGTGGTAGTGGGCGATATCCAGGCCCACTTCATGGACCTTGGCGGCCCAGCCCAGCAGTTCGCGCCAGACGCCGTCCTCCAGGTCCCAGTCCTCGGCCACCTGGTCGAAGGCGTGGAGCGCCTTGCGCTCGACCCGGGCGGCCTGTTCCAGGTCGACGTGATAACGCTCCATCAGCGAGCCCAGGGTGCGCTCGCGCACGTCTTCGTGGTGATGGCGGCCCAGCAGGTCGTAGAGCACGCCTTCGCGCAGGGCGCCTTCGCAATGGTCCATGCGCTGCAGTTCGAGGGCGTCGAAGATGGCTTCGAGAATCGCCAGGCCGGCGGGGAAGATCGCCCGGCGATCCGGCTTGATGCCTTCGAAGTCGATTTTCTCGGCATCGCCCAGCTTGAACAGCCGACGCTTGAGCCAGGCCAGGCCTTCGGCGTTGACTTCGCCACTGCCGTGGCCGCCGGCCTTGAGCGCCAGGCCAATGGCGCGGATGGTGCCCGAGGAGCCGATGGCTTCATCCCAGGTCAGGCGATGCAGGGCGTGTTCGATGCTCATGATTTCCAGGCGCGCCGCGGTGTAGGCCTGGGCGTAGCGCGCCGGGGTGATCTTGCCGTCGCGGAAATAGCGCTGGGTGAAGCTGACGCAGCCCATCTGCAGGCTTTCGCGCAGCAGCGGCTCGAAGCGCTGGCCGATGATGAATTCGGTACTGCCGCCGCCGATGTCGGCGACCAGGCGCTTGCCCGGGGTATCGGCGAGGGTATGGGACACGCCCAGGTAGATGAGGCGGGCTTCTTCACGACCGGAGATGACTTCCACCGGGTGGCCGAGGATTTCCTCGGCGCGGCGGATGAATTCGCCGCGGTTGCGGGCTTCGCGCAGGGCGTTGGTGCCGACGATGCGCACCGCGCCCAGGGGCATGCCGTTGATCAGTTGGGCGAAGCGCTTCAGGCAATCGAGCCCGCGTTGCATGGATTCTTCGTTGAGTTGACGGTCTTCGTCGATCCCGGCGGCCAGCTGAACCTTTTCACCGAGCCGCTCGAGAATGCGGATTTCATTATGGTGAGCCTTGGCCACGACCATGTGAAAGCTGTTGGAGCCCAGGTCGATGGCGGCGATCAGGGACAGATTCTTGGCTTGGGTTTGCGGCATGGTTTGGGGGTCTCGGTCGATAACCTTGCCATCCTGCCACGATCAATCGCTCGCGCCAACGCGCAGCAGTGGCCGAAGGCGCGATCCTTGATGCAAGGCAGGCAAAAGCGCCGAACCCTGCGGGTTCGATCGCGAGCGAGCTCGCTCCTACAGGGGAATGCGGGCCAC
>NZ_JACNDE010000023.1:0-103926 GCF_017351415.1 Pseudomonas sp. FW305-25 | reverse complement strand
CGTGAGTGGAGCTGCCAGATGTCGCTGCTAAACGATGGGGTGGCAGCTGTACGCAGGTTAGCAGGCCGGTCACATTGGAAAACCGGCGCATCCGAAGATGCCCTGCGCACAGCCACCATGACAGGCAGAATAAAACTTCTACCGACCGGTGACATCGATGCGCCCAATGTGATGTTTCGAGCTGCTAAACCCGATCACTGAATAAGCAGTGACAGGCCGAGCCTAGACAGCAGGTTTCACAGGCGCAAGCGGGTGGGAGTTTCTAGGAAAAGTCGCTCAATAGAAAGCGAAGAGCCTTACTTTTGCCGGGGCAGAAACGGCTGCCGATGACCTGTCCGGTCCCATCGGGTTGCGCATTGAACAGGGTTTTCCAGGCATTAAAAAGCCGGCTTGTGGCCGGCTTCTCGGGGACTGGCTTGGTTCATTTTTGGTAAACCGCACCAGCCTGCAAAACGTACACCCAGCTCTTGCGGCTGGCTGTGGGACTTGGCGAGAAAATCATCTGCCGCGTCGGGCGGATCTGACCGGTTGAACAGGTCGATGCGCAAAGGTGGGGCGCAGCATACTGATATTCGAAGAGAATTCCCAGCGCAAAGCGTTAGCCGGAGCCTGTGACGAGGGCAAAAAGCAGGGGTGTTTTGTATCGGAGGGCGTTGTTGGTGGGGAATGGGGGGCTGCTATCGCGGGCAAGCCTCGCTCCTACGGAGGAGGGGGCATTCGACAGGCACAAAAAAGCCCCGGGTCAGCGGGGCTTTTTCTTGAAGCTTGGTGCTGGAAGCTTGCAGCTGCTTAGCCTTTGTAGGCGGCAACCGACTTCGTGATCGCGGCGCGGGCGGCGTCGGCGCCGTCCCAGCCTTCGATCTTCACCCATTTGCCTTTTTCGAGATCTTTGTAGTTCGCGAAGAAGTGCTCGATCTGCTGAATCAGCAGCGGCGGCAGGTCGGTGTATTCCTTCACGTCGACATACAGCTGGGACAGCTTGTCGTGTGGAACAGCGATGACTTTGGCATCGCCGCCGCCGTCGTCGGTCATGTTCAGGATGCCAACCGGACGGGCGCGGATCACCGAGCCTGGAGCCACTGGGTAAGGGGTCACGACCAGCACGTCGAGGGGGTCGCCGTCGTCGGCCAGGGTGTTCGGGATGTAGCCGTAGTTGGCCGGGTAGAACATTGGGGTGGCCATGAAACGGTCAACGAACAGGCAATCGCTGTCTTTGTCGATTTCGTATTTGATCGGCGCGTGGTTGGCCGGAATCTCGATTGCGACGTAGATGTCGTTCGGCAGGTCTTTGCCAGCCGGAATCTTGCTGTAGCTCATTGGGCGATGCCCCCGTTAGTTGACCAAAATGTCTTGGCCGGATTGACCAAAAAGTGGCGGCGATTATAGGCATATTCCAAGGGCTATGCCACGTACCGAAGGACGTATGGACGCCTTGGGCCAAACGCCGCGAACCCTGTGCAGGAGCCGTCGGTCGACGCTCGATTGCTTGCGAAAAGAAGAGTCGCCGCAGCCTGTTTAGTTCAGAGACACCCGCCAGGATCGACGATTATTTCGCCAGCGGGCGCGTTCCGGCAGGGCGCTTCAGTGTTGCTGGTAGTGCGGGTCGCTGGCCTGCAATTGCTGGAGCCGGGCCAGGGGATTTTGCCGGTAAAACAGCTGCAGTTGCTGGTAGACCTTCGGATAGGCCTCATGCAGCAGATCCGGGGCGCTGAAGAAGTATTCGCTGGTGACGGCGAAGAATTCCGCGGGGTTTTCCGCGGCGTAAGGGTCGATGGCGGTTTCGGCGTCCGGGTTGTGGTCGAGCTGGCGGTTGAGGTCGTCGTAGGCCGCCTGCATCACCTGCGCCCAGTCGCTGATGCGCATGTCGCTGTGCAGCGGCGGCAGGCCGTTAGCGTCGCCGTTGAGCATGTCCAGCTTGTGCGCCAGCTCATGGATCACCAGGTTGTAGGCTTCCCAGCCGCCGCTGGCGAGCACGCCGGGCCAGGCCAGGATGATCGGGCCCTGTTGCCAGGCTTCGCCGCTGTGTTCGCCGTCCCATTCATGTTCGACGCCACTGGCATCGCGATGGCGCTGGGGGCTGAGGAAGTCGTCGGGGTAGAGGACGATTTCGTGGAAGCCCTGGTACCAGTTCAAATCCCCCAGGTGCAATAGCGGCAACTGGGCCTGGGCGGCCAGCAGCAGGCGTTCGAACTGGTGCAGCTCGACCCCGGGCAGGGCGCTCAGGTGCTTGTCGTCGAGAAACAGGACGCTGGTTTCCCGCAACCATTGATCCTCGGCATCGCTCAGGCCGTCGAGAAAGGGCAGGTGCTGGCGCACCCGTTGCCACATTTCATCGGCAACCGGGTGCTTGGCCAGCCGACGCCGGCGGCGCCAGGTACTGAGGGGCCACATAGCGATCAGTGGCTTTCGGCCTTTGCCGCCGAGCGGCCCAGGCGGCTGCGCACCACGCCGATGATCATCGGCACCAGCGACAGCAGGATGATGCCCACCACCAGCAGCGACAGGTTTTTCTTGATGAACGGTACGTTGCCGAAGAAGTAGCCCAGGGTCACCAGACCGCCGACCCACAGGATGGTGCCGGCCACGCTGAAGGCGAAGAAGCGCGGGTACGGCATCTTGGCCACGCCGGCGACGAAGGGTGCGAAGGTACGGATGATCGGCAGGAAACGCGCCAGGGTCACGGTTTTGCCGCCGTGCCGGTCGTAGAAGTCGTGGGTCTTTTGCAGGTAGTCGCGGCGGAAGATCTTCGAGTTCGGGTTGCTGAACAGTCGTTCTCCCACCGTTCGCCCGATGATGTAGTTGGTGCTGTCGCCGAGGATCGCCGCCAGCATCAGCAGGCCGCCGAGCAGCACCGGGTCCATGGCGCCACCGGCGGCGACCGCGCCGGCGATGAACAGCAGGGAGTCGCCAGGCAGGAACGGCGTCACCACCAGGCCGGTCTCGCAGAAAATCACCAGGAACAGGATGGCGTAGATCCATGGCCCGTAGTTGGTCACCAACATGTCGAGGTAAACGTCGAGATGGAGGATGAGGTCGATCGGGTTGAAATCCATTGGGGCACCTGTGGTGACAGCCCGGCTCTGCGGGCCTGTGCGATGACTGGGGCAAAAAACTTACAGCTGGCGCAGATTCATCTTACGCCCCGAAAAGGTCGGCATTATAAGACCTGATAGGTGAAATTGGCGTTGAGTTTGTAGCGAGGGATGTCTTGACGGCGCTGGCTGGCCAGAAGCGAAAGATCGTGGCCTTCGGCAGCGTCTTCCCAGGCACTGTCGAAGGTTGTGATCGGGCGGTTGCAGAGGGGGCTTAGTCGTCGCTGATCGGCAATATGTAGTTCTTGAACTGGGTATCTTCGCGAAAACCGATGGATTCATAGGTTTTCTGTGCCACTTCGTTGTCACTGCTGGTGGAGACACGCATGCGTACGGCCTGGGTGTCCTTGGCCATTTTCTTCGCGGTACGGATCAGGTTGTCGGCCACCAGTTGGCGACGGGCATCTTCGGCGACGTAGATGTCGTTGAGGATCCACACGCGCTTCAGGGACAGGGAGGAAAAACTGGGGTAGAGCTGGCAGAAACCGAGGAGTTTCTTGTCGTCATCGTCGGGCAGGGCCAGGTAGATCACCGATTCCTTGCGGCGCAGGCGCTTTTCCAGGAAGGCCCGGGACGAGTCCGGAAAAGGCAGGGCGCCATAGAACTCGCGGTATTTGACGAACAGGGGGGTCAACAGATCCAGGTGTTCGAGGGTCGCTTGAGTAATCCGCATGAGTTGTCCTCAACTTCGAATGGATACGACGGCAAACGGTTCATTACTCGGGCAGCCGTGTTTCGATGCTGCCTAAAGCCTGGAAAAAGCGCAATCGTCTCGAAAAGTCATGGCTTTGCAGGCCCCAGCAGGAAATTGCCCTTGGTGGTGTCGGGCGAGTCGCTGTCCAGCGTGTTCACCTGGGCCTCGTCTTTCAGGTTGACCCCCGAGAGCTGCCGCCTGCAGGCCTCGCGCATCAGGTACAGCAAGCGGTGGGCCGCCATGCCGTAGCTCAGGCCCTCCAGGCGCACGTTGGAAATGCAATTGCGATAGGCATCGGTGAGCCCGACCTTCGGGTTGTAGGTGAAATATAGCCCCAGGCTGTCCGGTGAACTGAGGCCCGGGCGTTCGCCGATCAGGATCACGGTCATTTTCGCCCCGAGCAGCTCGCCGATTTCGTCGGCCACCGCCACCCGGCCCTGTTCCACCAGGATTACCGGCGACAGCGACCAGCCTTCGGCCGCGGTCTGTTCTTCAAAACGGGCGAGAAACGGCAGGGTATGGCGATGCACTGCCAGCGCCGACAAACCGTCCGCCACCACCACCGCCAGATCTACCCCGCCCGGATTGGCGGATGCCTGATCGCGCAGGGCCTGGGCCGACTCGTCGCTGAGCTTGCGCCCCAGGTCCGGGCGTTGCAGGTAGCTGTGGCGATCGCTGGCGGCGCTGTGCAGCAGCAGGCTGTCGCGGCCGCGTTCGGCCAGTTGGCTGCTCAGCCCGGCATGGTCGAAGGGCAGGTGCACCGCATCGCGGGCCTGGGCGTGGGCGAACTGGAAGTCCAGCTGGGCGCCGGTGGGCAGGCTGGTGCCGGTGCGGCCCAGGGCGATACGCGCCGGGGTCAGGCGGCGCAGCTCCAGCCAGGGGTTCTGGCTGTCGGTCGGATGTTTGTCCATGAGCCTGTCCTTACTGAAGCTGTGCCAGTGCCTGGCGGAAGGCCGGCGGCAGGTTGTGGCCGAACTGCACCTTGCCGTCGGGCTGGGTGAAGATGCCGGTTTTCGCCAGCCACTGCTCGAACTCCGGCGCCGGTTTCAGGCCTAGGGTCTGGCGGGCGTAGAGCGCGTCGTGAAAGGAGGTGGTCTGGTAATTGAGCATGATGTCGTCGGAGCCGGGGATGCCCATGATGAAGTTGATCCCGGCCACGCCCAGCAGGGTCAGCAGGGTGTCCATGTCGTCCTGGTCGGCTTCGGCGTGGTTGGTGTAGCAGATGTCGCACCCCATGGGCACGCCCAGCAGCTTGCCGCAGAAATGGTCTTCCAGGCCGGCGCGGATGATCTGCTTGCCGTTGTACAGGTACTCCGGGCCGATAAAGCCGACCACGGTGTTCACCAGGAACGGCTTGAAGTGCCGGGCCACGGCGTAGGCGCGGGTTTCGCAGGTCTGCTGGTCGACGCCGAAGTGGGCGTTGGCCGAGAGCGCGCTGCCCTGGCCGGTCTCGAAATACATCAGGTTCTGCCCCAGGGTGCCGCGCTTGAGGCTCAGGCCGGCCTCGTAGCCTTCCTGCAACACATTGAGGTTGATGCCGAAGCTGGCGTTGGCCGCCTCGGTGCCGGCGATCGACTGGAACACCAGGTCCAGCGGCACGCCACGGTTGATCGCCTCGATGGAGGTGGTGACGTGGGTCAGCACGCAGGCCTGGGTGGGAATTTCATAACGCTGGATGATGGCGTCGAGCATTTCCAGCAGGGCGCAGATCGAGGCGATGCTGTCGGTGGCCGGGTTGATGCCGATCATGGCGTCGCCGTTGCCGTAGAGCAGGCCGTCGAGAATGCTCGCGGCGATGCCCGCCGGTTCGTCGGTCGGGTGGTTGGGCTGCAGGCGGGTCGACAGGCGCCCGCGCAGGCCCAGGGTGCCGCGGAACCGGGTGACCACGCGGATCTTCTGCGCCACCAGCACCAGGTCCTGGACGCGCATGATCTTCGACACGGCAGCGGCCATTTCCGGGGTTAGCCCGGGTGCCAGGGCACGCAGGCTCTGTTCGTCGGCGGCGTCGCTGAGCAGCCAGTCGCGAAAGCCGCCGACCGTGAGGTGGCTGACGGTGGCGAAGGCGACCTTGTCGTGGGTGTCGATGATCAACCGGGTGACTTCATCGGTTTCGTAGGGGATCAGCGCCTCTTCGAGGAAGTGCTTGAGCGGAATATCCGCCAGGGTCATTTGCGCGGCGACCCGCTCGCCGTCGTTGAGCGCGGCGACGCCGGCCAGGAAGTCCCCGGAACGCGCCGGGCTGGCCTTGGCCATGACCTCCTTGAGGCTGTCGAAGCGGTAGGTCTGGGCGCCGATGGTGTGGGCAAATGCAGCCATGGTGCGAGATCCTCCAATCAAGATTTCATTCTGCTTTCGTGTGGGGGGCGGGCTTGCACTTCTATAAGGCAGGCACCAGGCACTGGGCCCGGTGCCGGTGCAACTCACACTCCTTCGAGCATAGCGTCCGCCGGTGCTTCGGAACGTTGCTTGGCGGTCAGCTGGAAGTACAGGTAACCGGCGGCCATGAAACCGAGGAACACACAGCCGATCAGGGTGTTGAACCAGGCCATCGCCACCAGGCACACCAGCGCCAGGAACAGCGCGATGGCCGGCACCACCGGATAACCCGGCGCGCGGAAGGTGCGCTCCAGATTCGGTTCGGTCCTGCGCAGTTTGAACAGGCTGAGCATACTGATGATGTACATCACAATCGCGCCGAATACCGACATGGTGATCATCGCCGCCGTCAGGGTCATGCCTTGCAGGTTGACCAGGCCGTCGCTGTAGATCGCTGCGATGCCGATCACGCCGCCGGCGATGATGGCCCGGTGCGGGGTTTGGAAGCGCGACAGCTTGGCCAGCCCTTTGGGCAGGTAGCCGGCGCGAGCGAGGGCGAAGAACTGCCGCGAGTAGCCAAGGATGATCCCGTGGAAGCTTGCCACCAGGCCGAACAGGCCGATCCACACCAGCATGTGCATCCAGGTCGAGTTGTTGCCGACCACGGCTTTCATCGCCTGGGGCAGCGGGTCGTTGATGTTCGATAGGGTGCGCCAGTCGCCGACGCCGCCGGCCATCACCATCACGCCGATGGCGAGGAACACCAGGGTCAGGATGCCGCTGACATAGGCCCGGGGAATCGTGCGTTTCGGGTCCTTGGCTTCCTCGGCGGCCATGGCCGCGCCTTCGATGGCGAGGAAGAACCAGATCGCAAACGGGATAGCGGCGAAGATCCCCGGAATAGAGCCCAGGGTGAACTCGTTGGCGCCCGACCAGCCGTTGAGCACGAAATTGCTGAAACTGAAGCCCGGTGCGACCACGCCCATGAATACCAGCAGTTCGGCCACCGCCAGTACGGTGACCACCAGTTCGAAGGTCGCGGCGATGCTGACACCGAGGATGTTCAGGGTCATGAACACAAAGTACGCGCCGACCGCCGCGATTTTCGGGTCGAGCCCCGGATATTGCACGTTGAGGTAGGCGCCGATGGCCATGGCGATGGCGGGCGGGGCGAACACGAACTCGATCAGGGTGGCGATGCCGGCGATCAATCCGCCTTTCTCGCCGAAGGCTCGGCGGCTGTAGGCGAACGGCCCGCCCGCATGGGGGATTGCGGTGGTCAGTTCGGTGAAACTGAAGATGAAACAGGTGTACATGGTCGCGACCATCAGGGCCGTGACCAGGAAGCCCAGGGTGCCGGCGGTGCCCCAGCCGTAACTCCAGCCGAAGTATTCGCCGGAAATCACCAGGCCGACGGCAATGCCCCACAGGTGCAGGGTGCCGAGTGTGGGTTTGAGCTGTGTGGTAGAAGTCATAAGTCCTCTCTGTCTCTTTTTATTGTTCGATCTGTTGGACTTTCAGGTGCAGCGTTTGAGGTGGATGGAAGCTGTTCACGCAGCGGCGGATACTGAACGACAGGTACGCAAGGCCCGTGCCAGAGCGGCCAGGCCGTGTGTGTCAGGTCATTGGGGACGCCTTTGCAGGCTTACCTGCAAAGGCGGTTGAACAGGCGACACCGAAGCCCCGGTGTCGCCACGGGGTTTTAGAAGAAGCCCAGCGGGTTGATGTCGTAGCTCACCAGCAGGTTTTTGGTCTGCTGGTAGTGGTCGAGCATCATCTTGTGGGTTTCACGGCCGACGCCGGACTTCTTGTAACCTCCGAACGCTGCGTGGGCGGGGTACAGGTGGTAGCAGTTGGTCCACACACGACCGGCCTTGATCGCCCGGCCCATTCGGTAGGCGCGGTTGATGTCGCGGGTCCAGAGGCCGGCGCCAAGGCCGAACTCGGTATCGTTGGCAATCGCCAGGGCTTCGGCTTCGTCCTTGAAGGTGGTGATGCTCACCACCGGGCCGAAGATTTCTTCCTGGAACACACGCATCTTGTTGTTGCCCTTGAGCAGGGTCGGCTGGATGTAATAACCGCTGGCCAGGTTGCCCTCGAGTTTCTCCACCTTGCCGCCGGTCAGCAACTGCGCGCCTTCGCCCTTGGCGATTTCCAGGTACGAGAGGATCTTGTCGAACTGCTGCTCGGACGCCTGGGCGCCGACCATGGTGTCGGTGTCCAGCGGGTCGCCGCGCTTGATCTGCTCGACCTTTTTCATCACCACTTGCATGAACTCGTCGTAGATCGACTCTTCCACCAGGGCGCGCGACGGGCAGGTGCAGACTTCGCCCTGGTTGAAGAACGCCAGCACCAGGCCTTCGGCGGCCTTTTCGATGAAGCTCGGTTCGGCCTGCATGATGTCGGCGAAGAAGATGTTCGGCGACTTGCCGCCCAGTTCCACGGTGGACGGGATGATGTTCTCGGCGGCGCATTTCATGATGTGCGAGCCCACTGGCGTCGAACCGGTGAAGGCGATCTTGGCGATGCGCTTGCTGGTGGCCAGGGCTTCGCCGGCTTCTTTGCCGAAGCCTTGCACCACGTTGAGCACGCCCGGCGGCAGCAGGTCGCCGATCAGCTCCATCAGCACGCAGATGCCCAGCGGGGTCTGCTCGGCTGGCTTGAGTACCACGCAGTTGCCGGCGGCCAGGGCCGGGGCGAGTTTCCAGGCGGCCATCAACAGCGGAAAGTTCCACGGGATGATCTGCCCGACCACGCCCAGCGGTTCGTGAATGTGATAGGCCACGGTGTTGCCGTCGATTTCCGCGGCGCTGCCTTCCTGGGCCCGCAGGCAGCCAGCGAAGTAGCGGAAGTGGTCGGCGGCCAGGGGGATGTCGGCGTTGAGGGTTTCCCGCACGGCCTTGCCGTTGTCCCAGGTTTCGGTGATGGCCAGCAGTTCGAGGTTCTGCTCGATGCGGTCGGCGATTTTCAGCAGGATCAGCGAGCGGGCCTGTGCCGAGGTGGCACCCCAGGCATCGGCGGCGGCATGGGCGGCGTCCAGGGCTTTCTCGATGTCTTCGGCGGTGGAACGCGGGAACTCGGCGATCGGTTGGCCGTTTACTGGCGAGGTATTGGTGAAGTACTGACCTTTGACAGGCGCGACGAATTCGCCGCCGATGTAGTTACCGTATTTGCTCTTGAACGAAACGATAGCGCCTTCAGTACCGGGGTGTGCATAACGCATGGTGGGTATCTCCTGGCTTTTGTGCTTATAGGGGAGGACGCGCTGTTGCGCTTGTAAAAGCGTAGAGCAAAGCCCGGGCCACTGCGTTGCAGGCCAGTAAAATCAATGGTTTACGAATGTTTCAGCGGCTGCGTACCGGGCGTATGTGGCAGTTGTGGCACAGGCTGGGTGACACTTTGTACCGCTTGTGGCACAGCCTGTGACTCATTGGTCGAAGCAGCATTGCAATGCATCCATGGCTGGAGGATGCTGGTGGGCCGCGAGGATCTGAAGAACTCTTCTGTAGCCGCTACCGCAGGCTGCGAACGACCGCGAAGCGGGCGCTGCTCTTCAGATCGCGGAAGCCCCTGCGGGGCTTGGCGCAGCCTGCGGCAGCGGCTACAGGTGGGTGCCTTCTGAGCAGTCAGCGCAGCAGGAGAACAATAAGAAATGCACAGCAATCACCTCACCCGGCACGCCCAGCAAGTGCTGACCGTGACCCAAGGCAAGGCCCATCTGCAGGGGCCCGGCAGCGATCCTTCCATCGCCCGCTCCTGGCTGCGTTGCCTGGAAGACTATCACCTCGACCCGGCCCTGAGCATGGCGCCCACCGTGCTCGAGCACGGCCGTCTGCTGGAAAGCCGCGAACGCTTGCAACAGGTACTGCAGATCGCCGGCAACGAGATGACCAGCCTGCACCAGCAGCTGTCCGGCGCCGGACATGCGGTGCTGCTGACCGACGCCCGCGGGGTGATCCTCAACTGCGTCACCGCGCCCGCCGAGCGCAAGATTTTCGAGCGCGCCGGGCTCTGGCTCGGCGCCGACTGGAGCGAGGCCTGCGAGGGCACCAACGGTATCGGCACCTGCCTGGTGGAGCGCCAGTCCCTGACCATCCACCAGGACGAACATTTCCGCGGCCGTCATACCGGCCTGACTTGCTCGGCCAGCCCGGTGTTCGATCCTCACGGTGAACTGCTGGCGGTGCTTGACGTTTCCTCGGCGCGCCCGGATGTGTCGCGCCAGAGCCAGTTCCACACCATGGCCCTGGTCAATCTCTCGGCGAAGATGATCGAGAGCTGCTATTTCCTGCGCTATTTCGACAATCAATGGCTGCTGCGTTTTCACCTGCAGGCCGAGTCCGTCGGCTTGTTCAGCGAAGGTTTGCTGGCATTCGACGGGGAAGGGCGGATCAGTGCGGTGAACCAGAGCGCCTTGAACCTGCTGGGGCATATTCGCGGCGGCTTGCTGGGCAAGCCGGTGGAAGCCTTTTTCGACTGCTCGCTGGACGAGTTGCTGTGCCGCGCCAGTGTCAATGCCAGCGCCAGCTGGCCGCTGCGCACCCGTGATGGGCGGCATTTGTTCGCGGTGTTGCGTGGCCAGCCGCGCAGCGTGCCGAAATCGCTGCCGCCGAGGGCGCTGGCGCTGGAGCGTCCGCGTCTGCCCGAGATCTGCCTGGGCGATGCGGCCCTGCAAGATGACTTCCGTAAATCCTTGCGCGTGTTCGAGCGCGATGTGCCGCTGCTGATCAACGGCGAAACCGGCTCCGGCAAGGAGGCGTTCGCCAAGGCGGTGCACCATGCCAGCCAGCGGGCGGAGAAAGCCTTCGTTGCCTTGAACTGCGCGGCCATTCCCGAAAGCCTGATCGAAAGCGAGTTGTTCGGTTATCGCGGCGGCACCTTCACCGGGGCACGCAAGGAAGGCATGCGCGGCAAGTTGCAGCAGGCCGATGGTGGCACGCTGTTCCTCGATGAAATCGGCGATATGCCGCTGGCCTTGCAGACCCGCCTGTTGCGGGTGCTGGAGGACCGCATGGTGGTGCCTATCGGCGGCGAACCGCAGGCGGTCAACGTGCGCATCATCAGCGCCACTCACCGGGACCTGCTGGAGCGGGTGCGGGACGGCAGCTTCCGCGAGGATTTGTATTACCGGCTCAATGGCCTGGAAATCGCCTTGCCGGCGCTGCGCGAGCGCAGCGACAAATCCCAGCTGCTGGATTTTCTCCTGGCGCAAGAGGCCGGCGACCAGCAGGTCTCGCTCGACGGCCCGGCACGCCAGGCCCTGCTGGACTTCCACTGGCCAGGCAACGTGCGGCAACTGCGCAACGTATTGCGCACCCTGGCGGCGCTCTGCGATGACGGACGCATCGGCCTGGAGGATGTGCCGGCGATGATTCGCCAGGGCCGCCCGGCGCCAATGCCGGCAGCTGCCGAGGAGGCGGGCGGATACCCGTTGGACGATGCCGAACGCCTGGCCTTGCTCAATGCCCTGGAACAACATCGCTGGCATATGACCCACACCGCCGAGCAGTTGGGGGTGAGCCGCAACACCCTCTATAGAAAGCTGCGCAAGCATGGGATCGCTCGCTAGGCGCGGTGCCGCGTTATCGTTCATCGCGAGCAAGCTTCGCTCCTACAAAGCAGTGCGCACCTGTAGGAGCGAAGCTTGCTCGCGATAGGCGGCGCAGCCGCCGATACATCGGTAACCGCAGTCCAAGGCTCCAGCCGCGTTCGAGCGATTCCCCGTCAAAAGCCCCACAGAACTCGTCACAGCCTCCGGCAGCGACAACAGCCTGTTCCCCCATCAGCTAAAGAGTGCGATTTGCAGCCCTCTACGCTAACCTGCCTCGATGTTTTACGAGGCCTTCTATGCACATTCATATTCTCGGTATTTGCGGCACCTTCATGGGCTCGATGGCGGTTCTGGCCAAAGAACTGGGCCATCATGTCACCGGCTCCGATGCCAACGTCTACCCACCCATGAGCACCCAGCTCGAAGCCCAGGGCATCGAGTTGACCCAGGGCTACGACCCGGCCCAGCTTGACCCGGCACCGGACCTGGTGGTGATCGGCAATGCCATGTCCCGCGGCAACCCGGCGGTGGAATATGTGCTGAACAAGGGCCTGCCCTATGTTTCCGGCCCGCAATGGCTGGCCGATCATGTGCTGCAAGGCCGTTGGGTGCTGGCGGTGGCCGGTACGCACGGCAAGACCACCACCAGCAGCATGCTGGCCTGGGTGCTGGAGCATGCGGGCATGAGCCCGGGCTTCCTGATCGGTGGCGTGCCGCAGAACTTCTCGGTGTCGGCCCGCCTGGGCGGCACGCCGTTCTTTGTGATCGAGGCCGATGAATACGACAGCGCCTTCTTCGACAAGCGCTCGAAGTTCGTGCACTACCGTCCGCGTACGGCGATCCTGAACAATCTCGAGTTCGATCACGCGGACATCTTCCCAGATCTGCCGGCGATCGAGCGGCAGTTCCACCACTTGGTGCGGACCATCCCGAGCGAAGGCCTGGTCATCCACCCGACCACCGAGCCGGCCCTGCAACGGGTGATCGACATGGGCTGCTGGACTCCGGTGCAAACCACCGGAGCGGGCGGCCAATGGCAGGTCAAGCTGTTCAGCGAAGACGGCTCGAAGTTCGAAGTGATGTTCGAAGGCGAGGCCCAAGGCGTGGTCGAGTGGGACCTGACCGGCCAGCACAACGTCGCCAACGCCCTGGCCACCCTGGCCGCGGCGCGCCATGTCGGTGTGGTGCCGGCCATGGGCATCGCTGCGCTGAGCGCGTTCAAGAGCGTCAAGCGACGGATGGAGAAGGTGGCTGAAGTGCATGGCATCACCATCTACGACGACTTCGCTCACCACCCGACTGCCATCGCCACCACCCTGGATGGCCTGCGCAAGCGCATCGGCGATGCGCCATTGATCGCGATCATCGAGCCGCGTTCCAACTCCATGAAGCTCGGCGCCCACCGTGACGGGCTGCCGGAAAGCGTCAACCAGGCCGATCAGGTGGTCTGGTACGCGCCGGCCAACCTCGGCTGGGACCTGGGCGCCACCGCCGCGCTGTGCAGCGTGCCGTCGATTGTCAGCGATTCCCTGGAAGGCATCATCGAGCGGGTGAAGAGCCAGGCCAAGCCGGGCACCCACGTGGTGATCATGAGCAACGGCGGCTTCGGCGGCCTGCACGGCAAGCTGGCCGAGGCACTGCGATGAACAACGGCCCGGAACGCATCACCCTGGCGATGACCGGCGCCTCGGGCGCCCAGTACGGCCTGCGCCTGCTCGATTGCCTGGTGCGCGAAGATCGTGAAGTGCACTTCCTGATCTCCAAGGCCGCGCAGTTGGTGATGGCGACCGAGACCGACGTGACCCTGCCATCCAAGCCGCAGACCATGCAGGCTTTCCTCACCGAGTACACCGGTGCGGCAGCCGGGCAGATCCGCGTGTATGGCAAGGAAGACTGGATGTCGCCGGTGGCCTCGGGCTCCGGTTCGCCGGCGGCGATGGTGGTGGTGCCTTGCTCCACCGGTACCTTGTCGGCCATCGCCACGGGCGCCTGCAACAACCTGATCGAGCGGGCGGCGGATGTCACCCTGAAGGAACGCCGCCAGTTGATCCTGGTACCACGCGAGGCGCCTTACTCGAGCATCCACCTGGAGAATATGCTGAAGCTGTCGAACATGGGCGTGACCATTCTGCCGGCCTCTCCGGGTTTCTATCACCAGCCGCAGACCATCGACGACCTGGTGGATTTTGTCGTGGCGCGGATTCTCAACCTGTTGAATATCCCGCAAGACATGCTGCCGCGGTGGGGCGAGCATCATCTGAGCAGCGATGAGTAAGTCGCTGCTGATCCTGCTGGTCGCCCTGCAACTGGGCGGCTGCGCCACGGCACGCACGCTGAACGCGGCCAAGCCGGGCGCGCCGGTGGTGTATTCCGGGACGCGCCTGGATCTGTATGTGATGCAGGGCGGCTGTTGCCCGATGGATCGCTTCGGTGCCGAAGCACCGAGCTATCCGGGGGTCGATCTGCCGGCCAGCGCCTTGCTCGACACGCTGCTGTTGCCGCTATCGGTGCTGACGGTATTGGGGGTTGGGTTCCAGGCTACAGGCGGGTTGTAACCACCTTGTAGCCGCTGCCGAAGGCTGCGATCGGTCGCGTAGCGGCCGTAGAGGCGGGCGGCGCGGTGGTGCGGCAAATCGCGTCGTCAGGATTGCGCCTGCTGCGCAGTCGATCGCAGCCTGCGGCAGCGGCTACAGGCGCGATCCATGGCGTTTATTTGCCCAGCTTGCGCAACTCGTCGGACTCGACGATCCGCACGCCATCCTGCTCTTCCAGCGCCAGGCGCCACATGGCCCGGGCCAGATGGCAGGCTTCGATGCCGTGGTATTTGCCGGGAATCAGCTTGGACAGCGGGCCGGCCAGCTGTTCGGCGAGACGCGGTTCGATGCGTTCGCCCAGCAGCAGCGACGGCCGGCAAATAGTCAGTTGCGGCCAGTCCTGGGCCTTCAGCGCCTGTTCCATTTCGCCTTTGACCCGGTTATAGAAAATCGAGGATTTCGCGTCCGCGCCCAGGGCGCTGATCACCACCAGGTGCCGCGCACCCATCTCCCGCGCGCGTTTGCCGAAGGCTACCACCAGGTCCAGGTCGACGGCGCGGAACGCCTGTTCGGAGCCGGCTTTCTTGATCGTGGTGCCCAGGCAGCAGAACGCCAGGTCCACCCGGCCGCTGAGCTGCGGCAAGAGTACCGCCGGGTCGCCGACCGGGTTTTCCAGGCGCGGATGTTCGCTCAAGGGGCGCCGGCTGGGCGCCAGTACGCGGGTTACCGTGGGTTCGTTGAGCAGGCGGTCGAGCAAGTGCTCGCCAGTCAGGCCGGTCGCGCCGGCGAGCAAGATATGCTGAGGCGTCAAGTACATAATGTTTCCCCCTTGATACTGTTTCAGCTTAGTTGCTCTTTGCTTCCTTGCTGTCGTTGGCGGCGCTTTGCAGCGCCTTTCGTGCTTGTTGCTTGCGCAGATGCTGCCAGTGCGCCAAGACCCCCTTGGGCGCCCAGATTTGCGGTTCGGATGCTTCGAAGTTGTCCGCCTGTTCGCGTTCGGCCACGGTCGCCCGGGCCAGCTTGAAGGCCTGTTCCAGGTCGTCGGTCTGGTTCAGCGCCTGGGCGAACAGGGCGTCGCCGAAGTAGGTGAAGTCGGCTTCTTCCGAGCAGCCGAACGATACGCGGTCGGCCTGCGAAGCGGTCATGATCAGGGTCCGCTCATCCTTGAGCGCGGGAATGAACCCGCCGGAATAACAGGCCGAGATCACGATGATCTTGTCGCGGTTTTTCAGTGGCGCCAGTACCGCGGCCAATTCGTCAGCCGGCAGGTCGGCCAGCTCCAGGCGCGGCTGGTCGAGCACCAGCTCGTGTTCGCTGGTGCCGTGGCTGGTCAGGTAGAGAAACAACAGGTCTTCCGGGCTGCTGCGTTCGGCCAGGACCTGTACCGCGCGCCGCAGGTTTTCCCGGGTGGCCATGGGGCGGCTGTCGAGGCGGTCGCGGTGGTTGACCAGGCGGATCTGCCCGTAGGCGCCGAAGCGGGTGGCGAGCATGTTGCTGACATAGTCGGCCTCGCGCAGAAACACGCTTTGCTTGCCATCGCCGGCCAGCGTCAGGCTGTAGAGCTCGATGGCGGGGGTCGACGCCGGCACCGCGCTGAGGGCGTCGTCGAGCAGGCGGCCCTGGGCCAACAGGCCGGTCTCCAGTGGGTCGGGCAACAGTCGGCCGTCGGCATCGCGAACCCGCAGGCCATTGATCCAGTCGCCGCTTTGCACGGTGCCATCGCGCAGCACCAGCACGCCGTGGCCCTGGTAGTTGTCGCCTTCGAAGCCGCCGATATAGAAGCTGCCGTCGCTGAGGTTCAGGCGGCCCTGGCCGCTGAAGCGCCAGTCGCTGAAACGGCCGATGTAGTGGCTGCCGTCGACGCCGATCAGCTCTCCCTTGCCACTGAGGGCGCCTTCCTTGAACTGGCCGATCCAGACATCGCCGTCGGCGTTTTCGTAGCGGCCCTTGCCGCTGAGCTGGTTCTGTTTGAAGCCGCCGACGTAAAGATCGCCCTCGGCGCTGCTGAAGGTTCCGTTGCCTTCCAGCTGGCCATCGACGAAGTGGCCGCTGAACTGGTTGCCGCTGGCATCGCTGCGCTGGCCTTCGCCGTTGGGTTTGCCGCGGGAGAACTGGCCCTGGTACTGGCTGCCGTCTTCCAGTTCGAGACGGCCGAGCCCGGAATACAGGTCGGACTTGAATTCGCCGCGGTAGGTCATGCCGCGTTCCTTGAGGGTGCCTTCACCGTCGCGCCGGCCCAGTTTGAAACCGCCGGTGTAGCTGCTGTCCTTGGTGGTCAGGCTGCCCTGGCCGTGGAACAGGCCCTGCTGGAATTGACCGCGGTAGACCTCGCCGTCGCTGCCGTGCCATTCGCCCTGGCCGTGCCACTGGCCGGCGTCGAACTGGCCGGCATACCAGCTGCCGTTGGGGTAGTCGATGCGCCCCTGGCCTTGCAGCAACCCGTTGACCACATCACCGCGGTAGCGGCCACCGTCCGGCAGACGGGCATCGGGAGGCAGCAGCGATTCGCCGTCTCCACATGCGGTGAGCAACAGGGTCAGAGCCAGGGGTACAAGTGGGTGCATAGCGGGATCCGGATAATTAGGGGACCGAGTATGCCGCAGCAACGAGGCTTATATATAGAGAGGCTGCGCGAAACAGCGTGAGCTGTTTCGCATCAGGAAGGTTTCAGACAAAGCAGAGGGACAAGGGCTCGGCGATGTAGGCTGGTTTTTCCTGGCCTTCGATTTCCAGTGTGGCGGTGGCCTTGAGCAGCCATTGGCCGGGTTTCTTCTCGGTGACGTCCACTAGGTCGACCTTGAGGCGGACCCTGGAATCGACCTTGACCGGCTGGATGAAGCGCACGCTGTCCAGGCCGTAGTTGACCACCATCTTCAGACCCTCGGGCAGGATCAGGATGTCTTCCATCAGTTTCGGGATCAGCGACAGCGACAGGAAACCGTGGGCGATGGTGCTGCCGAACGGCGTCTGGGCGGCTTTCACCGGGTCGACGTGGATGAACTGGAAGTCACCCGTGGCTTCGGCGAACAGGTTGATACGCTGCTGATCGATGGTGAGCCATTCGGAACGTCCTAGTTCCTTTCCGACATAATCTTTGAGCTCTGCAACAGGAACATACGGCATTGAGACTCTCCTTGGGTTCATCGGTTTTATCGTTCTAAACGGACGGGGGGCGTACCCCCTGACCACCCACTGTAGATCATCATGGGGGTTTGCTCCGGTCAACCTTCCATGCTTTTGGCGAATGCCGGCCCATAGCGTTCGCGTGCTTATAATGCCCGGCGTTTTTTCGGGGGGAGATGAGAGATGTTGTTACGCGGTCTGACATGGCTGGTGCTGTTTCAATTGCTCGGCACGGCGATCAATCATCTGTTCCTGCCGATCCTGCCGGGGCCGATTGTCGGCCTGCTGTTGCTGCTGATCTTCCTGGTGGCGCGCGGCGAGGTGGGCGAGCCGCTGAACCTGGCCGCCTCCAGCCTCCTGCGTTACCTGCCGCTGTTGCTGGTGCCGCCCGCGGTGGGCGTGATGGTGTACGCGGCGGATATCGCCGCGGACTTCTGGGCGATAGTCGGCGCGCTGGTGTTGTCGCTGGTGATCTCCATGGCCTTCGTCGGCGTGCTGATGCAGCGGCTGGTCAAGCGCCACGGACATCGGGAGGGCGGCCAATGATGTTCGATTGGCAGGGCGCCTGGGCGTCGGTGATCCACCATCCATTATTCGGCATCGGCATTACCCTGGGCGCCTATCAACTGGTGCTCGCGGCCTTCGAGAAAACCCGCTGGATCTTTCTGCAACCGGTGCTGGTCTCCATGTTGCTGGTGATCGGCGTGCTGCTGAGCTGTGGCTTGAGCTACGCCGAGTACCGCAAGAGCACGGAGATCCTGAGCATTCTCCTGGGGCCGGCCACGGTGGCGCTGGCCGTACCGCTGTACCTCAACCTGCGGCGGATTCGACAGTTGTTCTGGCCGATATTTACTACGCTGGTGATTGGAGGGGTGGTCGCCACCGGCCTGGGCGTACTGCTGGGATGGTGGTTCGGTGCCGAGAACATGATCCTGATGACCATGGCGCCGAAATCGGTGACCTCACCGATCGCCATGCTGGTGGCCGAACAGATTGGCGGTGTCGCAGCGCTGGCCGCGGTATTCGTATTGATCACCGGGGTGATCGGGGCGATTTTCGGTCCGGCCATCCTCAACCGCCTGCAGGTACATAGCCCGGAAGCCCGGGGCATGGCGCTGGGCATGACGGCTCACGCGGTGGGCACTTCGGTGGCCTTGCAGGAAAGTGACGAGTGCGGTGCTTTCGCGGCGCTGGCGATGAGTCTGATGGGTGTGGCCACGGCGGTCTTCCTGCCGTTGGCGGTGTCGTTGGTGGTTTAAGGAAACCTGTATGAGCCTGGCGCTTTTCCCGCTGAATACGGTGCTGTTCCCCGACTGCATTCTCGACTTGCAGATTTTCGAGGCGCGCTACCTGGACATGATCGGTCGCTGCATGAAACAGGGCAGCGGCTTCGGAGTGGTGTGCATCCTCGAAGGCGAAGAGGTGGGCATCGCCCCGGAAGGTTTTGCGCGGGTGGGCTGTGAAGCGCTGATCACCGACTTCCATCAGCAGGACAACGGCCTGTTGGGGATTCGGGTCAAGGGCGGGCGGCGTTTTCGGGTGCTGAGCAGCGAAGTGCAGCGCGATCAGTTGCGGGTGGCTGAAGTCGAGTGGCTGGACGAGGCGCCGGAGCGGCCGCTGCAGGATGAAGACGGGGACCTGATCGCCTTGCTCAAGGCGCTGGCCGAACACCCGATGGTCGAAGCCCTGAACATGGGCACCGAAGCCACCGGCCAGCAGTCGCTGGCCAACCAGCTGGCCTACCTGTTGCCGTTCTCCGAGCTGGACAAGATCGACCTGCTGCAACTGGACGATCCGCAGCAACGCCTGGATGCGATCCAGGCCTTGCTGGACGAGTTGCAGGGCGAACTGTTCGCCTGATCCTGATCCTGATCCTGATCCTGATCCTGATCCTGATCCTGATCCTGTAGCCGCTGCCGCAGGCTGCGATCGCTCACACAGTGGGCGCAGATTCCGAAACCGCTGAAGGCCTTCGGCCTGTCGCAGCCTGCGGCAGCGGCTACAGGGGCGTTCGCTCTATCTAGTAGGCATAACGCAACATGGCGTGCGGTAGATGCCTGACTGCTTCGAAGCCGAACAACGCGATCAGCGCCGGCAATACCAGCCACCAGATCTTGGCCGGCATGGGTTCCAGCGGGGTCTGGCGCTGGGCGACCCACAGGCTGGCGGAGCACACGCAGGCGGCAAGCATGGCGCCGGCAAGGATGTCGGAGGGCCAATGCGCGCCCAGGTAAATCCGTGACACGGCAATCGCCGCCGCTGGCAGACAGCCCAGCAGTAGCCAGGTCAGGCGCATGCGTGGCGGCTGGCCGCGACCGGCGAGTATCGCCAGGGTCAGGAACAGGGCGAACGAACCGGAGCTGTGGCCGCTGGGCATGCTGTAGCTGGTCAGTGGGTCGGTCAGGACTTCCGGGCGCACGCGGGCGAAG
The DNA here is from genome assembly GCF_017351415.1 of Pseudomonas sp. FW305-25. Lineage (NCBI taxonomy): Bacteria > Pseudomonadati > Pseudomonadota > Gammaproteobacteria > Pseudomonadales > Pseudomonadaceae > Pseudomonas > Pseudomonas sp. FW305-25. The sequence continues at coordinate 84,187 of NZ_JACNDE010000023.1, read as the reverse complement.
AACAGCTTGGTGCCGGTGTTGGCCAGTGCGGTACACAACAGCGTGGCGCCCGCGAAAATCGCCTGCCGCCATTGCCGGGCAACCAGCAACAGCAGGGTGACCAGGGCGCTGGCGAACAGCATGGTGCGGAATTCGCCGAACTGGGTGAGCACCACCATCACCTCGTCCAGTGCCGGGCTGCGGTGCTCCTGGACCAGCGCCATCAGGCCCTGGTCGAAATGGTTCAAGTAGGGGTAACCGATGAACAGCCCCGCCAGGATCGCCAGGCTGAGGCCGGCTACCAGCGGGCTGGCCTTGCGATGGCGGCGCACGGTGCTGTTGATGCTCAGGCCCAGCAGCACGGCGATGCTGGCGGCGACTATTCCTGCCTGCGGCCAGAAACCTTCAGGCAAGGGCAGGCGGATCGCCGCGCCCGTGGCCCAGCCTGGCAGCAGGTAGGCCACGGTCCAGCCGGCCGCGGCCAGCAGGCTGACGGCGAAAAAGCGCGGGAACGACATGTCGAACATGCCGGCGACCATTGGCAGCATGGGCCGCAAGGGACCGATAAAGCGCCCGACCAACAGGCTGGCGATGCCATACCGCTGGAAATAGGCTTCGGCGCCGTTGATCCATTCCGGGTGATGGCGCAGCCCCGGCAGGCGGCGGATATTCTGGTGAAAACGCCGGCCCAGCAGATAAGACACCACGTCCCCAAGCAAGCCGCCAAAGAACCCCAGCGCCAGGGTTTCACCCAGGGACAGCGCGCCGCTGCCGGCCATCACGGCAATGGCGAACAGCAGCACGGTGCCGGGTACGATCAGGCCGGCAATCGCCAGGCATTCGACGCAGGCGACGATGAATACGGCTGCCGCCAGCCATTGGGGGTTCATCGTCAGCCAGCCGGTTATTCCATCGAGCCATTGGCCCATAGGTTTTCAACTCCGGTTATTCGGTGGTTCAACTGTAGAAACGGGCTTGCTCGCGATCAGGCCATCCGCGGGCACACCGGCTCCTGCGAAAGGGATCAATCGAGCAACAGATAGTCGCGACCTTCGACCTGCCCGCGACGTAGCGGGTTCCGGGTGCAGTAGGGGGCGTAGGCGGCATCGACAAAGCGGTACATCAAGTGTTCGTCGCGGCCGTGGGGAATGCCCAGGCGAGTGGTCTGGATGATGCTGGCGACGGGCGTGCCGACATCCTCGACGAACAGCACTTCATGGTCGAAGCGCTTGGCATCCCATACCGGGACTTTCAGGCCCAGGGCCTTGCACAGCAGGGTCTGGCCGGCGCAGAGCTTTTGCGAGGGGCGCGGCCGGCCGCTGGCATCGGGATTGTTCAGCAGCATCTGCGCCAGGCTGGCGGGGCCGGAGACTTCGTCGACCCAGGGGTAGGCCGACTTGATCAGCACTGCGTTGCCCGGCCCCTGGGCGCTGAAGTTCAGCGAATCGCCGCCACGGGCGTAGTACATATAGATGTGGCCGCCGTCCAGAAACAAAGCCTTACGCTTTTCTGTGTAGCCGAGGGAGGCATGGCTGCCTTTTTCCTCGCAGTAATAGGCTTCTGTTTCGATAATGCGCGCCGACAACCACAGATCGCCGACCCGATGGCGGATTATTTTGCCGAGCAGTTCACGGGCCAGAACCTGGGCATCACGATCGAAAAAGCGGTCGGGCAGGGCCTTGGGCAGCGTCGGGGTGGACAGAATGGACATGATAGCCAGGAGCGATGACGGGAATTGGGTCGGAATGATATCAATTCCAGGCTTAATTCAGGCTGAACGAGAGGTATTTGCCGTCCATTTCGACCATCCGCCCGTGACCGCTGTCCGTGGACCGGCGCGACAGCTATAATCAGCCGCTTTCCTCTTTGCCAAGACCACAGCAGACCATGACTGAGTCCGTTCTTGACTACATGACCCGTTTGGGTCGCGCTGCCCGCGAAGCTTCGCGGGTAATCGCTCGTGCCACCACTGCGCAGAAAAACCGCGCATTGTTGGCGGCTGCCGATGCATTGGACGCTGCTCGCCCCGAGCTGAGCGCCGCCAATGAGCAGGACCTGGCCAACGGCCGGGCCAATGGTCTGGAACCGGCATTGCTCGACCGTCTGGCGCTGACTCCGGTGCGTATCGACGAAATGATCGAAGGCCTGCGTCAGGTGGCCAAGCTGCCTGACCCCATCGGTGAAATCCGCGATATGCGCTACCTGCCTTCGGGTATCCAGGTCGGCAAGATGCGCGTGCCCCTGGGCGTGATCGGCATCATCTACGAGTCGCGCCCCAACGTGACCATCGATGCGGCCAGCCTGTGCCTGAAGTCCGGCAACGCCACCATCCTGCGTGGCGGCTCCGAGGCGATCAATTCCAACCGTGCCATCGCCACCTGCATTCAGCAAGGGCTGGTGGTGGCCGGCCTGCCGGCGCAAGTGGTGCAGGTGGTGGAAACCACCGACCGCGCGGCCGTTGGCGCGCTGATCACCATGCCCGAATTCGTCGACGTGATCGTGCCGCGTGGCGGCAAGAGCCTGATCGAACGGGTCAGCCGCGACGCCAAGGTGCCGGTGATCAAGCACCTGGACGGCGTCTGCCATGTGTTCATCGACGTGGCGGCCGATTTGGACAAGGCGATTCGCATCGCCGACAACGCCAAGACCCAGCGCTACGCACCCTGCAACACCATGGAGACCCTGCTGGTCCACCAAGGTATTGCCGAGCGCGTACTGCCGCCGCTGGCGGCGATCTATCGCGACAAGCAAGTCGAGCTGCGCGGTTGCCCGCGTACCCGTGCCTTGCTGGGCGACGATGTGATCGAAGCCACCGAAGAAGACTGGAGTACCGAGTACACCGCGCCGATCCTGTCGGTCCTGGTGGTCGACAGCCTGGACGCGGCCATCGAGCACATCAACACCTACGGTTCGCACCACACCGACGCCATCGTCACCGAGAACTTCACCGACGCCCGGCGTTTCCTCAACGAGGTGGATTCCAGCTCGGTGATGGTCAATGCCTCGACCCGGTTTGCCGACGGTTTCGAATATGGCCTGGGCGCGGAGATCGGTATTTCCACCGACAAGCTGCACGCCCGTGGCCCGGTCGGCCTGGAAGGGTTGACCAGCGAGAAATATGTCGTCTTCGGCGACGGCCATGTGCGCACTTGATGAGCAAACGTATCGGTCTGCTGGGCGGTACCTTCGACCCCGTGCACATCGGTCACCTGCGCAGTGCGCTGGAGGTGGCCGATTCGCTGGGGCTCGATGAGCTGCGCCTGACCCCCAGCGCGCGGCCGCCGCATCGCGATGCACCGCAGGTGTCGGCGCTGGACCGTCTGGCGATGGTCGAGTGCGCGGTGGCGGGCGTTTCACCCCTGGTGGTGGACGACCGTGAGCTGAAACGGGACAAGCCGTCCTACACCCTAGACACCCTGGAACAGATGCGGGCCGAGATGGCCGCGGATGACCAGTTGTTCCTGTTGCTGGGCTGGGACGCTTTTTGCGGCCTGCCTACCTGGCATCGCTGGGAAGAGTTGCTCCAGCATTGCCACATCCTGGTGCTGCAACGCCCGGATGCCGACAGCGAGCCGCCGGATGCATTGCGCAACCTGCTGGCGGCGCGCTCGGTGAGCGATCCCCTGGCCCTGCAAGGGCCCGGAGGACACATTGCATTCGTCTGGCAGACTCCGCTCGCGGTGTCCGCCACCCAGATCCGTCAACTGCTGGCCAGCGGTAAGTCGGTACGTTTCCTGGTGCCTGATGCGGTCCTGGCCTATATCGATGCACACGGTCTTTACCGTGGGCCGAACTGAAGGCGCGCTGCCGGCTGATGCCGTGCAACGCGCCACACATACGAGCTGAACGAGTTTTATATGACTAACCAAGTAATGAAAGGCGAAGATCTGGTCAAGGTGGCAGTCGCCGCGCTGGAAGACGTCAAGGCCCAGGACGTCCTGGTGATCGATGTTCGCGAAAAGCAGAGCATCACCGACTACATGATCATCGCCACCGGTACTTCCAACCGCCAGATCGGCGCGATGCTGGAAAAGGTCCGCGAGATGGTCAAGGCCCAGGGCGTCAAGCCGCTGGGTGAAGAAGGCAAGGGCGACAGCGACTGGGTACTGCTGGACCTGGACGACGTGATCGTGCACATGATGACCGCCTCCGCGCGCCAGTTCTACGACCTGGAACGTCTGTGGCAGGGCGCCGAGCAGAGCCGTGCGGCCGATGGCAAGCACCACAGCCCGGAGCACACCCATGAGCACTTCACCAAGCTCAACAAAGACCAGCAATAAGGGACGGCTGTGCGCCTGCGTCTGATCGCTGTCGGTTCACGCATGCCCAAGTGGGTGGAAGAGGGTTGGCACGAGTATGCCAAGCGTCTGCCATCCGAGCTGGCGCTGGAACTGGTGGAAATACCGCTCAATACCCGTGGCAAGAACGCCGATGTGGCTCGTTTCATCCGTCAGGAAGGCGAGGCCATGCTGGCCAAGGTCGGCCCGAACGAGCGGATCGTCACCCTCGAGGTCCACGGCAAGCCCTGGAGCACCGAGCAACTGGCGGTGGAGCTGGATCGCTGGCGCCTCGACTCGCGTACCGTGAATTTCATGGTCGGCGGCCCCGAGGGGCTGGCGCCGGAAGTCTGCGCGCGGGCGGACCAGCGCTGGTCGCTGTCGCCGCTGACCTTGCCACACCCGCTGGTACGGATCCTGATCGGTGAACAGCTGTATCGCGCCTGGACAGTCCTGTCCGGGCACCCTTATCACAAATAGCCCGCGCCCCTAATGTCCCAGCCGATCCGTATCAAGGACCACGAAAAAGACGCCCGTCTGGTGCGTGGCCGGGTCGTGTTCGGGGCTATTGCCGTGGTCTGCCTGATCGGGGTGCTGATCGCGCGGCTGTATTACCTGCAGGTGATCCAGTACGACTATCACTCGACCCTGTCGGAAAACAACCGGGTTCATGTCCAGCCGATTCCGCCGACCCGCGGCCTGATCTTCGACCGTAATGGCGTGGTGGTGGCCGACAACCGGCCGAGCTTCAGCCTGAGCATGACCCGCGAGCGTTCCGGCGACTGGCGCCAGGTGCTCGATGTCATTGTCGAGGTGCTGGAGCTGACGCCGGAAGACCGGGTCCTGTTCGAGAAGCGCATGAAGCAGGGGCGTCGGCCGTTCGAGCCGGTGCCGATCCTGTTCGAGCTCAACGAAGAGCAGATCGCCCGGATCGCGGTCAACCAGTTCCGCCTGCCTGGGGTGGAAGTGGTGGCGCAGTTGGTCCGTCATTACCCCCAGGGCGCGCACTTCGCGCACTCGGTGGGCTACATGGGGCGGATCAACGAGAAAGAGCTGAAGACCCTGGACCCGGTGAACTACAGCGGCACCCACCACATCGGCAAGACCGGTATCGAGCGCTTCTACGAGCCCGAGCTGCACGGCCAGGTGGGTTACGAAGAGGTCGAGACCAACGCTCGCGGCCGTGTGTTGCGGGTGCTCAAGCGTACCGACCCGATTCCCGGCAAGGACATTGTCCTGAGCCTGGACATCAAGCTGCAGGAAGCCGCGGAGGCAGCATTGGGCGGCCGGCGTGGCGCGGTGGTCGCGCTGGACCCTCGCACCGGGGAGGTGCTGGCCATGGTCAGCCAGCCGAGCTTCGACCCGAACCTGTTCGTCACCGGTATCAGCTTCAAGGCCTATGCCGAGCTGCGCGATTCCATTGACCGTCCACTGTTCAACCGGGTACTGCGCGGCCTGTATCCGCCGGGCTCGACCATCAAGCCGGCGGTGGCCATCGCCGGTCTTGATTCCGGGGTGGTGACGGCCTCCACGCGGGTCTATGACCCGGGCTACTACCAACTGCCCAACTACGATCACAAGTACCGTAACTGGAACCGCAGCGGTGACGGTTATGTCGACCTCGACACCGCGATCATGCGGTCCAACGACACCTACTTCTATGACCTGGCCCACAAGCTGGGGATCGATCGGTTGTCGGCCTACATGAACAAGTTCGGGATCGGCCAGAAGGTCTCGCTGGACATGTTCGAGGAGTCGCCGGGCCTGATGCCGTCGCGGGAATGGAAGCGTGCCACCCGTCGCCAGGCCTGGTTCCCGGGCGAGACGCTGATTCTCGGGATCGGCCAGGGTTACATGCAGTCCACCCCGTTGCAGCTGGCCCAGGCCACGGCGCTGGTGGCGAACAAGGGCAAATGGAATCGTCCGCACCTGGCCAAGACCATCGAGGGCGAAAAGCCTGTGGACGAAAACCCGATGCCGGACATCATCCTGCGCGATCCGTCGGACTGGACGAAGGTCAATCACGGCATGCAGCAGGTGATGCACGGCGCCCGTGGTACGGCGCGCAAGGCGGCCATCGGCTCGCAATACCGGATCGCCGGCAAGAGTGGTACGGCCCAGGTGGTCGCGATCAAGCAGGGCGAGAAGTACGACCGCTCCAAGGTCCAGGAGCGCCATCGCGACCACGCCCTGTTCGTTGGCTTCGCGCCGGCGGAAAACCCGAAAATCGTGGTCTCGGTCATGGTCGAGAACGGCGAGTCCGGTTCCGGCGTGGCGGCCCCGGTGGTGCGCCAGGTGATGGACGCCTGGCTCCTCGGTCCGGATGGCCTGCTCAAGCCTGAGTTTGCCGGCCCTATCAGTGCGGAGGCTACGGCCCGTGAAGAGTAATTTCGATCGCATCCTGTCCAGCGAGGATGTGATGCGTCGCCGGGCGACGTTGCTGCAGCGCATGCACATCGACGGCCCATTGTTGATCCTGCTGCTGACCCTGGCGGCCGGCAGCCTGTTCGTCCTGTATTCGGCCAGCGGCAAGAGCTGGGACCTGCTGGGCAAGCAGGCGACCTCGTTCGGCATCGGCCTGGTGTCGATGATCGTCATTGCCCAGCTCGAGCCCCGATTCATGGCGCGCTGGGTGCCGCTGGCCTATGTGTTCGGCGTGATACTGCTGGTGGTGGTGGATGTCATGGGCCACAACGCCATGGGCGCCACCCGTTGGATCAACATCCCCGGGGTGATTCGCTTCCAGCCCTCGGAATTCATGAAGATCATCATGCCGGCGACCATCGCCTGGTACCTGGCCAAGCGCACCTTGCCGCCGCAGCTCAAGCATGTGGGCATCAGCCTGGTCCTGATCGGTATTCCGTTCATTCTGATCGTGCGCCAGCCGGACCTCGGGACCTCGCTGCTGATTCTCGCCGGTGGCGCCTTCGTGCTGTTCATGGGCGGGCTGCGCTGGCGCTGGATCCTCAGCGTGTTGGCCGCCGCGGTACCGGTGGCGATCGCCATGTGGTTCTTCATCATGCACGACTACCAGAAGCAGCGGATCCTGACCTTCCTCGACCCGGAAAGCGATCCGCTGGGCACTGGCTGGAACATCATTCAGTCCAAGGCGGCCATCGGCTCCGGCGGCGTCTTCGGCAAGGGCTGGTTGTTGGGCACTCAGTCCCACCTGGACTTTTTGCCCGAGAGCCACACCGACTTTATTATCGCGGTCATGGGCGAAGAGTTCGGCCTGGTGGGCATTTGCGCCCTGCTGCTGATCTATCTGCTGCTGATCGGTCGGGGGCTGGTGATCACCGCCCAGGCGCAGACGCTGTTCGGCAAATTGCTCGCCGGCGCCCTGACCATGACGTTTTTTGTTTACGTTTTCGTCAACATCGGTATGGTCAGTGGCCTGTTGCCGGTCGTGGGGGTGCCGTTGCCGTTCATTAGCTACGGAGGAACTTCGCTGGTGACGCTGCTGTCAGCGTTTGGGGTTTTGATGTCGATCCATACCCATCGTAAGTGGATCGCGCAGGTTTGAATAAGGTGAAGAATTCAATGCAAGTAATGCGTGGCTGGACTGCTCGGTATGCACCGTGGGTCGGTCTGGTAGGCATCCTTGGTGCGGCGCAGGAAGCGCTGGCCGGCGGCGAATACGAAGGTTCCCCCCAAGTAGCCGAATTCGTGGGCGAAATGACTCGCGACTATGGCTTCGCGGGCGAACAGCTGATGGGCGTGTTTCGCGAGGCCGAGCGCAAGCAGTCGATCCTCGACGCCATTTCCCGGCCCGCCGAGCGGGTCAAGCAGTGGAAAGAATATCGGCCGATGTTCATTACCGACGCGCGTATCGCCCGCGGTGTGGACTTCTGGCGCCAGCACGAAGCGGTACTGGCCCGTGCCGAGCAGGAATACGGTGTGCCGGCCCAGGTGATCGTGTCGATCATCGGCGTCGAAACCTTCTTCGGGCGCAACACCGGCAATTACCGGGTGATCGATGCCCTGTCGACCCTGGGCTTCGATTACCCGCCACGTGCCGAGTTCTTCCGCAAGGAATTGCGCGAATTCCTGCTGCTGGCCCGTGAAGAACAGGTCGATCCACTGACCCTGAAAGGCTCCTACGCGGGTGCCATGGGCTTGCCGCAGTTCATGCCGAGCAGTTTTCGCGCCTATGCTGTGGACTTCGACGGTGATGGCCACATCAATATCTGGACCAATCCGGACGATGCCATCGGCAGCGTCGCCAGTTATTTCAAGCGTCACGGCTGGGAGGCCGGGCAGCCGGTGGTCAGCCGGGCCGAAGTGCGTGGCGATCAGGTCGACGAAGGCCTGACCACCGGTATCGAGCCGACGAAAACCGTCGGGGAGTTGCGGGCGCTGGGCTGGTCGAGTCATGATGCGCTGCGCGATGATATGCCGGTCACGGCTTTCCGCCTGGAAGGTGACAATGGCCCCGAATACTGGATGGGCCTGAAGAATTTCTACGCGATCACGCGTTATAACCGCAGCGTGATGTACGCCATGGCCGTACATCAGCTCTCTGAACAGCTGGTCCAAGCACGGGGCGTCAAGTAATGCTGGCATCGCCAAACCGCAACCCCCTGAAGCTGGTGGCTCTTGCCGCGTTGTCCTTGCTGGTGGTCAGTTGTTCGTCAACCCAGGCGCCGAAACAGAAAGGCCCGACGACGGCCGTACGTTCGACGCCGGGCCTGGACATCAACCGTGCCCACAAAGACGGCGCACCCTGGTGGGACGTCGATGTATCGCGCATCCCCGACGCCACGCCGACCCTGCACACTGGCCCGTACAAGGCCAACCCTTATACGGTGCTGGGCAAGACCTATTTCCCGATGGCCGAATCCAAGCGTTATGTCGCTTCGGGCACGGCTTCCTGGTACGGCACCAAGTTCCACGGGCAGAACACCGCCAATGGTGAGGTGTATGACCTGTATGGCATGAGTGCCGCGCACAAGACCCTGCCATTGCCGAGTTATGTCCGGGTGACCAACCTGGATAACCACAAAAGCGTGATCCTGCGGGTCAACGACCGTGGGCCATTCTATTCGGACCGGATCATCGATTTGTCCTACGCCGCGGCCAAGAAGCTCGGTTATGCCGAGATCGGCACCGCCCGGGTCAAGGTCGAGGGCATCGACCCGCAGGAATGGTGGGCCCAGCGCGGTCGGCCGGCACCCTTGATGCTCAATGAGCCGAAAGCCGCGCCAGTGATGACGGCGTCCACGGGGACCGTCGAGCAATGGACGCCACCTGCGCAGCAGCACGCCGCGGCCGTTGTGCCGGTGCAACTGGATGCAAAAAAAAACGCTTCTGCGCAAGCCTCTGGCCAGTATCTGCAGGTGGGCGCCTTCGCCAACCCGGACGCTGCCGAGCTCCTGCGCTCGAAGCTGAGCGGGATGGTGAGCGCTCCGGTGTTCATCAGTTCGATCGTGCGCAATCAACAGACTCTGCACCGGGTGCGCCTGGGGCCGATCGGCTCGCCGGGTGAGATCCAGCAAGTGCAGAACAGTGTCCGGCTGGCCAATCTGGGGCAGCCGAGCCTGGTAACTGCCGAGTAATCGGACATTGATTCATGGTTCGCCTGCGGTATTTGGGGGGTGAACCCAGGTTGTTGGCTCGTCGTACAACAAAAGCCCGGCAAGGGTCAGTGAGTGAACAACTGAACACGCGACAGCCCTTTAGAAGGCTGTCTGAATAGTTTTGTCCGCGAGGACAAGTTTCCATTAGCAATTTCGAGAGACGGATGAACATCACCACCTTTGCCAAACGCCTGTGTCTGCTTGTCCCGCTGATCATCACGCCTGCCGCCTGGGCGGTAGAAGTGATGCCGTCGCCACCGCAGCTGGCCGCCAAGTCCTATGTGCTCATGGATGCCAGCAGCGGTAACGTGCTGGTGGAGAACAACGGTGACCAGCGCCTGCCGCCAGCCAGCCTGACCAAGCTGATGACGGCCTACATCGCGACCCTGGAAATCCGTCGCGGCCAGATCGGCGAGAACGACCCGGTGACCGTCAGCGAGAACGCCTGGCGTACCGGCGGTTCGCGGATGTTCATCAAGGTCGGCTCGCAGGTCACTGTCAGCGACCTGTTGCACGGCATCATCATTCAGTCGGGTAACGACGCCAGCGTCGCGGTTGCCGAGCACATCGCCGGCAGCGAAGACGCCTTTGCCGACATGATGAACAAGACCGCTGGCGATCTGGGCATGAGCAACAGCCACTTCATGAACCCGACCGGCCTGCCGAACCCCGAGCACTACTCGTCGGCGCACGACATGGCGGTACTGGCTCGCGCCATCATTCACGAAGACCCGGCTCACTATGCGATCTACTCGCAGAAAGAGTTCTTCTGGAACGGCATCAAGCAACCTAACCGCAACCTGTTGCTGTGGCGCGACAAGACCGTCGACGGCCTGAAAACCGGTCACACCGACGAAGCCGGCTACTGCATGGTGTCCTCGGCCGTGCGTGACGGCATGCGCCTGATCGCCGTGGTGTTCGGTACCAACAGCGAGCAGGCTCGCGCGGCCGAAACCCAGAAGCTGCTGACCTACGGTTTCCGCTTCTTCGAAACCCAGACCTTCTACCAGAAGGGCACCGAGCTGGCTCAGGCCCCTGTCTGGAAAGGCACCACCTCCCAGATCAAGGCCGGCCTGGCCCAGGACCTGACCATGACCATGCCCAAAGGCCAGCTGAAGAAGCTCGCTGCCAGCATGACCATGAATCCACAATTGATCGCGCCTATCGCCAAGGGCGACGTGATCGGTAAAGTCGAAGTGAAACTGGACGACAAGGTGGTGCACAGCGCCGATCTGATCGCTCTGGACGCGGTCGACGAAGGTGGTATCTTCCGCCGCATGTGGGATAGCATCCGTCTATTCTTCTACGGCTTGTTCAACTGATATTGTCGACCCGCGCGGCCCTCGCTCTGAAATAGAGCGGGGGCCGCGTCCGTCGCCACGGCTTACGAGGCCGTTACGCCATGACAGACACCGAAGTAAAGGCGCCAAAGATCGAATTCCCCTGCGCGGATTACCCGATTAAGGTGATTGGCGATACCGGCGTGGGTTTCAAGGACAAGATCATCGCGATCCTTGAAAAACACGCGACCGTTGACCACAAGACCCTGGCCGAGCGCCAGAGCACCAACGGCAAGTACACGACCATCCAGTTGCACATCGTTGCCACCGGTCAAGAACAGCTGTACGACATCAACAGCGAGTTGCGGGCCACCGGCTTCGTGCACATGGTGCTGTGATGCCTCAAACGCTGGGCTTTCGCGAGCTCGGCCAGATGGCCTACGAGCCGGTCTGGCAGGCCATGCAACGCTTTACCAACGAACGCGGCACCGACGCTCCCGATGAAGTCTGGCTGGTGCAGCATCCGCCGGTCTTTACCCAGGGCCAGGCGGGCAAGGCCGAACACCTGTTGCTTCCCGGGGATATCCCGGTGGTGCAGGTCGACCGGGGTGGCCAGGTGACCTATCACGGTCCTGGCCAACTGGTGGCTTATCTGCTGCTGGACGTGCGCCGCCTGGGTTTTGGCGTGCGCGACCTGGTCAGCCGGATGGAGCAGTGCCTGGTCGAGCTGCTGGCCAGCTATGGCGTGGCCGCGGCGGCCAAGCCGGATGCCCCCGGCGTTTACGTCGATGGCGCGAAAATCGCCTCCCTGGGCCTGCGGATCCGCCATGGTTGTTCCTTTCATGGCCTGGCCTTGAACGTGGACATGGATCTGCAGCCGTTTCGACGGATTAACCCCTGTGGCTATGCCGGGCTGGCAATGACCCAGCTGAGCGACCACACAGGACCGATTGAATTTGCCGAGGTAAGTGCCCGGCTGCGTGCGCAGCTCGTCAAACACCTCGACTATGCTGAGCAGACGACCCTAACGGGCGGAATCGACTGATATGACTACTGCGCAAGACGCTGTGCAAACCCTGATCCCGACGCTGGATGTTTCCGAGCGCCCGGCCCGTGCGAAAGTTGAAACCGGCGTTAAATTGCGCGGTGCCGAGAAAGTCGCGCGTATCCCGGTGAAGATCATCCCGACCACCGAACTGCCGAAGAAACCGGACTGGATTCGCGTGCGTATTCCGGTTTCCCCGGAAGTCGACCGGATCAAGCAATTGCTGCGCAAGCACAAATTGCACAGCGTCTGCGAAGAAGCCTCCTGTCCGAACCTGGGTGAGTGCTTCTCCGGCGGTACCGCGACCTTCATGATCATGGGCGACATCTGCACCCGTCGCTGCCCGTTCTGCGACGTCGGTCACGGCCGTCCGAAGCCTCTGGACGTCGATGAGCCGATGAACCTGGCAGTGGCCATCGCCGACCTGCGCCTGAAGTACGTGGTAATCACTTCGGTCGACCGCGACGACCTGCGCGACGGCGGTGCCCAGCACTTTGCCGACTGCATCCGCGAAATCCGCAAGCTGTCGCCGAACGTGCAGCTGGAAACCCTGGTCCCGGACTACCGTGGCCGCATGGATGTGGCGCTGGAAATCACCGCGGCCGAGCCGCCGGATGTGTTCAACCACAACCTGGAAACCGTGCCGCGCCTGTACAAGGCCGCGCGCCCGGGTTCGGACTACCAGTGGTCGCTGACCCTGCTGCAGAAGTTCAAGCAGCTGGTGCCGCACGTACCGACCAAGTCCGGCCTGATGCTGGGCCTGGGCGAGACCGACGACGAAGTCATCGAGGTCATGAAGCGCATGCGCGAGCACGACATCGACATGCTGACCCTCGGCCAGTACCTGCAACCGTCCCGCAGCCACTTGCCGGTGCAGCGTTTCGTGCACCCGGACACCTTCGCCTGGTTCGCCGAGGAAGGTTACAAGATGGGCTTCAAGAACGTCGCCTCGGGCCCGCTGGTACGTTCCTCCTACCACGCCGACGAGCAGGCGAAGCTGGCCAAAGAAGGCCTGGTCTCCTGATGTAATACGCCCGCAAGGTCTTTTCCTTGCGGGCGTCATCTTCCGTTACGCCTGCGTCTCCCTCCCTTCATAGACTTTTCCTGCAAGCGCCGTGGCGTTTCGGCACTTCTGTTTGCCCGCTTTCATGTCTACTGTGCACTAGAGAATCCACACAGGGAGAACCACTGGATGACCCGCCAACCGACTGATGTCCTTTGTACGCAACGGCCAGTGCCGGCGCTGCCTTCGCAAGGGCTGATCGGCTTGATTGCACCCGCCGGGCCCGCGGCCCTGGACACCGAGCAAGCCGCCCGCTGGATGCGCGCTCGAGGTTATTCGCTGCGGATTTATCCTGGTGTCCAACAGAAGGACGGCTATCTGGCCGGTAGCGACGAGGTCCGCCTGAACGACCTGCACGCCGCTTTCGCCGATGATGATGTCGATACCATCCTGTGCCTGCGGGGCGGCTATGGCAGCCCACGCTTGCTCGACCGGATCGATTACGACCTGCTACGCCGCCATGCCAAGCCGTTTGTCGGCTACAGTGACATCACCGCGCTGCATCTGGCCATCAATCGTCATGCGGGTTTCGTGACCTTTCACGGGCCGATGCTCAATGCCGACTTGTTGGGTGACAAGCAGCCACCTACCGAGTCCTCGCTGTTCAGCCTGCTCCGGGGGCAGTTGAAGGCTGGCAGCCTGCTGCCGCATCCGGCGGCTTATCCCTTGACCACCGTCGAGCCTGGCATCGCTTGCGGTCAGTTGCTGGGAGGCAACCTGTCGTTGATCGCCGCGACCATGGGCACGCCATACGAGATCAATGCTGACGGCATCATTCTGTTTATCGAAGACATCAACGAGCCGCTGTACCGGATCGACCGTCTGCTGACGCACCTGCGCCTGGCGGGCAAGCTCGACAGGCTTCGCGGGGTGCTGGTGGGGGATGTGGCAGGAGTGGAGCCCCAGGCGCTTGCCGGACTGCTCAAGCAGACCTTCGAACCCTTGCGCATCCCGGTGTTGGCGGGATGGCGCAGTGGCCACTGCGATCCGAACCTGACTCTGCCGCTGGGGGCGATGGTCAGGCTGGATGCGGGGGAGAAGCAGTTGATCCTGGAACAGGATGTGGTATTCGGCTGATCAGCCCGTGCTCGCTGCCCTTGTGGGAGCGAGCTTGCTCAACTATGGCGCCCCTATGATTCGGCGCGCAGGCCTGGCTCAACGCGAGCGCAGGCTCTCCAGCAGCTTGTGGGTCGGATAGCCGTCGGCAGGCCAGCCCAGCGATTGTTGGGCGCTGCGAATCGCCTTGCGGGTATTGGCGCCGATAATGCCATCCGGGTTGCCGGCATCGTAATTGTTGGCACTGAGCAGGCTCTGCAGCTCGATGCGCTCGGAGCGGCTGAGGGGCATGTCGTCCTTCGGCCAGACGCCGTTGATCAGGCCTGAACCGTTGAAGCGTTGTGACAGCAGGTTTACCGCCAGGGCATAGGACGAGGAGTTGTTGTACTTCAGAACGGCGCGGAAGTTGTCGAGGATCAGGAACGCCGGACCGCGATAACCCGCCGGCAACAGCAAGGCCGCCGAAAGCTGCTCGGCGCCGACCGGAACACTGGCGCCGTTGGGCAGCTGCATGCCCAGGCGCAGCCATTCGGCTACCGGTTTGCGGATCGCGCCATCCGCCAGTGCATAGTCGAAGCCGTTCGCCAGCTGCACTTCGAAACCCCATGGCTGGCCCTTCTGCCAGCCGGAGCTTTGCAGATAGTGCGCGGTCGAGGCCAGGGCGTCGGCGGGGCTGTTCCAGATGTCGCGGCGGCCATCGCCGTCGAAGTCCACGGCGTGGGTGTTGTAGGTGGTCGGGATGAACTGGGTCTGCCCCATCGCGCCGGCCCAGGAGCCGAGCATCTTCTCGGGCTGGATGTCGCCGTGCTGGAGAATCTGCAGGGCGGCCAGCAGCTGGCTGTTGGCAAAGGCCGGACGGCGACCTTCGTAGGCCAGGGTCGCGAGGGAACGGATGACCGATTTGTTGCCCTGGAACTCACCGAAGTTGCTTTCCATACCCCAGACCGCCACCAGGGCCTGGCGATCGACGCCATAACGCTGTTCGATCTGCTGCAGGATGTCGGCGTACTGATTAAGCAGTGCCTGGCCCTTGCGCACGCGCAGCGGCGACAGGGCACCGTCCAGGTATTCCCATACCGGCCGGGTGAATTCCGGCTGGCTGCGGTCGGCCTTGATCACGCCCATGTCCGGGGTGATACCGGCGAATGCACGGTCGAAAAGATCGGCGCGGATCCCGGCGTTCAGGGCTTCGACACGGAAGCCTGCCTGCCATTGGGCAAAGGTCTGGGTTGGCTGGATGTCCAGGTTGTCGACGGCCAGCGGAGCGACGGTTGCAGGCGCGGCGAGAGGGGCGGCTTGAATGCTTTGGAGTGGCTGGGCATCGGCGGCGGTGGGTTTTTCCGCGCAGGCGACGAGCAGGGCAAGGCTGGAGGCAGCGATCAGTTGGCGCAGGTGCCAACGACGGGAAAGACAAAAGGGCATGCACAGGTCCAGAGAATACGAATCAGATACAGACCTTATCACGCCGGCGGGGTTCTCCGCTTTATGCAGCCAGAAAGTAAGAAGCCTCCCAGCTTTTAGACTGGAAGGCTTCGCGGCGGTAGCTGCCTTTGCCCTTGGCGGGTCGTTCCTGACGGCTGCGGAACAGTGGCTGGGCGATGATGGATTTGGCCTTGTTGGGGCCATGCTTGGATGGCTTGCTCATTTTCGGTTCTCGCTTGAGGTGGGTTTGCGCGGCAGATGATCGGCCAGCTTGACCCTGCTGTCCAGCCCTGTGATGTGTAGGGTTTTTCAGCAAACCTCACGGATTCCCCCATTCCCTGTAGGAACGAGCTTGCTTGCTTCTGCAGGGCGTTGGGGTTACTCGGCTGGGAGAGGCAGACGTTGCCCGGCCATCAACAGCGACAGGCGGCTCAGGCTGCTCCAGGGCGAACCGGCGGCCTGCCCCTTGATCTGCGCATCGATACGCTGGGCGTCGAGCAGCAATTGCGCCCAGCGCGGCGCGGAATAGCGCTGCAGGGCCTTGCTCATCAACGGCTTGCGTTTGTCCCAGACGGGCGGACGGGCCTGGCTGAACACTTTATCCAGCGGAGTGCCCTGGCTGTACTGCAGCGACATATTGGCCAGCGCCCGCAGCTCCCGGGACAGTGCCCAGAGAATCACCGGCGGCTCGACACCTTCGCCGCGCAGGCCTTCGAGCATGCGCAGGGCATGCGCGGCCTCGCCATTGAGGATGGCGTCCACCAGCCCGAAAACATCGAAGCGCGCACTGTCGGCGACTGCCGCTTGCACGGTTTCCACCGTGATCTGGCCACCCTCGGCCATCAGCTTGAGCTTTTCGATTTCCTGGGCCGCGGCCAGCAGATTGCCTTCTACCCGGGCCGCAATGAGCTCCACGGCGTCCTGGCTGGCGGAAAGCCCGGCCTGGGACAGGCGTTGGCGAATCCACTGCGGCAACTGGTTGGCATCCACCGGCCAGATCTGGATGAACTGGGTCTGCTCGCCATCGATCAGGGCCTTGCCCCATTTGGTCTTTTGCGCGCTGCCATCGAGCTTGGGCAGGCTGATCAGCAGCAGGGTATCTTCGGCCGGCCGTGAGCAGTATTCGATGAAGGCCGCGGCGCCTTTATCACCGGGCTTGCCCGAAGGCAGGCGCAGTTCCAGCAGGCGTTTTTCGGCGAACAACGACATGCTCGCGCCGGCTTGCAGCAGCGTTCCCCAATCGAAATTGGCGTCGGCGCTGAATACCTGGCGTTCATCGAAGCCTTGCTGGCGGGCGGCGGTGCGAATGGCGTCGGCGGCTTCCTGGCACAGCAACGGGTCGTCGCCACTGATGACATAGACCGGTGCGAGCATGCCTTGCAGGTGTTTGCCGAGCTGAGCGGGGGCGAGTTTCATAGGGAGGGGCAAGCGGGGCGCCTGGGCGCCCCACAAGGCTTACTGGTTCGGCAGCTGCATGGGCGACTGTTGCGGGGTTTCCGCCTCAGCCTTCTGCGCGGCTTCCAGCGCCTCGGCTTCGGCCTTGGCGCGGGCATCCGCGGTCTGCTGCAGTTGATCCAGCTGGGTCGGGGTCAGCAGTTGCAGGCGCAGCATCATGTTCTGCACCAGGTCGCGACGCATTTCCTTGCGCACTTCCAGCGACTCCTGGTCGGAACCCACCAGGTTGTTGCCGTCATGGATGTAGACCTTCTGCACTTGCAGCTTGTCGCTGAGCAGGGTCAGGTTGTTCTGGCCCTGGATCTCGTAGTTCAGCACGGTGGTCATTTCATATTCGGCCGAACGACCGGCACCGGCGTAGCTGAGGCTGCGCTGGGATTCCTGCTCGCGGGTCAGCACCAGCTTGTAGGGTGCACCGGCGTAGACCTTGACGCCACTGCTCTGCAGAACCTGGCGCAGCTGGGTCACGGTTTCGCCGTAAGCGTTACGGGCGCTCAGGTCGAGTTCCTTGATCGCCAGTTCGGTGGTGCCGGTACCGCGCAGCTGAAAGCCGCAGGCGCTCAGCAGTACGGCCAGGCCCATCACCAGGAGGTTGCGTTTGATCATCTTGTTGCTCCCCTTGAAACCATATGGGCCGACAGGGCGGCCCTGGAGGTTTTATTCGGCGTCAGCCTTGGGCTGACGCCTGATCCAATTAGCTAGCGACGATATTGACCAGCTTGCCAGGCACGACGATCACTTTACGAATCGTCAGGCCTTCGGTGAAGCGCAGCACGTTCTCGTTGCTCCGGGCGGCGGCTTCGATCTCTTCACGGCTGGCGCTGGCCGGCATTTCGATCTGGCCACGCAGCTTGCCATTCACTTGAATGACCAGCTGCAGGCTGTCCTGAACCAGGGCGTTCTCATCCAGCACCGGCCAGCCGGCGTCGATGATGGCGCCGCTGCGACCCAGCTGGCTCCACAGCTCGTGGCTGATGTGCGGGGTGATCGGCGCCAGCAGCAGGGCCACGGTTTCCAGGCCTTCCTGCAACAGGGCACGGTCCTGCGGGGTGGCTTGCGGTGCTTTTTCCAGCACGTTCATCAGCGTCATGACCTGAGCGATGGCGGTGTTGAATTTGTGGTTCTGGCCGACGTCCTGGCTGGCTTGCTTGATCGCCAGGTGGATGGCACGACGAATGACTTTCTGTTCGTCGTTCAGCGAACCCAGCTCCAGTGTACCCGGCAGGCCCTGGGCTACGTGAGCCTGAGCCAGGCGCCAGACGCGCTTGAGGAAGCGATGGGCACCCTCGACGCCGGAGTCGGACCATTCCAGGCTCATGTCAGGCGGCGAAGCGAACATCATGAACAGGCGGCAGGTGTCCGCGCCGTACTGTTCGATCATCGACTGAGGGTCGACGCCGTTGTTCTTCGATTTGGCCATCTTCTCGGTGCCGCCGATTTCCACCGGCAGGCCGTCGCTGATCAGCTTGGCGCCGACGATCTTGGCCTTGCTGTCACGCTCCAGCTCGACATCGGCCGGGTTGTACCAGGTGTAGGCACCGTTGGCTTCGCGGCGGTAGTAGGTCTCGGCGACCACCATGCCTTGCGTCAGCAGGTTCTTGAACGGCTCGTTGGAACTGACCAGGCCCTCGTCGCGCATCAGCTTGTGGAAGAAGCGGGCGTAGAGCAGGTGCAGGATCGCGTGTTCGATACCGCCGATGTACTGGTCCACCGGCAGCCAGTGGTTGGCCGCGGCCGGGTCGACCAGGCCGCCCTCGTATTTTGGCGAGGCATAGCGGGCGTAGTACCACGAGGACTCGACGAAGGTGTCCATGGTGTCGGTTTCACGCTTGGCAGGCTTGCCGCATTTCGGGCAGCTGCATTCGTAGAACTCGGGCATGCGCGCCAGTGGCGAACCGGCGCCGTCCGGCACCACGTCTTCCGGCAGCACTACCGGCAGTTGGTCTTCCGGTACCGGTACATCACCACAGCTGTCGCAGTGGATGATCGGGATCGGGCAGCCCCAGTAGCGCTGGCGGCTGATGCCCCAGTCGCGCAGGCGGAACTGGGTGCGGGATTGGCCGAGGTTTTTCTTCAGCAGGGCAACTTCGATGGCATCGAAGGCGCCGGCAAAATCCAGGCCGTTGAACTCGCCGGAGTTGATCAGTTCGCCGTGCTCGCCGTAGGCGTCCTGCCAAGGCGCAGGCGTTTCGTCGCCAGCGCTGGTGCGCACCACGTTCTTGATCGGCAGGTTGTACTTGGTGGCGAATTCGTAGTCGCGCTCGTCGTGTGCCGGAACGGCCATCACCGCGCCATCGCCGTAGTGCATCAGCACATAGTTGGCGACCCATACCGGGAGTTTTTCACCGGTCAGCGGGTGTTCGACGAACAGCGAAGTCGGCAGGCCTTTCTTCTCTTGGGTGGCGATGTCGGCTTCGGCGACGCTGCCGCCCTTGCACTCGGCGATAAAGGATTGCAGCGCCGGGTCGTTCTGCGCCGCCAGGGTGGCCAGCGGGTGCTCGGCGGCCACGGCGACGTAGGTCGCGCCCATCAGGGTGTCAGGGCGGGTGGTGAAGACTTTCAGTGCGCCCGCTTCGCCGATAGAGGCCTGGTCGTAGGGGAATTGCACTTCCATGCCACGGGATTTGCCGATCCAGTTGCGTTGCATGGTCTTGACCTGCTCGGGCCAGCCCGGCAGTTCGTCGAGACTCTCCAGCAGCTCATCCGCGTAGGCGGTGATCTTGAAGTAGTACATCGGGATTTCGCGTTTTTCGATCAGCGCGCCGGAACGCCAGCCGCGACCATCGATCACCTGTTCGTTGGCCAGGACGGTCTGGTCGACCGGGTCCCAGTTCACGGTGCCGTTCTTGCGGTAGATCACGCCTTTTTCGAACAGGCGAGTGAACAGCCACTGTTCCCAGCGATAGTAGTCCGGCTTGCAGGTAGTGACCTCGCGGGACCAGTCCACCGCCAGGCCCAGGCTACGCAGCTGGGACTTCATGTAGGCGATGTTTTCGTAGGTCCACTTGGCCGGTGCGACGTTGTTCTTCATCGCGGCGTTTTCCGCCGGCATGCCGAAGGCGTCCCAACCCATGGGTTGCAGTACGTTCTTGCCTTGCATGCGCTGGTAGCGGGAGATCACGTCGCCGATGGTGTAGTTACGCACGTGCCCCATGTGTAGCTTGCCGCTGGGGTAAGGGAACATCGACAGGCAGTAGTAAGTTTCCTTGCCTGGCTGTTCACTGACTTCAAAGGACTTTTGCTCATCCCAGAACGACTGGGCGGCGGCTTCGATTTCACGGGGCTGATAGTGTTCGTGCATGGCTACTTTTGAACTGAATAGGGGTGGCCTAATCCTCTTCAATGCAACGTTGGGCGGTGATGACGCCAGATATGGCGTTTTCGCTACCCAGTCGAGCTGGAAGTGGAGTTACAGGAAGCGCCGTAGCATACATGACCGCGCTCTACCGAGGGAAACCCTGATTACGCGCCGTGGGCCGTTGGTCGCGGCACCCTGCCGGTTTCGGCAGTGCGGCTAAGCTCAAAAAGGGGGAGTGATTCTTACTTTCATGAGGTGAGTGGATGGTTGAGTCGCAGCGAAAAGTTACAAAACCCGAGTTGTACGAACGATTGATAGATCGTCTGGCTTTGGCCTTGGATACAGCGAAAACAGCAGGGAGCTTGCGTAATGAGCGTCCTGCGGAGTTGGAGTTGCGGGGCCTGAGTCACGCCGAGCTCGAGGTGATCAAAGCCTATCTGGATCGTAGCGAGCGTGAGACGCAATTGAGCGTGCTCGAATGCCTGAGGCACGAAGTGACTCCACATTCGGCCAAGGTCATCTGGTTGAAAGACAAGGTGCCCGCCCGGGATGCGGTAAAGGTCCGATCCCTGCAGTTCAAGTGAGTCTGCGCAGCCCATGCGGGCATCTGCGCAGCGTCAACGCCGCGTACCTTGTGCGTGAAATCTGTTTCGTATCTGTTGTCGCTTTGCTTTTACCCACTTAGGCTTCGAGCATCTTTGGAGATGCTCGATGCCTTTTCGTTATTTCGTCAAACAACTACTCCTGCCGCCAGGTCTTCTGTTGCTGCTGCTTCTGCTTGCCTGGTGGTTTCGCCGCTCGAAGCCGCGACTGGCCGGTGTGTGTTTTGCTCTCGGCCTGGGCGGGTTCTGGTTGATGAGCCTGCCTGTGATGGTGGAGTGGGGCGCCAGTGCCCTGGAAAGTGAGCCGGCGCTGACGCAAAGCCAGTGGTCGACCCTGGCCAAACAGGCCGATGCGATTGTGGTGCTGGGGTCGGGGCGTGAACGTGGCGATCCGGCCTGGGGTTCCGACCAGCCGACCGGTGTTGGCCTGGAGCGCCAGCGCTATGCGGCGCGCCTGGCCAAGGCTTCCGGGTTGCCGATCCTGACCAGCGGTGGCCTGCACTACGGCACGCCGCCAACGGAAGCGGCGCTGATGGCCGAGTCGTTGCTGAACGATTTCGACGTGACGGTGCGCTGGCAGGAAGGGCGTAGCCGCACGACCTGGGAAAACGCCCAATTCACCGCGCAAGTGCTTAAGCCGCAGGGCGTCAAGCGTGTGGTGCTGGTCACCCAGGCCTGGCATATGCAGCGGGCTGTCTGGAGTTTCGAACAGGCAGGATTCACCGTGGTGCCGGCGCCCGTGGGGTTCCTCGGGGTGGATAACGCCAGGCCGCTGGGTGGCTGGATGCCGGAGTTCAAGTCGATCTGGCAGAGCGGCCAGTTGTTGAACGAGGCGGTGGGGCTGGTGGGCTACAAGCTGTTTTATCGTGGAGAGTAGATTCATCGTGAGCCAGCCCGCTCCTGCAGGAATCGCAAATTCCTGACAGGAGCAGCCGCTCGACGTTCGATGGCTCGCGATGACGTCAGACGGTCTTGGCGATCCGGCTGGCCAGCAGGGCCCAGCCGAACAGCAGGAGGCTCAGGATGATCAGGGGCCACGAGCGCCACTGCAGATAAGGCGTCAGGTTGTGCATCGGCACCACTTCGCCGTACAGGATTCCGCGTTCGAACTGCGGAATTTGCACGGTGATCTTGCCGAACGGATCGATCAGGCCGGTCACCCCGTTGTTGGTGGCGCGGATCATCCAGCGGCCGGCTTCCAAAGCTCGCATCTGGGCCATCTGCAAGTGCTGCAACGGGCCGATCGAAGTGCCGAACCAGGTGTCGTTGCTGATGGTCAGCAGCAGGTCGCTGCGGGCTGACAGGCTGGCGGCGAATTCCGGGTAAACCACCTCGTAGCAGATGAACGGCGCGATCTGGTAACCCTTGGCTTGCAGTAAAGGCTGGTCGGCGGGGCCGCGGGCGAAGTCCGACATGGGCAGGTCGAAGAACGCAATCAGGCCGCGCAGCAAGTCCTGCAGGGGCACGTACTCACCGAATGGCACGAGCTTCTGCTTGAGGTACTCGCCATCGCCTTCGCCGACTACGGTAATGCCATTGAAGTAGCGCTTCTGATGGTGCACTTCCTGGCGGATCGGTACGCCGGTGATCAGCGCCGAATGCCGGTCGGCGGCGAAATTGCCCATCATGTTCAGATAACCTTCGGCCGACTCCTTGAGCACGGGCACCGCGGTTTCCGGCCACACCAGCAGATCCACGCGCTTGGAACTGAAACTCATGTCGCGGTACAGCGCCAGCTGGGAGTTGAGTTGCGCGGGGTCCCATTTCAGGCTCTGTTCGATATTGCCCTGGATCGCCGCCACGGTCAGCGGCTCGCCCGACGGGCTGGTCCAGGCATGTCCCTTGAGCGCGGTGCCAATCATCCAGGGGGCGACCAGCAGCACCAGGCCGGCGGCGATAAACCCCTTGCGCCCGGCACGGATCAGGCCGGGCAGGTTGTAGAGCAGGGCGGCGGTCAGCGCCAGGGCAAAGGAGATCAGCCACATGCCGCCCAGAGGGGCCAGGCCGGCCAGCGGGCCGTCGAGTTGGCTGTAGCCGGAATAGAGCCAGGGGAAACCCGTCAGGAACCAGCCGCGGAAGGCTTCCTGGCCCACCCAAAGGGCGGCGAAGGCCAGGGCATCGGCGAGAGGGGCTTCATTGCGACGCAGCCAACGCGCCCAGAGCCAGGCCGGCAGGGCGAAAAAGAAGGCGATGGCGGCAATGAAGGCCAGCATCAGTAAACCGGCCAGCAGCACCGAGGCGCCGCCGTAGGTATGGATGCTGACGTAGATCCAACTGGTGCCGGCGGCAAACAGGCCGAAACCGAAACACCAGCCGCGCCACAGCGCCTGACGCGGGCTCAGCTCGCGCAGGCCGGCATAAAAGAAGCCGACTGCCAGCAGTGCCAGCGGCCAGATGTCGTACGGCGCCAGGGCCAGGGTGGTGATTGCGCCAGCCGCCATGGCCAGCAGGTTACCGGGCCAGCCGGGGCGGGTTAAGCGCAGCATGTCGATCCTTAGCGGGGGATAGGCGTTAGTCGCAGCAGATGAATCCGACGGCTGTCGGCATTCAGGATACGGAAGCGATAGGCACCGATTTCGGTGATTTCGTTACGTTTAGGCAGGTGCCCGAACGCGCTCATCACCAGGCCGCCGACGGTGTCGAACTCGTCGTCGGAGAACTCGCTGTCGAAGAACTCGTTGAAGTTCTCGATCGGCGTCAACGCCTTGATCAGGAAATCGCCGCTTGGCAGGGGCTTGATGTAGCTGTCTTCCTCGACGTCGTGCTCGTCTTCGATGTCGCCGACGATCTGCTCCAGCACGTCCTCGATGGTCACCAGGCCTGCCACGCCGCCGTACTCGTCGATGACGATGGCCATGTGATTGTGGTTGGCGCGGAACTCACGCAGCAGCACGTTCAGGCGCTTGGATTCGGGAACGAAGGTCGCCGGACGCAGCAGGTCCTTGATGTTGAAGCTGTCGCCGTTCTCCTTGAGGATCAGCGGCAGCAGGTCCTTGGCCAGCAGGACGCCCATGACGTCGTCATGGCTTTCGCCGATCACCGGATAACGCGAGTGCGCGGAATCGAGGACGGACGGCAGGAATTCGCGGGGAGTCTGGGTCGCCTTGATGCTGATCATCTGCGAGCGCGGAACCATGATGTCCCGTACCTGCAGGTCAGCGACCTGGATGGCGCCTTCGACGATGGCCAGCGCTTCGCTGTCCAGCAACTTGTTCTGATGGGCTTCGCGCAGCAGCTCCAGCAGCTCCTGGCGGTTTTTCGGCTCATGGGCAAAAGCCTGGGTCAGTTTACCCAGCCACGACTTTTGCCCGCTGCTCGATCGGTCTTCGCTCATAGCGATTACTCTAAATCCTTGGTTGTTACAGATGGATGTTCTTCGGTTTCGTCGTCCGCATAAGGGTCGGGATGACCCAGTTCTGCAAGCAACGTTCGTTCCAGTGCTTCCATTTCTTCGGCTTCGTCGTCATCTATATGGTCGTAACCCAATAGATGCAAGCAGCCGTGAATCACCAGATGGGCCCAGTGGGCCTGGGGGTCCTTGCCTTGTTCGGCGGCTTCGCGCTCGACCACTTCGACGCAGATCACCAGGTCGCCGAGCAATGGAATGTCCAGCAGTTCGTCCGGCACGTCGGCGGGGAACGATAGGACGTTGGTGGCGTAGTCCTTCTGCCGCCAGGTGCGGTTCAGTTCGCGGCCTTCTGGTTCGTCCACCAGGCGGATGGTCAGTTCCGAGTCGGCGGTGCGCTGGCGCAGGGCCAGTTCACACCATTGGCGGAACAGGGCTTCGCTGGGAGCAGGCTTTTCGCTTGCCAGTTGCAGATCAAGCTCAAGCATCGTGGCGATTGCCTTTTTCCGCGGCGGACTGGGCGGACTCGTCGGCCACGCGCTGCTCGAAGCGCTCGTAGGCTTCGACGATGCGTTGCACCAGCGGATGGCGCACCACGTCCTTGGGCATGAAGTGGGTGAAGCTGATGCCCGGGACGTCCTTGAGGACGTTGATCACATGGGCCAGGCCGGACTTGGTGCCCTTGGGCAGGTCGACCTGGGTGATGTCGCCCGTGATCACGGCGGTGGAGCCGAAGCCGATCCGGGTCAGGAACATCTTCATCTGCTCGACGGTGGTGTTCTGGCTTTCGTCGAGAATGATGAAGCTGTTGTTCAGCGTACGGCCGCGCATGTAGGCCAGCGGCGCAATCTCGATGACCTGGCGCTCGATCAGCTTGGCGACGTGTTCGAAGCCGAGCATTTCATACAGTGCGTCATACAACGGGCGCAGGTACGGGTCGATCTTCTGGGCCAGGTCGCCCGGCAGGAAGCCGAGTTTCTCACCGGCTTCGACCGCCGGACGCACCAGCAGGATGCGTCGTACCTGCTCGCGCTCCAGTGCGTCTACCGCACAGGCCACGGCCAGGTAGGTCTTGCCGGTACCGGCCGGGCCGATGCCGAAGTTGATGTCGTTGCCGAGGATCTCCTTGACGTAGCGCTGCTGATTCAAGCCGCGGGGGCGAATCATGCCTTTTTTGGTGCGCAGGGCCACGGCCGCTTCGGCGACAGGGTGATTGTCCAGTTCTTCGACGGCGGATTCCTGGAGGAACAGATGCACCATGTCCGGCGACAGCTCGGTACCCTTGGTTTCCCGGTACAGGCGGCGCAGGAGGTTTTCCGCGGAGGTGGTGTGCTTGGGTTCGCCGATCAGTTCGAACTGATTGCCGCGGTTGCGGATCTCGATGGTCAGGCGCTGCTCGATCAAGCGCAAATGCTCGTCGAATTGCCCGCACAGATTGGCGAAGCGGCGAGCCTCAAAGGGCTCGAGGATGAAACGATGTGGTTCTATGGGTGCGTTCAAGGTCGTTTTTTAGCCGCCCAACGGCAATAAGGGATGAATTCAAGGATAACGCCAGCGGCCTGGGTGCGAAAGCTCTTATACAAAGCAATGTCTTTCGCCACATTTTCCTTGGAAGCCGGCTTCCCGGCGATGGCGTGCCCGAGGCCACTACCGCTGGTCAGCCAGCATCGGCAGGAGGTTATTGCAGCAGCGATCCGCGCAGCGAGTGAGGCTGGGCCGAGTCGATGTGCACATCGGCAAACTGGCCGATCAGCGTCGGGTTGTCGCAGCGGAAATTGACGATACGGTTGTTCTCGGTCCGCCCCTGCAGTTCGCCCGGGTCTTTCTTCGAGTAGTCGGTGACGAGGATGCGCTGGATCGAGCCGACCATCTGTCGGCTGATTTCGAATCCTTGCTGATTCAGCCGATGTTGCAGCGCGTTCAGGCGTTCCTTTTTCAACTCTTCCGGGGTGTCGTCCGCCAGGTCGGCCGCCGGGGTGCCCGGGCGCTGGCTGTAGACGAACGAGTAGGAGAAGTCGAAGCCGACGTCTTCGATCAGCTTCATGGTCTGTTCGAAGTCTTTTTCGGTCTCGCCGGGGAAGCCGACGATGAAGTCCGAGCTGATGCAGATGCCCGGCACGGCGGCGCGCAGTTTGCGCAGCTTGGACTTGTATTCCAGCGCCGTATGGTTGCGCTTCATGGCCGCGAGAATCCGGTCGGAACCCGATTGCACCGGCAAGTGCAGGTGTTTCACCAGTTCCGGCACTTCGGCGTGGGCCTGGATCAGGCTGTCGGAGAATTCCAGCGGATGGGAGGTGGTATAGCGGATGCGCTCGATACCATCGACCGCCGCGACCACACGGATCAGTTCGGCGAGGTCGGCCAGGCGGCCGTCGTGGGTCTGGCCACGGTAACCGTTGACGTTCTGCCCCAGCAGGGTGACTTCGCGCACGCCGTTTTCCGCCAGGTGAATGATCTCGCAGATCACGTCGTCGAACGGCCGGCTGACTTCCTCGCCACGGGTGTAGGGCACCACGCAGAAGGTGCAGTACTTGCTGCAGCCTTCCATCACCGAGACATAGGCACTCGGGCCGTCGATGCGCGGCTCTGGCAGGTGGTCGAATTTCTCGATTTCCGGGAACGAGACGTCGACCTGCGGCAGCTTGCTGCTGCGGGCGGCATCGATCATTTCCGGCAGGCGGTGCAGGGTCTGCGGGCCGAAGACCACGTCGACATAGGGCGCACGATCGCGGATGGCTGCGCCTTCCTGGCTGGCCACGCAACCGCCGACGGCGATGACCATGTCCGGGTTGGCCAGCTTCAGCTCGCGCCAGCGACCCAGTTGGGAATACACCCGGTCCTGGGCTCGTTCGCGGATCGAGCAGGTGTTGAGCAGGATGACGTCCGCGTCTTCGGCGCGGGCGGTGACTTCCAGGGCCTGGTGTTCACCCAGCAGATCGACCATGCGCGAGCTGTCGTACTCGTTCATCTGGCAACCGTGGGTTTCTATGTAGAGCTTCTTGGCCATGGACGGAGTCATCACGTGATTCAAAGAACCGCGCATTATAGGGAACATGGCCTGAGGTTCCTACCGCTGCGCGTCCGGTGGCTATGCTATAGTTCGCGCCCTCTTTTATATCCCCCGATGTGTTACCCGCCCACCATGACCAAACGTGAAGCTCCAATCTACAAGGTGATTTTCCTCAACCAGGGACAGGTGTTCGAAATGTACGCCAAGCAGATCTATCAAAGTGATCTGTGGGGTTTCCTGGAGGTGGAAGAGTTCGTCTTTGGCGAGCGCACGCAAGTGGTCGTCGATCCGAGCGAAGAGAAGCTCAAGGCCCAGTTCGAAGGCGTGGTACGCAGCTTTGTGCCGATGCATTCGATCGTGCGCATCGACGAGGTCGAGCGCCTGGGCACGCCGAAGATCAGCGAGGCGCGTGGCGTGAGCAACGTCATGCCGTTTCCGATGCCGATGCCTGAGAAGTAAGGGCTGTATCGAGAAGAACGTCGCATTCCATCGCGGGCAAGTGTGCTCGCGATGCGCTCAAGGCAGGGGGGAGAAGGGCGAACGCCCGTCGGCGCTCTGCAATTCCATCAGGTATTTGCGGAAAATCTGCCCCAGCACCTGGGTGGCGACTTCCAGCTCATCGCGCTGCATGTGCTCGGCCACTTCGTCGGCCGTGTCCAGTGCCTCTTCGGCACCGTTGACCGCCGCCATCTTCAGCACGATATAGGCCTGAACGTTGTTGGCCGGTACGCCTTCGCCGCGAAAGAACATGGTGCCGAGTTTGAATTGCGCCTGGGCGTGGCCTTGCAGCGAGGCCTTTTCAAAGTAGCTCAAGGCCTGATTGAGATCGCGCGGGGTATTTTTACCTTCGTAGTAGAACTCGCCCAGCTCGTATTGCGCTTGCGCATCCCCTTCGTCAGCCGCCTTCTGGCAGACCGCCAGGGCCTCGGACAGATCCTGTGACTGAGTATTGAGGGTGCAGCGACCCATCGCTGGGATCAACAACGAGTTGCCGCCTGCTTGTGCGTGCGCGAGCAGGGGCTGAAGGAGCAACAGGCAGCCCAGTGCAAGGGCGCGGCCGGTGCGGTTCATGGGAATCGACTTACCTCTGAAGGGCGCGCGGACCCATCGAGGGATCCAATAAGCGCGCATTATGAAATAAGCAGGGCCAACCTTACAAAGTCTTTACTCGTTTTTCTGCTGCGCGGGCGCGATATCCGCCGCTTTCGGGGCTGTTTCGGGAGTTGGGGCGCGAATGCGGCGTAAAACCGGCGCCAGCAAGTGTGGCGCCGGTTTGGCGGGGAAGGTTACTTCAGGGCAGCGAAAGCGCGTTCGGCCGCGTCCAGGGTCAGTTTCAGCTCGGCGTCGCCGTGGGCGATCGAGGTGAAGCCGGCTTCGAAGGCACTCGGGGCCAGGTAGACACCGCCTTCGAGCATCAGGTGGAAGAAGCGTTTGAACAGGTTGGCATCGCTGGCCATCACATCGTCGAACGTGACGATATCGTCGGCGCCGCTGAAATACAGGCCGAACATGCCGCCCGCCTGGGTGGTCACGAACGGGATACCGGCGGCGTCAGCGCGTTGCTGCAGGCCGTCGAGCAGGCGGCTGGTGTAGTCGCTCAGCTCGGCGTGGAAGCCCGGACGGCTGATCAGGCGCAGAGTAGTCAGGCCGGCGGCCATGGCCAGCGGGTTGCCCGACAGGGTGCCGGCCTGGTAGACCGGGCCCAGCGGCGCGATGTGTTCCATGATCTGGCGTTTACCGCCGAAGCAACCCACCGGCATGCCGCCGCCGATGATCTTGCCGAAGGTTGACAGGTCCGGGGTCACCCCGTAGTGCGCCTGGGCACCGCCCAGGGCGACGCGGAAACCGGTCATCACTTCGTCGAAGATCAGCACCACGCCGTGCTTGTCGCACAGGCTGCGCAGGCCTTCGAGGAAGCCCGGGGCCGGTGGCACGCAGTTCATGTTGCCGGCCACCGGCTCGACGATGATGCAGGCCACTTCCTGGCCGACCTCGGCGAGCATCTTCTCGACCGCGTCGATGTCGTTGAACGGCAGGGTCAGGGTGTGTTTGGCGAAAGCCGCCGGTACGCCGGCCGAGCTGGGCACGCCCTGGGTCAGCGCGCCAGAGCCAGCCTTGACCAGCAGGCTGTCGGAGTGGCCGTGGTAGCAGCCTTCGAACTTGATGATGCTGTCGCGGCCGGTGAAACCGCGGGCCAGGCGGATCGCGCTCATAGTCGCTTCGGTGCCGGAGCTGACCATGCGCACCATTTCCATGGACGGCACGATGGAGCAGACCAGATCGGCCATTTCGGTTTCCATGGCGGTCGGGGCGCCGTAGGACAGACCGTGTTCCAGCTGCTTGCGCACCGCGTCCAGCACATCCGGATGGCTGTGGCCAAGGATCATCGGCCCCCAGGAACCGACGTAGTCCACATAACGCTTGTCGTCTTCGTCGGTGACGTAGGCGCCTTCGGCGTGTTTGAAGAACAGCGGTGTGCCGCCCACGCTCTTGAACGCACGCACGGGCGAGTTCACGCCGCCGGGGATGTGTTTCTGGGCATTGGCAAACAGGGTTTCGGAACGAGACATGATCGGACTCTCGAAAATCAGCGGTTAGAAGAGGGCGTTGAAGGCGCGGGCGCGGCGGGTCACTTCCTGGGCGCTGTCGGCGCCGAACAGGCCATGGACCACGGCCAGCAGGTCGACGCCATGGGCGACCAACGGCGCGGCGTTCTCCAGGGTGATGCCGCCGATCGCGCAGATCGGCAAGTGCAGCCGGGCGCGGGCCTGGTCCAGCAGCTCCAGGTTGGCCGTCGGCGCGCCGGGCTTGGTGTTGGAATTGAAGAAGCGACCGAAGGCGACATAGCTGGCGCCTTCCTTGGCGGCTTGCTCGGCCAGCTCCAGCTGGGCGTGGCAGGTCGAGCCGATGATCGCCTGGCGGCCGAGCAGGGCACGGGCCGGCGTCAGCGGGCCGTCGGTCTGACCCAGGTGTACGCCGACACCGATGCGCGCGGCCAACTCGGCGTCGTCGTTGATGATCAGTTGCGTCTTGTAGCGCTCGCACAAGCTGTGCAGGGCTTCGGCTTCGCGCAGGCGGCGGGCCTCGTCGCTGCTCTTGTCGCGGTATTGCAGGAGGGTCACGCCACCGTCGAGCGCCGCCTCCACGTACTGCAGGAATTTGCCGGCCAACAGTTGGCTGTCGGTAATGGCATACAGACCACGTAGTTTCATCGAGCGAGCCTCATGGCTTACGAGCAGAAGTCCAGCGGCAGGCGGCGCGGTACGAACTGGCCTTGGCCCAGTTGCTCGGCGTCGCGCAGGGTGCGCCAGGTGTAATCGAGGGCCGACTTCACGGCGCTGGCCAGGTTTTCGCCCTGGGCCAGGCGTCCGGCCAGGGCGCTGGCCAGGGTGCAACCGGAACCGTGATAACTGCCCGGCAGCCGCTGGCAGGTGTAGGTGTGACGGCTGCCGTCGCGGCTGTACAGGCGATTATGCACTTCATGCTCGTCGCCATGGCCGCCGGTGATCAGCAGGTGTTTGACAAACGGCAGGAGCTTTTCCGCGCATTGGTCCGCAGTGCCTTCGGGCAACTCGGCGAGGATTCGTGCTTCCGGAAGGTTCGGGGTGGCGATGGTCGCCAGTGGCAGCAGGCGTTCACGCATGGCGTAACCGACCTCGTCTTTGCCCAGGCGTCCGCCGCCGCCGGCGCGCAATACCGGGTCGCAGACCATCGGCAGGTGCGGATGCGCCTGCAACAGCTCGACCACAGTGTCGACCATTTCCAGCGAGCCGAGCATGCCCAGCTTGACCGCGGCGACCGTGGAGTCGTTGAGTACGGCGTTGGCCTGGGCCAGCACCCACTCGCGATCCAGCACACGGAAGTCGCTGACGTTGACCGTATCCTGCACGGTCAGCGCGGTCACAGCGGGAGCTGCATGGCAACCCTGGGCGAGCAGGGCTTCGATATCTGCCTGCAGGCCGGCGCCGCCACTGGGGTCGTGGCCGGAGAGACAGAGGACAACGGGGCGAGAGCTGTAGATATTCATGGTGCGCGAGCTTACCACCAAACGTCTTTTTTGCACGGCTCCTCGCGTGTCGGCCGGGGCTGGTTTTTCCGCCTTGCCGACAAGTTGACCGAGGCAACAGCTCTAGATCAATGGATAGCGCTGAAACGCCCGTTCTAGAGCCTTTAAACTAAAACTTTTCATGGTGTTCTTTGGCTATCAACGGCTATGCTAGAGTGGATCCAAACCAATAACAGGTCATGCCGGTTTTACGTCTACTCAAAGGGAAATGGGGGGCTTCCTGACACAACCGGACAGGCCACGCTGGGGCTTTATGCGCTATTTGCTGATGTTGCTGTTGAGCTTGCCGATGCTGGCTGGCGCGGTCGAGTTCGACGAGTTCACCCAAAGCCTGCCCTTGGGTCGAGTGATGCAGGTGTTTGAAGACGCGAGTGGTCAGGCAACGATCGCGGATGTCAGCACAGCGGCGATGGCCGGTAGTTTCAAGACCCATGACAAGCCCACCCTCAACGCCGGTTACTCCCGCTCGGCATTCTGGCTGAAAATCCACCTCAGCTACCGTCCCGCCAACCCTTCCATACGACACACCTGGCTGCTGGAGCTGGCCTATCCGCCGCTCGATCATCTGGAACTGTATGTGCCCGATGAAACCGGGGGCTACCGTCTGGCCCAGCGCACCGGCGATGCCTTGCCGTTCGACAGCCGGCAGATCCGCCAGAACAATTACCTGTTCGACCTGAGCTTCGCGCCCTACGAGCAAAAGACCCTGTTCCTGCGCCTGCAGAGCCAGGGCTCGGTCCAGGCGCCGGTGACGCTCTGGTCCAGCACGGCGTACCTGGAAGCGCAGCCGGTGCGCCTGTATGTACTCGGCCTGATCTACGGCGTGCTGCTGGGGATGCTGGTCTACAACCTGTTCATTTACCTGAGCGTGCGCGACACCAGTTACCTCTATTACATCCTCTACATCGCCTCGTTCGGGCTGTACCAACTGTCGGTGAACGGCGCCGCGGTGGAGTACTTCTGGCCGGACAACCCGTGGTGGGCCAACGCGGCAACGCCATTTTTCATTGGCGCGGCGGCCCTGTTCGGCAGCCAGTTCGCCCGCAGTTTCCTGCAGACCGCCAGCCACAGCCGCTGGGTCGATCGCCTGCTGCTGGTGCTGATCCTGTGCAGCGCCGTGGTGGTGGCCTTGTCGCTGATGACCAGCTACGCCCTGGCGTTGCGTCTGGCCACGGCCCTGGCGCTGATCTTTACCGTGGTGATCTTCGTCTCCGGCATCGTCGCCTGGTGCCGCGGCATGCGCGTGGCGCGCTACTTCATCATCGCCTGGTCGGCGTTCCTGGTGGGTGGGATCATCAATACCCTGATGGTGCTGGGTTATCTGCCGAACATGTTCCTGACCATGTATTCCAGCCAGATCGGTTCGGCCATCGAGGTGGCGCTGTTGTCGCTGGCCCTGGCCGACCGCATCAACTCGATGCGCGAGCAGCAGGCGCAGACCCTGTTCGATGCCGGGCAGAAGCTCGAAGTGCTCAACCAGCAGCTGGCCCACAGCAACCGGCTCAAGGATGAGTTCCTCGCCACCCTGACCCACGAACTGCGCACGCCGATGAATGGGGTGATCGGTTCCCTGGAACTGATGCAGACCGTCGATCTCGATCCGGAGCTGGAGCAATACCAGCAGACTGCCGCCGGTTCGGCCCGGGACATGATGCGCATGGTCAATGGCATCCTGACCCTGACCGAGCTGCAGGCCGGCAAGCTCAGCGCCCAGCACGAGACTTTCAGTCTGCGTTCGCTGCTCGATGCCTTGCTGGGCCAGTTTTGCGCCAACGCCTCGGCCAAGGGGCTGGGCTTCGATGTCGACCTGGCCGCCGGGTTGCCCGATCGGCTGCTGGGCGATCGCGGCAAGTTGAGCCAGTGCCTGGAGTGCCTGCTGGACAATGCCATCAAGTTCACCCGGGTGGGTGGCCTGGTCCTGCGAGTGACTGGCAAGCCGGTGGCAACCGGGCGAGTGGCGATGACCTTCGCGGTAATCGACACCGGCATCGGTTTCGTCAACCTCGATGAGGCCTCGTTGTACCAGCGCTTCTTCCAGCTCGATGGATCGATGACCCGTGAATACGGCGGACTGGGCGTGGGGCTGGCGATCTGTCGGCAACTGGTGGATCTGCTGGGTGGCCAGCTGACCCATGAATCGGAGCCGGGGCGTGGCAGCTGTTTCCGCCTGGAGGTGACCTTCGATCTGGACGGCGAGCAGCCGATGGCCTCCCAGCCGGCCTTGCGGGTCCGCGCCGTCCGGCGCATGCCGCAGGATTGCAGCGTGCTGCTGGTGGACGACAACAGCATCAATCAACTGGTGATCCGCGGCATGTTGCTCAAGCTGGGTTATCAGGTACGCACGGCGGAGAACGCTCGCGGGGCGCTGGCGTTGTTGCGCCGGGAGTCGGTGGATGCGGTGCTGCTCGATTGCCAGATCGAGCAGGCCGAGGCGCTCAAGCTGTGCGATCAGGTGCGCGGCATGCCGGGTTGCGCCGACTTACCGGTGCTGCTGGTATCGGCCTCGGCGTACGCTGTGGAGGCTGAGCGCTGCCTGCTCGATTACCTCTCCCGGCCGGTGAAATTCGAGGAGTTGCAAGATGTTCTGGCGCGTCGGGTGCTGGCCTCGGAACAGGGCGAAAGCGCCGGTATTTAGGCGTATATGCCACTTTGTTCGGTGGGGAGGGGGTGCTTAACTGAGGTTCTGGCACACCCCTCAAGGAGCCCCGACATGAACCTGCACCAGTTCGCTGAGACCCACGAAGTCACCAACCAGCCACCTTCCCTGGACGGTACCAACCTCTATCGAATCGATCTGCCGTTGCAGGAGTGGGCACGGCGTTTCGGCGCTGGTTGGGCCGAAGCGCGGATCGACGCCTACGGTGCTCTGGCCGGTGGGCCGCTGATGGAGGCGGGGTTCCTGGCCAACCAGAACAAACCGGTGTTCACCAGCCATGACCGTTACGGGCATCGCCTCGACCTGGTGGAGTTTCATCCGGCGTATCACGAGCTGATGCGCACCGCCATCGAGCACGGCCTGACGTCCTTGCCCTGGGCTCATCCGCAATCCGGGGCGCATGTCGCGCGCGCCGCCATGACCTATCTGCACAGCCAGGCCGAGGCCGGCAGCGGTTGCCCGCTGACCATGACCTTCGCCTGTGTGCCGGCGTTGAAGCTGCAGCCGGATCTCGCCGAACAATGGCTGCCGAAAGTCCTCGCCACCGAATATGACCCACGCAATGTCGGCATGGCCCACAAGGCCGGTGTCACCATCGGCATGGCGATGACCGAGAAACAAGGCGGTACCGATGTGCGCGCCAACACCACCAAGGCGTATCCGGTGGGCGCTACGGGGCCGGGGCAGGCTTATGAACTGGTGGGCCACAAATGGTTCTGTTCGGCGCCGATGTGCGACGCCTTCCTGACCCTGGCCCAGACCGAAAAAGGCCTGACCTGCTTCCTGTTGCCTCGCCATCGTCCGGACGACAGCCGCAACCAGTTCTATATCCAGCGCCTGAAAAACAAGCTCGGCAACTGCTCCAATGCCTCCAGCGAAGTGGAGTTCCGTGGGGCCCTGGCGTGGATGATCGGTGAAGAAGGACGCGGCGTGCCGACCATCATCGAAATGGTCGCCATGACCCGCTTCGATTGCATGGTCGGTTCCAGCTCGCTGATGCGCCAGGCCCTGACCCAGGCCGCCCATCATTGTGCCCATCGGCTGGTGGGCGGGCGTGTGCTCAGCGAGCAACCCTTGATGCAGAACGTGCTGGCCGACCTGGCGCTGGAAAGCGAGGCGGCGCTGGCCTTGAGCCTGCGCATGGGCCGCGCGCTGGATAACCTGGATGACCCGCAAGAAGCCATGTTCTCGCGACTGGTGACGGCGGTGGGCAAATACTGGATCTGCAAGCGGGCCCCGGCAATGATCAACGAGGCCGCCGAGTGCATGGGCGGCGCCGGTTATGTCGAGGAGAGCATTCTGCCGCGGCTGTACCGCGAAGCGCCGGTCAACTCGACCTGGGAAGGTTCCGGCAACGTGCAGTGCCTGGATGTGCTGCGCGCCTTGTCCAAGGAGCCGGGCGTGCTCGATGTGCTGTTCGCCGAGCTGGGCGATGGCCATGGCGACAGGCGCCTGGCCGCGCATATCGCCAACCTGAAAGGCGCCTTCCAGGACACCGACGACATTCAGTACCGCGCCCGCCAGTTGACCGAGGACATCGCCCTGGGCCTGCAGGCCAAGCTGTTGCTGGAAGCCGGCAATGCGGTGGTCAGCGATGCCTTTATCGCCAGTCGCCTGGGTTCGGCAGGAAGGGTCTACGGCACCTTGCCGCGAGGGCTGGATGTGGAAGCGATAGTCGCGCGCTCGACCCCGGCAGGCTTCTGACTGGTTTGTTGTAGGAGCGAGCTTGCTCGCGATAAATAGTCCAGGCTACCGATCGGCTGGGGCCTGAAAGATCTTTCGCGAGCAAGCTCGCTCCTACGCATATTCCGCTGTTCCCGTGAGACGGCGTTGCAGGCAAGATGAAGGCCTGCAAGATCAGAACACAGGATGCTTACCGTGACCGAAGCTTTTATTGTCGTTCAAACCGCCGAGCAAGCCGTGGACCGGCTTGCCGCTTTGCATGAGCGGGCCACCACGTCGCTGAGCCAGGCGCTCAAGCGTTACCTCAAGGATCGTGTCGAACCGGACGCCGAACAGCGCGCCCTGTTTCGTTACCCGGAATTGCGCCTGACCTATCTCTGCCAGGGCGAAGTCCCGCAGACCACCCGGGCCTACGCCAAGGTCCAGTTGCCGGGCACCTACAGCGTCACGGTCACCCATCCCGCCGCCTTCCGTAAGTACCTGCTGGAACAGCTGGTGCCTCTGATGCACGACTTCACCGTGACCGTGGAAGTGGGTGTCAGCGAGCAGAACATCCCGTATCCGTACGTGGTCGAGCAGGGCGATGAACTGGCCGGTTCCGGCGTCACCGCCGCGGTGCTGGCGCGGGTGTTCCCCAGCACCGACCTGTCCGCCGCCACCGATGGCATCGCCGACGGGCTGTACGATTGGGAAAACACCAATCCGCTGCCCCTGGCGCTGTTCGATGCCGCGCGGGTGGATTTCTCCCTGCGCCGCCTGGTGCACTACACCGGCAGCGACTGGCGCCATGTGCAGCCGTGGATCCTGCTGACCAACTACCACCGCTATGTCGACCAGTTCATCACCCACGGTCTTGAACAGCTGCGCAGCGATCCGCGGTTCGTGCGCATGGTCCTGCCGGGCAATGTGATCATCGAGAAGGGCATGGACCACGGCGAAGCCTCGTCGATCGCCGCTGGGGTGGTCTGGCACCGCTACCAGATGCCGGCTTATCACCTGCTGGCCAGCGACGGCCACGGCGTGACCCTGGTGAACATCGGGGTCGGCCCGTCCAACGCCAAGAACATTACCGACCATTTGGCGGTGTTGCGTCCGCACTGCTGGCTGATGATCGGCCACTGCGGCGGCCTGCGGCAGTCGCAGACCATCGGTGACTATGTGCTGGCCCACGCCTACATGCGTCGCGACGGCATTCTCGATCGCGTGGTGCCGCCGAACATTCCGATTCCGGCCCTGGCCGAAGTGCAGCTGGCGTTGCAGCAGGCCGCCGCCAACGTCACTGGCGAGAAGGGCGACGACCTGAAAAAACGCCTGCGCACCGGCACCGTGCTGACCTACGACGACCGTAACTGGGAATTGCGCTGGGCCCAGGAGCGTCCGCTGATCAACCTGTCCCGCGCCGTGGCGGTGGACATGGAAAGCGGCACCATCGCCGCCCAGGGGTATCGCCTGCGGGTGCCGTACGGCACCTTGCTGTGTGTCTCGGACAAGCCGCTGCACAGCGAAATCAAACTGCCGGGTTCGGCCAACGCCTTTTATGAGCGCGCGGTCAGCCAGCATCTGAAGATCGGTATCGCCGCGGTGGATCTGCTGCGCACTGAGCTCAACTCGCTGCACTCGCGCAAGCTGCGCAGCTTCGACGAGCCGCCGTTCCGCTGATCGCGGGATGGTCATTTAACGGTCGGGCCACTAGCATGGTCGGCCCTGACCGTTAGATGTTCTTTTCGCCATGTCTCGTCCTCCTCGTCCCGCTTCCCGCCGCCCTGGCGTGAAGAGTCCTTCGTCGTCTTCCGCGCCGCGCCGTGTTGCCAAGGCGCCACCGGCCGAGCCGAAGCTGATCCTGTTCAACAAACCCTTCGATGTGCTGACCCAGTTCAGCGACGGCGAAGGGCGGGCGACCCTCAAGGACTTCATCGCGATCCCCGGCATCTACCCGGCCGGGCGCCTGGACCGCGACAGCGAAGGCTTGCTGCTGCTGACCAACGACGGCCAGTTGCAGGCGCGCATCGCCGACCCCAGGCACAAGTTGGCCAAGACCTATTGGGTGCAGGTAGAAGGGGAGCCCACGGCCGAGCAATTGCAGCGTCTGCGTGATGGCGTGGAGTTGAATGACGGCATGACCCTACCGGCCGAAGCCCGGCAGCTGGAAGAGCCGCAACTGTGGCCGCGCAACCCGCCGGTGCGCTTTCGCAAGAGCGTGCCCACCAGTTGGCTGGAGTTGATCATTCGTGAAGGGCGCAATCGCCAGGTGCGGCGCATGACCGCCGCCGTGGGCTTGCCGACATTACGCCTGGTGCGGGTCAGGATCGGCGACTGGACGATCGATGGGCTCGACCAGGGCCAGTGGAAGGAGGTTCCGGCGCGCTTATAAAGCGCCGGATTCGATCAGGCCGATCACCACGCTCTTGATAATGAACGCGGCCACGCCCAGGCCCAGGACGAAGAACAGGATGAACGAGCCGAAGCGTCCGGCCTTGGACTTCTTCGCCAGATCCCAGACGATGAAGGCCATGAAAATGATCAGGATGGTCACCAGGCCGGTCATCATCCACTCTTCGAATACTGCAGGATCCATCGAACATCTCCAGCGCGGGCAAGGCTAAAAGGCGGGGGCGAGTATACGCCAAGGGGGCGCGACCGGGCATTGATCCAGGTGCGCTTCGTCGTCACAGGCTCTGCATGTCCTTGTAGGAGCGAGCTTGCTCGCGATAAATATTCCAGGCCAGACATCGGTTGCGGCCGGACATTTCTATCGCGAGCAAGCTCGTTCCTACAGAAGAGATAGCGCTCAGTTGCGCAGGTGAGTCAGCGGCAGTTCGGTGCTGTTGAGCACCTGGTTGAGCACGAAGCTGGAGCGTACGCTGGTCACGCCTTCGATGCGGGTCAGATGGCCCAGCAGCAGTTTCTGGTAGTGATCCATGTCCGGCACCACCACCTTGAGCTGATAGTCGGCGTCCATCCCGGTCACCAGGCTGCATTCGAGGACCTGCGGCAGGCTGCGGATCGCCGCCTCGAAGTTCTCGAAACGCTCGGGGGTGTGGCGGTCCATGCCGATCAGCACGTAGGCGGTCAGGCTCAGGCCGAGCATCTTGCGGTCCAGCAGGGCGACCTGGCGGGAAATGTAGCCGTCGTCTTCCAGTTGCTTGACCCGACGCGAACACGGCGAAGGCGACAGGCCGATACGTTCGGCCAGTTCCTGATTGGAGATGCGGGCGTCGCGCTGCAATTCCGCCAAAATGCTGAGGTCGTATCGGTCGAGTTTGCTCATGGGGCAGGCCTTTTTAATAACTATTGCGCAATATTATCTATCCTGAGTTAAAAATTGCGCAAGTCATGTTTATTAGAGCAATCTTCGCAATCCTCTGTCGGCGCGCCAGGCCTATTCTTATCACCAGAATCACTGCCCGGACATAGAGTCCACTGCGGCCCGCCGAATCAGGCCTGCCGCGGCCGCCAATCCCACAGGGTTGAGCCGGCCCCCGGGCTACACACTGTCCAGAAGACGGCGTGAGGTGAGCCGGCGCCATAAGCGTCGAGCACGGACGAAATTCTCAAAGGGGGACCGACGGGTCCCCCTTTTTTATTGCCTGCGTGCCAGGAAATATCCCGTGGCGCCTCAATAAATAAGTGTTGCGACTGATAACCTGTGGCAGAACCGGCCTGGGCTTTTCCAGTCTTATCTACAGGCCCCCATCCGTAGTGAGGAATAGCATGAAATCGCGCATCTGGCGTTTGGCAGGTGTTGGTTTGCTGTGTGTGAGCGTCAGTGCGCAGGTGCTCGCCGATGACCGCGATAACCGCAATGACGGTCGCGGTGGCTCCGATGGCGGCCAGCGCGGTGGCGAGGGGCACCCGGGCAGGGGGCAGGGACGCGGCGAAAACCAGCCGCCGCGCCAGCAGACTGAAATCATTCGCGGCGACAACAGCCAGCAGTTCGAGCGCAACGTCGAGAACGGGCGCTGGCAGAACCACGGGCCGAATGATCAAGGGCGGGGACGACAGGCACAGCCGTCCGCCAACCTGCCGATCCAGGGCCGCCCCGATACCGTCCGCCAGACCCAGGAACCGCGCCAGGGTTATTACCAGGACATCCCGCGCCGTAACGACTACAACCCGCATTGGCAGGCCGGCGGGCCGGGCTCGCGTCCCTACGACTATCGCTGGCCGGGCCGTCCGGAGGGTCGTGGCAATGGCTGGGGGCCAGGCCCGCAATATCGGCCGGGTTATGTGATCGATCGCTTCCCGGACCGGCATGACCGTGTGCCTTATCGCGGCCGGGACTATTACTTCTCCGGTGGCTATTGGTACCGCCCAGAGGGGCCGCGTTACGTTGTGGTGCGCCCACCCTACGGGATTCGCGTGGCCTACCTGCCGGACTACGCGCGCGAGGTGTGGATCGGCAGCGCACTGTTCTTCCTGGCCGCGGGTGCCTACTACAGCTACGAGGCCAGTACCCAGCAGTACGTGGTGGTCGAGCCGCCGGTGGCCAGCCCGCCGCCGCAGGCCGGCAATGATTACAACGTGCTGGCCTACCCGGTCAGCGGACAGAGCCCGCAGCAGATCAATCAGGACCGCTACGACTGTTATCGCTGGGCGGTGCAGCAGAGCGGCTTCGACCCGGCGGCGATGACCTATCCCCCGGCGCCGCAGGTGGTCCAGACCTACCGCCAGGCCCAGGGCGGTTGCCTGAGCTCGCGCGGCTATCAGGTGACTTACTGAGCCCGGGCGGCGAGCACCGCTTCCTGCGGGTCGGCGTGTACCAGCACCTCGGCCCGCGGATAGGCCGCATGAATCGCCTCGGCGGCCTGATCGCTGATGCCATGGGCCACCGAGAGGGTCAGTTCCCCCGGTAATTCCAGATGCAGTTGCACGAACCAGTGGTTGCCGGAAATCCGTGTGCGCAGGTCATGGGCACCGAGTACCCCGGGCACGGCGCATACCAGTTCCAGCATGTGCTGGCTGACCTCGGGCGGCAGTTCCTCATCCATCAGCACCGCCACGCTTTCCCGAGCGATCTGGATCGCGCTCCACAGGATGTAGACGGCAATCGCCAGGCCGAACCAGGCGTCCAGTTGCTGCCAGCCGAAACTGGCCAGCACCAGCGCCAGCAGGATGCTGCCATTGAGCAGCAGGTCGGAGCGATAGTGCAGCGAGTCGGCGCGTACCGCGGTGGAGCCGGTTTCGCGGATCACCCGGTGTTGCACCATCAGCAGCGCCACGGTCAGCGCCAGCGACAACAGCATCACGCCGATACCGACCCAGGGCGCGCCCAGCGGTTCCGGGTTCTGCAAGCGTTCGACGGCCTGTACCCCGATCAGCACCGCGCTCACCGCGATGAACAGCGCCTGGGCCATGCCCGAC
Source organism: Pseudomonas sp. FW305-25 (assembly GCF_017351415.1). Taxonomy (NCBI): domain Bacteria; kingdom Pseudomonadati; phylum Pseudomonadota; class Gammaproteobacteria; order Pseudomonadales; family Pseudomonadaceae; genus Pseudomonas; species Pseudomonas sp. FW305-25. The sequence continues at coordinate 43,012 of NZ_JACNDE010000023.1, read as the reverse complement.
AGCGATTCGGCCTTGCCGTGGCCGTAGCGGTGGTCTTCGTCGGCCGGGCGCAGGGCGTAATGCACGGCCAGCAGGTTGAGGAACGACGCGGCGCCATCGAGCAGCGAGTCGGTGAGGCCGGCCAGCAGGCTGACCGAGCCGCTCAGCCACCAGGCGATGGCCTTGGCCACGATCAGGATACTGGCCACCGCCAGCGAGGCGCGGGTGGCCAGGCGCAACAGGCGTGCGTGTTCCGGGCTACTGCTCATACAAGGCTTGTTCCTTCAAGAAACGCGAGGGTCAGGCTGCCGGTTGCAGACCGTACAGGGCCAGTTGCTGCGCGCTGCCCTTGTGCTGGATCAGGCGTGGATCGTCCAGAGGGAAGCTGCGGCCCAGCTCGCTTTCGAGGATAGCCTGCAACTTGTGGTTATCGACCTGGCCGTCGGCGCCTATGGCTTGCTGCAGCTTGTGCGGGTCGACCTGCGCGGTCTTGCCCGGTTCCAGGTAGATGGCGCCGGTGGCGAAGTCGACGCCAAAGGCGATCAGCCCCGGGATCACATAAAACAGCAGGCCCACGGCGTCGAGCACGGCTACCAGCGGGTCGATCTTGCCGTCGATCTGGCCGCGCCGGTCGGGGAAGAAGATCGAGCCGCAGGCGGTGAGCTGAGTCAGCAGGGTGGCAACCAGGACGCTACCGATGATGCGGAAAGGAATACGCATGTAAATCTCCTGAACAGACACGAAAGAGCAAGGCTGAAGCGTTGCCGGTATGAATTCAGACCGTGATTAACGCCAGGCAGTTCGCCGTTATACTCGCGCCTCTGTTTGGGAGCCAGTATGAATTCTTTGCCAATTGATGAAGTTTTACCCGCCCTGCGTGAAGCCCTGGCGACACGCCACGAGGCCGTGCTCGAAGCACCGCCCGGCGCCGGTAAGACCACCCGCGTGCCTTTGGCCCTGTTGAACGAACCCTGGCTGGCCGGACAACGCATTCTCATGCTCGAACCACGGCGCCTGGCGGCGCGGGCGGCGGCCGAACGGCTGGCCAGCGAGCTGGGGGAAAAGGTCGGCGAAACCGTGGGCTACCGTATCCGTCTGGATAGCAAGGTCGGCCCGAACACCCGCATCGAGGTGGTTACCGAGGGGATCCTGACCCGCCGCCTGCAAGACGATCCGGCGCTGGAAGGCGTCGGCTTGCTGATCTTCGACGAATTCCACGAGCGCAGTCTCGACGCCGACCTGGCCCTGGCCTTGAGCCTCAATGGCCGCGATCTGTTTCGCGACGAGCAGCCGCTGAAAATCCTCCTGATGTCGGCGACCCTGGAAGGCGAGCGTCTGGCCGGGCTGCTGGACGACGCGCCGATCCTGCGCAGCGAAGGCCGCATGTTCCCGGTCGATGTGTGCTGGGGGCGGCCCTTCCAGCCGGGCGAGTTCATCGAGCCGCGGCTGGTGCAGACCGTTCTTGAAGCGCTGAACGATGAAAGCGGCAGCGTCCTGGTGTTCCTGCCGGGGCAGGCCGAGATCCGTCGGGTGCACCAGCAGTTGGCCGACGCCCTGGGCGAGCGCCCGGAGATTCTGCTCTGTCCGTTGCACGGTGAACTGGACCTGGCGGCGCAGCGCGCGGCCATCGAGCCGGCCCCGCCGGGCAAGCGCAAAGTGGTGCTGGCGACCAATATCGCCGAGACCAGCCTGACCATCGACGGTGTGCGCGTGGTGGTCGATGCCGGGCTGGCGCGGGTGCCGCGTTTCGACCCGGGCAGCGGCATGACCCGTCTCGACACCCAACGTATTTCCCGGGCCAGCGCCACCCAGCGCGCCGGTCGGGCCGGGCGCCTGGAGCCGGGCGTGTGCTATCGCCTGTGGTCCCAGGACCAGCATGAACAACTGGCGGCCTATGGCAGCGCGGAGATTCTCCAGGCGGACCTGGCGGGCCTGGCCCTGCAACTGGCCCGCTGGGGTGTGACACCGGCGCAACTGGTGTGGCTGGATGTGCCGCCCGGTGCGGCCTATGCCCAGGCCCAGGACTTGCTCGAACGCCTCGGAGCGCTGACGGCCACGGCTGGCGAGGACTGCAAGCTGACGCCCCATGGCCAGGCAATGGCCGAGTTGCCGGCCCATCCGCGCATTGCCCATCTGCTGTTGCGCGGCCAGGCCCTGGGGCTGGCGAATATGGCCTGCGACGTCGCCGCCTTGCTCGGTGAGCGCGACATCCTGCGTGGCGGCGGTGCCGACTTGCATAGCCGCCTGGTGGTGCTGTCCGGCGAAGAGCGCGCGGCCCGTGGCGCCCAAGGCGGGGTCCAGCGGGCTCGGCAGCTGGCCCGGCAGTACCGTGGTTATCTGCGCGGCCAGCCAAGCCAGGCGGTGGCGGACCCGGATCACCCGCGCTGGCTGGGCGCCTTGCTGGCGCTGGCCTATCCGGACCGGGTCGCCCAGCAACGTCGTCCCGGCGGCGCCGAATACCGGCTGGCCAACGGCCGCGCGGCGCTGTTCAGCGAGACCGACAGCCTGATGAAGCAACCCTGGCTGGTGATCGCCGACCTGGGCAGTCGCCAGGGGCAGCGGGAAGAGCGCATCTACCTGGCGGCGGATTTCGACCCGGCGCTGTTCGACTCGGTCCTGGCCGAGCAGGTGCGCTGCGTCGATCAGCTTGATTGGGACGAGCGCGAAGGAGTGTTACGTGCCGAGCGCCAGCGCAAGGTCGGCGAACTGGTGCTCAGCCGCGAGCCGCTGACCGGCCTGGACGAGGCGGCGCGCTGCCAGGCGCTGGTCAATCTGGTGCGGCGCAAGGGCCTGGAACTGTTGCCCTGGACCCCGGAGCTGCGCCAGTGGCAGGCCCGGGTGGCCTTGTTGCGCCAGCTCGATCTAGAGGCCAAGGGCGAAAGCCAGTGGCCGGACGTCAGTGACGCGGCGCTGCTCAAGAGCCTGGAAAGCTGGCTGCTGCCGTACCTGGGCAAGGTTTCGCGCCTCAGCCACTTCGCCAACCTGGAACTGGCCAGCATTGTCCACAGCCTGCTGCCCTGGCCGTTGCCGCAGCGCCTGGACGAGCTGGCGCCGCACCACCTGACGGTGCCGTCCGGCTCGTCGATCCGCCTTGATTACAGTGAACAACCGCCGATTCTCGCGGTGCGTCTGCAGGAGCTGTTCGGCCTGGCGGAAACACCACGGATCGCCGGTGGCCGGCAGGTGGTCAAGCTGCACCTGCTGTCCCCGGCGCGGCGGCCGGTACAGGTCACCCAGGACCTGGCGAACTTCTGGCGCAGCACCTACGCCGAGGTGAAGAAGGACCTCAAGGGCCGTTACCCGAAACACTACTGGCCGGACGACCCGCTGGTGGCCGAAGCCACGGCCCGCGCCAAACCGCGCAAGTAACCCAGTGTGTAGCCGCTGCCGCAGGCGGCGATCGAGCGCGTAGCGCTCGCCATCCCGGTTCATGTCAGGACTCAGGTTTTGCGTCCGCTGCATCGGAATGCCGCCCAAGCCGATCGCAGCCTGCGGCAGCGGCTACGGTGCGGCGGGCAGCAGGAAGCGGGCGATCAGTGGCAGGTGGTCGGAGATGCGCAGGGTGTCGTCCTGCCGTACTTGGGCCTCGACTCGCTTGAGCCGCGGGCTGTGGAACAGGTAGTCGACGGTGCGATCCGGGCCGCTCAGGGCCGGGTCGTTGGGGTAGTGGGTCAGCCACAGGGCGCGGTCGATACCGCTGGCCTCGTTGTTGGTGGGAATCATCGGGTACTTGTCCCAGAGCGTGTGCAGCGCGCTGTCGGCGGAGTAGGGCGTGCGTTGCTCGGGGGCGAGCCGCTGGTACTGGCCCAGGGGCAGCAGGCTGAAATCGCCGCCGATCAGCCAGGGCGTACCACGGGCTTCGAAGCGGTCGAGGATCCTGGTGACCGCGTTCACCTGGGCTTGCAGGGTGTCGTCGGGTTTCGTCGCGCGCTCCAGATGGGTGTTGAGCACCGCCATCTGCCCACCGTCGCTTAACGGCAGGTAACTGACCAGCACGGCGTTTTTCGGCTGGAACTGGCGGCTGAGGAGATTGGCCTCGGGCACCGGCAATTGCAGGCGTTCGGCGTGTTCGATGCGGTAGCGGCTCAAAGTCGCCAGTTGCCGGCCAACGCTGCCGAAGATGTGCGGGGAGGGTACGAAGTCGGCCTTCCAGTCGAAGGCCTGTGTGCTGCAGGGATACAGGTCGGTCAGGCGTTCCTGCAGCAGCTTGAGCTGGTCCTGGTAGTCGCTGGCCTTGGCGCCGTCGTCCAGCTCCTGCACCAGCACGATGTCCGGCTGTTCATCGCGAATCACCCGGGCCACTTCGTCCAGGCTGAAGGCCATGTCTTCCGGGGTCGGGCGCTCGTCCGGCCCCCGGGCCTGGTCGTTCCAGAACACGTAGCGCTTGCCTGCCAGGTATTGCACGTTCCAGGTCATCACCTTCAGCGCCTGGCCCGGCACCAGGCTGGGCACCTTGCCCGTGCAGGCGACCGGCAGCGGCTCCTTGGCGTCGGGGCGCCAGGTCAGGCTGTAGACCAGGGCTGACAACAGGCCTGCGCTGATCAGCAGGCCCAGGAGGATGAAGCGAAATAGACGGGGCATCGGCTCGGCTTATGGCGTTGCTGGATTGAGCCCGAGCATAACCGAGAGCGGGGCCGCGGCCCAAGGGGTAGAGCGGTCGGCCCCCCGGGGTCATTGCCGGTCAGGCGAGTCGCCGATCAGCATGAACAGGCGAAATACCACCACGCTGGTGAACAACTGCAGGAAGCTGTGGGCGCTTTCGATCAGCAGCGACAGCATCGGACCCGGCTCGGGGTACGCCGCCAGGCTGGCGCCCTTGAGCACCCACAGCGGGGCCATCACGGCCAGGATGCAGACCAGGATCCGCAGGAAGTGTCCGCGGGTCAGGCGGAAGCTTTCCTTGATCGCGGCCAGCGGTTGCAGGCCCTTGAGCACCAGCAGGTATTCGGCGAAGGCCAGGGTCACCATCAGCCACAGCCCGGGCAGGAAATACAGCGACAGGCCCAGCAGGATCAGCAGGGTGTTGATGGCGGTCAGCAAGGCAAAGCGTGGCCACAGGCTGACGGTCGCGGCGAGCAGGTCGCGGGCCAATGGCGATTCGCCACGGCTGCGGGCATCGAGGAACAGGATCAGTACCCCGGTGTAGAGCGGGTAGATCAACAGGCCGACGATCACGCTGTAGCCGGGAAAGGCCTCGGGGCCCAGCGAGCTGTCGACCGCCTGCTGTAGCAGCGCTTCGAGGACCACCAGCGGCAGGCACAGTTGGACGATACGGCCCAGGTTGCGCTGGCAGAAGTACAGGGAGTCGCGCAGAACGGTTAACGGATTCATCAGTGGTTATCGCAGATCACAAAAAGCGGTTGGACACTTTAACCGATGCAGCCCCGGGGCGAGCAAACGTAAACGTTAGGTAAAGGCCATTGAAAGCTCGCTGGGCAGCCCCATTACTGGTTGCACCTTGTGCATGACGACAAGGCCCCGTTTTTTACCGGCAATCTAAAGAGGTCGCCATGAACAGCGAAGAGCAAACCCTGATCGATGGACTGTTTTCACGGTTGCAGCAAGCCGAGAAGGATTCAGCCCCGCGCGACGCCCAGGCCGAGGCGCGGATCAAGGAGCATCTGACCCGGCAGCCTGCCGCCGGGTATTTCATGACCCAGGCGATTCTGGTGCAAGAGGCGGCAATCAAGAGCCTCGACGAGCAGAACAAGCAACTCACCCAGCAAGTCCAGCAACTGCAGGCCGAGCTGCAGCAGGCCAGATCCCAGGCCGCGGCGCCGGCGCCCAGCAGCGGTGGCGGCTTCCTTTCGAGCATCTTCGGCAGCGGTTCCCGCGATCCGCAGCCGGCGCCGACGCAAAGCGCTCCGGCCTCGTCCGGCGGTGGCTGGCGCGAACCGGCGCGGCCGGCGTTCAACCCGCAGCCGCAGCAGAACTACCCTCAACAGAGCTATCCCCAGCAGAACTACGCCGCGCCACCCCAGCAGGCTCCGGCCGCGGCTGGCAGCAGCTTCCTCGGCGGCGCGCTGAAAACCGCCGCCGGCGTGGCGGGTGGCGTGATGCTGGCGCAAGGCCTCAGCAGCCTGTTCCACGGCAACCAGCAGCCGCAGGAAATCGTCGAAGTGATCAAGGAAGAACCGGCGCCCGCCAGCGACAACGCGGGTGGCTGGGGCAATGACGAGCAGCGCATGGCCAACAACGACTCCTGGGGCAACAACGACCAGGGTGGTTTCAGCGATGCCGACTACGGCAACGACGACAGCTCGTTCTTTTCCGACGACGATTCCTTCGTCTGATCCGCCATCGGTCCGGAACGCAACAGCGCCCCGGACCGATTATTCGCGGAACCTTCCTTCTGGCTGGCATACTGGGCGACTTTTCAGGGTTTGAGTCCCGGCCCAGTTCGCGCGCGTGAGCGCCATGAGGATAAGCGGTGAAAAAAATCGCTGTGTTCGCCGATGTCCAGAATCTCTATTACACCGTGCGCCAGGCCTATGGCTGCCACTTCAACTATGCCGCCCTGTGGGCCGATATCAGCCAGCAGGGGCAGATAGTCGAGGCCTACGCCTATGCGATCGACCGGGGCGACAGCAAGCAGCAGCAGTTCCAGCAGATCCTGCGCAACCTGGGCTTCACGGTAAAACTCAAACCCTATATCCAGCGCAGCGACGGCTCGGCCAAGGGCGACTGGGACGTGGGTATCACCATCGACATCATGGACGCCGCGGCCCATGTCGACGAAGTGGTGCTGGCCTCTGGCGACGGCGATTTCGACCTGTTGCTCGAGCGCATCATCAGCAAGCATGGCGTCGAAGCGGTGGCCTATGGCGTGCCGGGGCTGACCGCCAATTCGCTGATTCGCGCGGCCACGCGCTACGTGCCGATCGAAGGCGCGCTACTGCTCAAAAGCTGAGCTGACTATTTTTTGTACGGAGCTGGACAGGTTTGGAACGCATCGCAGTCATCGACTTTGAAACCACCGGGATCTCCCCGAGCAGCAGTTGCCGGGCCACGGAAATCGCCGTGGTGATCCTTGAGCAGGGGCGCATCGTCGAGCGTTACCAGAGCCTGATGAACGCCGGCGTGCGGGTGCCGGCCTTCATCGAACAACTGACCGGCATCAGCAACGCCATGCTGCGCGGCGCACCGCCGGCCGAGCAGGTGATGAACGAGGTCAACGAGTTCGTCGGCACCACGCCGCTGCTGGCGCACAACGCTGCGTTCGACCAGAAGTTCTGGGACTACGAACTCGGCCGGATCAAGCGCACCCGCTTGCAGAACTTCGCCTGTTCCCTGTTGCTGGCGCGACGGCTGATGCCGGCGGCGCCCAACCACAAGCTCGGCACCCTCACCACGTTCGCCAGCCTGCCCCATACCGGCCAGGCTCACCGGGCCATGGCCGATGCGGAAATGGCCGCCAACCTCACCGCCCACCTGGCGCTGGAGCTGCGACAGAAACACGGGCTGCGCGAGCTGTCCCACGATTTCCTGTGCAAATTGCAGAAAGTGCCGGCCGCCAAGATCGGCGAACACCTCAAGCGCCATCGCGACACCTGACTCCTGTAGCCGCTGCCGAAGGCTGCGATCGGCTCCGAAGGAGACGCGCTCTTGAGGGTCTCGGAAGGCTCTTCGAGCCTTATCGCAGCCTGTGGCAGTGGCTACAGTCGGTGCTGGCTGGGTTCACTTGCCGTTGCTCTCCAGATGCCCCAGCGGCACGCGCTGTTCGATGGCGCTGGAGAGCACGATCGAAGTCTTGCTGAACCCGTACTTCGCCACGCGGTTGATCAGTTCTTCCAGCTCCGGCATCGAGCTGACGGCGGCGCGCATGATCACGCACGGATCGCCGGTGACCCGCTGGCATTCGGTGAGCTGCGGGATCCGGCTCAGTTCGTCGTAGGCCTTCTGATTGCCGTGCTGGGCCATGCGCAGTTCGATCACGCACTGGATCGGCAGCCCGAGCTTGGCCAGGTCGACCTTGGCCTGGTAACCGGTGATCACTCCGCTGGCTTCGAGTTTGGCCACCCGTTCGGCCACGGCGGGGGCGGAGAGATTCACCTTGCGCGCCAGCTCGGCGTAGCTCGCCCGGCCATTTTCCAGCAGGGCGGCGAGGAGCATGCGGTCATATTTATCCATGATAAGGCTCCCAAACTCAGCGACTTTCGAAAGCATGGTTTATAGCCAGAATCTCCATGTTTTGAAAAGTGTACCGATGCTTTAAACAGGTTTTGTAACTTAAGTTCCGCCGGCCGGCTTTCTAGAATAACCCTCTCCCTCGTCCTGTCTTCGAGCTTCCCATGCCTGGCCTACGCCGTTTTCCCTTGCCCCTGATTGCCGCCTTTTTTGCGTTGTACGTGATCTGGGGGTCGACCTACCTGGTGATCCGTATCGGTGTCGAATACTGGCCACCGTTGATGCTCGCCGGCATCCGTTTCGTGATCGCCGGCAGCCTGATGTACGGCTTCCTGCGTTGGCGCGGGGCGCCGGCGCCGACCTGGGCGCAATGGCGGGCGGCGGGGGTGATCGGCATCCTGCTGCTGAGTTGCGGCAATGGCGCGGTCACTGTCGCCGAACACATGGGCGTGGCGTCCGGAGTGGCGGCCCTGGCGGTGGCCACGGTGCCGTTGTTCACCCTGCTGTGCGGTTACTTCTGGGGCGCGCGCAACACTCGCCTGGAATGGGCCGGGATCGTCCTCGGGCTGATCGGTATCGCCATGCTCAACCTCGGTTCCAACCTGCAGTCGAGCCCGACCGGCGCGGCCTTGCTGGTATTCGCGGCGGCGGCCTGGGCCTTCGGTTCGGTGTGGAGCAAGCACCTGCCGTTGCCGCAAGGGGCGATGGCCAGTGCCGTCGAGATGCTGGTGGGCGGCGTGGTGCTGCTGATCGGTAGCTGGTTGAGCGGCGAGCAACTGGCCGCCGTTCCGCCGATCGAAGGCTGGGCAGCCCTGGCGTACCTGATCGGTTTCGGCTCGATCATCGCCTTCAACGCCTACATGTACTTGCTCAAGCATGTGCGTCCGGCGGCGGCCACCAGCTATGCCTACGTCAACCCGGCGGTAGCGGTGCTGCTGGGGATCGTGTTTGTCGGCGAGACCATCGGCCTGGAGGAGGCGCTGGCGATGGTGGTGATCATCAGTGCCGTGGTGTTGATTGGCCTGCCGCAGTGGCGCAAGCCAAAAGCCGCCGCGATACAGGAAGAAGCCACCGCTTGAAGTGACCGGTTGGCGCACGATCAAAAACGCCGGGCATTGCCCGGCGTTTTTTGTTCCAGCCAGTCGTAATCAGGCCGGGTTGAACAGCATCACCAGCGGTATCAGCGCCACGACGAAGGCCAGCATGAACAGCAGGCTGATCCCGGCGACGCGCCACAACGAGAAGAAAGGCCCCTTGCTGAGTTTGTGTTCGATGACGACCGGACCGAAGAGCTGGCGTGCGTAGGTGTTCATCGCAAAAATCGGTGGCAGTACGAAGACCACGGCTGGAACGCTTTCCGGCAGCACCGCGCCCAGCACCGTCATCAGGATGAGTAGGCCGATACCGATGTACCAGGCCTTCTTCACTTCGCTTTCACGGCCGAGCGCCTTGAGGTTGGCGGCGATCATGTAGGACCCCGCCACGGAAGTGCCGAGGAAGGTGGCAAGGCCGACAGCGTTGATGCTGTACAGGCGCAATGGCGCAGTCGCCGCCGGAGTCTGCAATTCGGCGGTCGGTGTCTGGAAGGGGTTGGGGGTATCCATACAGGTCAGGCTCCTGGATCTTCAAAGATGCGATAGGGAAAAAAGGGGCTGAATTCTCCTCCCGTATCTCAAGGCGCGTCCACCCGCATTCTTCCTGCCCGCCAGCTGGCGACCTGTTGCGGGACAACTCGTCAGCCCAAAGAAACCCGCCTGAATTAGGGTAAACTGCCGCCCATTGCACACCTGCGCTGACAATCTCCCTACGGTATCCCCATGACATTCGCCACTCTTGGCCTGATCGAACCCTTGCTGCGCGCCCTCGAAACGCTTGGCTACCAGACCCCGACACCGGTACAGGCGCAAGCCATTCCGGCGGTGCTGGGCGGTCGCGACCTGATGGCCGCGGCCCAGACCGGCACCGGCAAGACCGCCGGCTTCGCCTTGCCGCTGTTGCAGTTGCTGGCCATGGAAGGGCCGAAAGTCACCGCCAACTCGGTGCGCGCCCTGATTCTGGTGCCGACCCGCGAACTGGCTGAACAGGTGCACGAAGCGGTGCGCCAGTACGCCGAGAACCTGCCGCTGCGCACTTACGCGGTATACGGCGGCGTCAGCATCAATCCACAAATGATGAAGCTGCGCGGCGGCGTTGACCTGCTGGTGGCCACGCCGGGCCGCCTGCTCGATCTGTTTCGCCAGAACGCGCTGAAGTTCAACCAGTTGCAGACCCTGGTGCTGGACGAAGCCGACCGCATGCTCGACCTGGGCTTTTCCGAAGAGCTGGCGAACATTTATCGCGCCCTGCCGAAAAAGCGTCAGACCCTGCTGTTCTCCGCGACCTTCTCCGATGACATCCGCCTGCTGGCCGGGCAGATGCTCAACGACCCGCTGAGCATCGAAGTCAGCCCGCGCAACGTTGCCGCCAACACCGTCAAGCAATGGGTGGTGACGGTGGACAAGAAGCGCAAGCCGGAGCTGTTCAGCCACCTGCTGCGCAAGAACCGCTGGAAGCAGGTGCTGGTGTTCGCCAAGACCCGCAACGGCGTGGACGCGCTGGTGGAAAGGCTGCAGGGCCAGGGCGTGAACGCCGACGGCATCCATGGCGACAAGCCCCAGGCCACCCGCCAGCGGGCGCTGGACCGCTTCAAGGCCAGCGAGATCCAGATCCTGGTGGCCACCGATGTCGCGGCCCGTGGCCTGGACATCGAGGACTTGCCGCTGGTGGTCAACTTCGACCTGCCGATCGTCGCCGAGGATTACATCCACCGCATCGGCCGCACCGGCCGCGCCGGCTCCACCGGTGAGGCGATCTCGCTGGTGTGCGCCGATGAAGTGAACCTGCTGTCGGCCATCGAGATGCTGACCCGCCAGACCCTCAAGCGTCATGACGAACCGGACTTCATTCCGGAGCACCGGGTGCCGGAAACCGACGCCAGCGGCCAGGTGATCAAGAAGCCGAAAAAGCCGAAGAAACCCAAGACTTCCGGCGGTGGCGGCAAGCGCAACCTGGGCAAGTGGGTGGACAGCGGCGAAGTGGCCGAAGCCCCGGCGGTGAAACCGGTGCGCAAGGTGCCGGCGTTCAACACCGGGCCGCGCAAGCGCAAGCCGTAAGCCAGAGGCCAACACCGCCCCTGTAGCCGCTGGCGCAGCCTGCGATCGAGGACGCAGTCCTCGTAAAACCAAACGACCCGGTTCTCCTGGAGAAGCCGGGTCGTTTGCTTTGGCGGCCGCTGCGCGGCCGTTCGCAGCCTCGCTTCGCTCGGCAGCGGCTACAGGGCGTAGGCCGGGTTCAGGCCTTTTCCCGCAACCACTCGAGCATCCCCAACCCCGCTGCCCGCCCGCTGGCGAAACACGCGGTGAGCAGGTAGCCGCCGGTGGGCGCCTCCCAGTCGAGCATCTCCCCGGCGCAGAACACGCCGGGCAATTGCTTGAGCATCAGGCGTTGGTCCATGGCCTCGAACGTCACGCCGCCGGCGCTGCTGATGGCTTCGTCCAGGGGCCGGGTTTTCACCAGGGTCAACGGCAGGGCCTTGATCGCCTTGGCCAGCAGCGCCGAGTCGGCGAAGCAGTCGGCGCTGGTCAGCTCACGCAAGAGCGCGGCTTTTAACCCATCGATGCCCAGCTGGCTGTGCAGGTGCTTGGCCATGGAGCGCGAGCCCCGTGGCTTGCTCAGCGCGGCCTGGATCCGGTCATGGGGTTTGCCCGGCAACAGGTCGATATGCACCGTGGCGGTGCCGTGCTCGTTGATTGCCTCGCGAATCGGCGCCGACAGCGCGTAGATCAGGCTGCCCTCGATCCCGGTGGTGGTGATCACGCACTCGCCGAGGCGGGGTATGTCGTCGTTCAGGCCAATGGCCACGTTCTTCAGCGGGGCACCGGCGAACTTGCTGCGCAGCAGATCGCTCCAGTCCTGCACCTCGAACCCGCAGTTGCTCGGTTGCAGGGGCGCCAGTTGCACGCCGCGCTGCTCCAGCGGCAGCATCCAGGCGCCATCCGAACCCAGGCGCGACCAGCTGCCGCCACCCAGCGCCAGCAACACGGCGTCGGCCTGAACCGATTTTTCGCCTTCCGGACTGTGGATGCGCAGGCTGCCATCGACATTCCAGCCGAGCCAGCGATGACGGGTGTGGATAACCACGCCGGCATCGCGCAGGCGCTTGAGCCAGGCGCGCAGCAGCGGCGCGGCTTTCATGTCGGTGGGGAATACCCGGCCCGAGCTGCCGACGAACGTCTCGATGCCCAGGCCGTGAATCCATTGGCACAACGCCTCGCTGCCGAACTCGCGCAACAGCGGGGCAATCTGTGGGGCCCGTTCGGCATAACGCGAGAGGAAGGCCGGGTAGGCCTCGGAATGGGTGATGTTCATGCCGCCGACCCCGGCCAGCAGGAACTTGCGGCCTACCGATGGCATGCCGTCGTAGAGATCGACGCGCAGGCCCGCCAGGCTCAGCACCTCGGCCGCCATCAAGCCGGCGGGGCCGCCACCGATAATGGCGACGTGATGGGGCAGGGTGGTGCTGGATAAGGTCATGGCGGGCGGCGGCGTGGCGGAATAAGCCAGGCATTCTACCCGAGGCCGGCCCGTCGCCAATGCTCCATGCGTCCCGCAGCGGCTTATGCAGGGGGTTGATCAAAAAACGTTCAGTGCTCTGCAGGGCTTGTACGGCATGGCCTGCAGACCCTTGCACTCAGGTTATCCACAAGCCGCTCCACAGAGATTGGGGGTAAGGCGCTCACAATTTCATGACCGCCTGATGAAGGTTTTTGTAGCCGCTGCCGCAGGCTGCGACAGGTCCGCAGGACCTCCAGCGCCAGTGCCGACGCCAGCGAGCGTTCCGGTCGATCGCCGCCTGCGGCAGCGGCTACAGGTGCTGGTCGAAAAATGAGCAGTGGGCTGGAAGGCTTGTATTGCCTGGCGTGCAGCGGCTTACGCGCAGGTTATCCACAAGCGGCTCCACAGCGGTTGGGGGTAAGACGCCCAGCTTTTGATGACAACCTGATGACGCGACAGGCCCCATTTCCGTAGCCGCTGCCGCAGGCTGCGACAGGTCCGCAGGACCTCAAGCACCAGTGCCGACGCCAGCGAGCGTTCCGGTCGATCGCCGCCTGCGGCAGCGGCTACAGGTGTTGGTCGAAAAATGAGCAGTTGGCTGGAGGGCTTGTATTGCCTGGCGTGCAGCGGCTTACGCGCAGGTTATCCACAAGCGGCTCCACAGCGGTTGGGGGTAAGACGCCCAGCTTTTGATGACAACCTGATGATGCGGCGGCGCTCATTTTTCAATGGCAACCCAATGACGTCCATACCCGTTGCGCGCTGTGGTGCAGGATGCCGTGGCGCCGGGCCAGGGCCTGGCGATCCTTGCTGTAGCCGCCGCCGATCACCCCGAGCACCGGGATATCGCGGCCCAGGCAATGGCGCATCACCTGTTCGTCGCGGGCGGCGACGCCCTGGTCGGTCAGCTTCAGGTAACCCAGGGCATCGTCCTGGTGCACATCCACCCCGGCGTCGTACAGCACCAGGTCCGGCTGGTACAGCGGCAGCAGGTAATTGAGGGCATCGTCGACCACCTTCAGGTAGTCGGCGTCGCCCATGCCCATCGGCAGGGGGATGTCCCAGTCGCTGCTGGCCTTACGCGCCGGGAAGTTTTTTTCGCAGTGCAGCGAGACAGTCACGGCATCCGGGGTATGTTCGAGAATCCGCGCGGTGCCGTCGCCCTGGTGCACGTCGCAGTCGAAGATCAGCACCCGGCCGACCCGACCCGCTTCGAGCAGGTAATGGCTGATCACCGCCAGGTCGTTGAAGATGCAGAAGCCCGCCGGGTGGTCGTAGTGGGCGTGATGGGTACCGCCTGCCAGGTGACAGGCCAGGCCATGCTCCAGGGCCTGTTCGGCGGCCAGCAACGAGCCGCCGACGGCGCGCACGGTGCGCCGGGCCAGGGCTTCGTTCCAGGGCAGGCCGAGGCGCCGCTGGTCTTCCCGCGACAACTCGCCGGCCATATAGCGTTCGATATACCCAGGGTCGTGGGCCAGGGCGAGAATTTCCCTGGGGCACAGCTCCGGGCGCAGCAGGTCGGCATCGCGGGTCAGGCCGCTGTCCACCAAGTGGTCGCGCAGCAGGCGAAACTTGTCCATGGGGAAGCGGTGCTCCGCCGGGAACTCAGGGCTGTAGTCTTCGTGGTAGATCAGCGGCAGTGGCATGGCAATTTCATGTAGGAATCCGAAAAGGATCCTACCAGCGATGTAGACTGGCACGCATGGAAATGGAGGGGACGATGGAGCCGATACTGCAACTCGAAAGTGCTCGACTGCTGTTGCGCCAGTGGCGCGACGAGGATTTGCCGGCGTTCGCGGCGATGTGTGCCGATCCGCAAGTGATGCGTTACTTTCCGGCCCCCCTGAGCCGCCTGGAAAGCGCCGCGCTGATCGGTCGGATCCGTGGGCATTTCGCCGAGCACGGTTTTGGCACGTGGGCGCTGGAGCGCAAGGATACCGGGGCCTTTATCGGTTTTACCGGGCTGGGCGTGGTGGGCTTCGAGGCGCCGTTCACCCCGGCGGTGGAAATCGGCTGGCGCCTGGCGCGCGAGCACTGGGGCCTGGGCTATGCCAGCGAAGCGGCCTGGACCGCGCTGCGCTGTGGTTTCGATCGCCTGGCCCTGAAGGAGATCGTCGCCTTCACCACCACCAGCAACCTGCCGTCGCAGAAAGTCATGCAGGCCATCGGCATGCAACACGCTGCGCATGACGATTTCGATCACCCAAAGCTCGGCAGCGAGCATCCGCTGCGTCATCATGTGCTGTATCGCATCAACCGCGAACAATGGTTGGAAACCTTGCATGGATAGCAGGTCGGGGGCATCTGGAGTGTGCCCATGTGTGTGAACCCGATTGAATCGACCGCAGCAGCGAAGACTGCGCGGCATTGCTCTGTGTGAGGAGAGTCTGAATGAGCCACGTGTTGGATGATCTGGTCGACCTGTTGACCCTGGAACCGATCGAGGAAAACCTGTTTCGCGGTCGCAGCCAGGACCTGGGTTTCCGCCAGCTGTTCGGCGGCCAGGTATTGGGTCAGTCCCTGTCCGCGGCCAGCCAGACTGTCGAAGAGGCCCGCCATGTGCATTCGCTGCACGGTTATTTCCTGCGCCCGGGCGACGCGGCGTTGCCGGTGGTGTACCAGGTCGATCGGGTACGCGATGGCGGCAGTTTCAGCACCCGCCGGGTGACGGCGATCCAGAAGGGCAACCCGATCTTCACCTGCAGCGCCTCGTTCCAGTACGACGAGGAAGGCTTCGAGCACCAGGACACCATGCCCCAGGTGGTCGGCCCGGAAAACCTGCCGTCGGAGCTGGAGATCACCCAGCAGCGTGCGCACCTGATCCCTGAGCACATGCGCGAGAAACTGCTGTGCCCCAAGCCCATCGAAGTGCGCCCGGTCACCGAGAAAGACCCCTACAACCCGCAGCCGGCGGACCCGATCAAATACGTCTGGTTCCGCGCCGACGGCAGCCTGCCGGACATTCCCGCGCTGCATAAATACCTGCTGGCCTACGCCTCGGACTTCGGCCTGCTGACCACCTCGATGCTGCCCCACGGCAAGTCGGTGTGGCAGAAGGACATGCAGGTCGCCAGCCTCGACCACGCCTTGTGGTTCCATGCCGACCTGCGCGCCGACGACTGGCTGCTGTATGCCATGGACAGCCCGTGGGCCGGCAATTCCCGCGGTTTCTCCCGTGGCAGCGTGTTCAACCGCGCCGGCCAGCTGGTGGCGTCGGTGACCCAGGAAGGCCTGATCCGCCACCGCAAGGACTGGGCATGAGCCTGGCCGAGGTGCGGCATTGGGTGTTCGACATGGACGGCACCCTGACGGTGGCCGTGCATGATTTCGCGGCCATCCGCGAAGCGCTGGGGATCCCGCCGGAGCACGACATCCTGACCCACCTCGCGGCCTTACCCGCCGCCGAAGCCGCGGCGAAACACGCCTGGCTGCTGGAGCACGAACGCGACCTGGCGCTGGGTTCGCGCCCGGCGCCAGGGGCGGTGGAACTGGTGCGGGAGCTGGCGGCGCGGGGCTATCGCCTGGGCATCCTGACCCGCAATGCGCGGGAGCTGGCCCATGTCACCCTGGAGGCCATCGGCCTGGCCGACTGCTTTGCCGTCGAGGACGTGCTGGGGCGCGACGAAGCGCCACCCAAGCCTCACCCGGGCGGCTTGCTGAAGCTGGCCGCGGCCTGGGCGGTGGCGCCCGCCGAAATGGTGATGGTCGGCGACTACCGCTTCGACCTTGATTGCGGTCGCGCGGCGGGCACCCACACGGTGCTGGTCAACCTGCCGGATAACCCGTGGCCGGAGCTGGCCGACTGGCATGCCGAGGATTGCCGCGCGCTGCGGCGGATGGTGCTGGCTTAAAAAGCATCGCGGGCAAGCCTCGCTCCTACGGATCTGCGGTGTAGCCCTCTGCCGGGTACGACAACGAATCTGTAGGAGCGAGGCTTGCCCGCGATAGCGTCATTGCTGATTTCACTGTGCCTGCTGGCCGAACAATGCCTTCTGCCCCTCGGGCGAAGTGAACATCTTGTCGCCGTCATGCCCGACCCCGGGCACTTCGATCAATTGCTGTTGCAGTCCCTGGGGATGGCGCTGTTTCAGGTAGTTGAAATAGTTGTGCCCGCGAATCAAGCGGTAGGCGCCCTGGGCCTCGGCGGCGCAGCTGGTGTCCAGCGCCGGGTGGTGCGGGTCGGTGTCCTGTTTGCCCAGCAGGTAGGTGATATCGCGCTTGACGTAACTCTGTTCCAACTGCTGCGCGGTCTGGCCGGCGGCGTAGGCCGGCAGCTTGAGCAGGCCGTACTTCCAGTGGTTGAAACCGGGGCACGCGCCGGCATCGACCTTCACCGGGCGCTGCTCGTCGAAGTAGGCATAGGACGACGGGTTGGCGATGACATAGCGCAGCTTGATGCCGTCATCCTCCAGGCTCGGATGATGCTGGCCGAGCAGGGCGAAACGCTGCACCACCTGGGCGCCACCGGAGTGGCCGGCGATGACGATCTCGGTCAGGGACGGGAACTGCTGGCGATCGCTCAGCCGCGTGATGATCGCGTCCAGCACCGCATAGGAACTGACCGCCCTGGGCCCGCTGGACGGCTCGCCGGCCATCCAGTCATTGCCCTGCCAGCGCAGCAGCGAACCGGGTAGTTGGTGACGCTCGATATCGCTCTGGTTGAGAAACTGCGGGGCGACCACCAGGGTGGACGCACTTTGCCCGGCCTGGCTGGCGGCCTGTTCGGCGCTTTGCAGGTAGGTCTGGGCGTTACGCAGGCGCCCGTGGACAATGATCAGCGCCCGCTGGACCTCGGGCAGCGGCCGCTGCCAGTCCTGGCTCAGGCCGATGGCCAGTTCGCCGCCTTCGAGGTTCAGCCGCGCGGGGCTGATCGTCTTGACGCCATTTTCCGCTGCCTGCACGCCGGCGCAGATCATCCATAACGTGAGCAGCACCAGTACCCGGCGCATTACAGACTCTTCGCCGCGAAGGTGTCGCATTGGCCGACTTGGCCTTGAGTGAAACCGGCCTTGAACCAGCGTACCCGTTGCGCCGAGCTGCCGTGGGTGAAGGAGTCCGGTACCACGCGGCCCTGGCCTTGCTGTTGCAGGCGGTCGTCACCGATGGCATTGGCGGCGTTCAGGGCTTCTTCGATATCCCCCGGCTCCAGCCAGTTCAAGCGTTTCTGCGCATGGTTGGCCCAGACACCCGCCAGGCAGTCGGCCTGCAGTTCCTGGCGCACCAGCAGGCCGCCGTCGCCTTCCATCTGCCGGCCTTGTTGGCGGGCCGCCTGGATCTTCGCCGAGACGCCGAGCAGGGTCTGTACGTGGTGGCCGATTTCGTGGGCGATCACGTAGGCCTGGGCGAAGTCGCCGGCGGCCGAGAAGCGCTGGTCCATCTCGCGGAAGAAGTCCATGTCCAGGTACACCTGCTGGTCGGCCGGGCAGTAGAACGGGCCGGTGGCGGAGGTCGCCGATCCGCAGGCGGAGTTCACCCGGCCACGGAACAGAATGAGCTTGGGTTGCTGATAGGCGCGTCCGGCCTGTTGGAAGATCTGGCCCCAGGTGTCTTCGGTGTCGCCGAGGATGGAGCGCACGAATTCCGCCTGCTCGTCGTTGGCCGGCGGCGCCTGGCGGGTCTGCTGGGTGGTGGCGGGCGCCGAGGACTGGTCCATCTGCCCGGCGAGTTGCCCGAGGATTTGCAGCGGGTCCTGGCCAGTGACCCAGCCGATGCCGACGATCAGGATGATGGCGGTCAGGCTCAGGCCCTTGCCACCGCCAAAGCGCAGACCGCCGCCTCCACCGCCGCCACTGTCATCGCGAGCATCCACCACGTTGTCGCTGCGCCGTCCTTTCTTCCAAAGCATGGGTGAATCCTCGTTCTAATTTGCTGATCAGTGTTGCTGGTGAGTAGGGCAGACGCCAGTCCGGTCGTCAGCCTTTTGCATGCACGCTACCATTGCCCGCAGCCGCATCGATCCTGTCGCGACACATCCGGGGCCTCCTTTGAACATCGATACCCGCATCAAATTCCGTCACCTCGTATGTTTTCTTGAAATGTCTCGCCAGGGCAGCCTGGCACGGGCGGCGGATGTGCTCGCGGTAAGCCAGCCGGCGATGTCGAAAACCCTCAAGGAACTGGAAGAACTGCTCGACACCCGGCTGTTCGCCCGGAGCAAGGCCGGGCTCAGCCTGACCGAGGCCGGCATGGCCTTTCTGCGTTACGCCGGGCCCTCGGTGCAGGCCCTGCGCGAAGGGGTGAACACCTTGCGCGGTGGCGAATATGCCGCCGGTGTGGTGCGCCTGGGTGTGCTTTCGACCGCCGAAAGCCTGCTGCTGCCGGAGGTGGTGCGGCGCCTGCACGAACGGCATTCGGCGCTGGTGGTGAGCGTGGTCACCGGCCCCAGCGCCTACCTGCTGTCGCAGTTGCGGGTCGGCGATGTCGACCTGGTGGTCGGGCGCATGACGGACAGCCCGCAGATCCAAGGCCTGAGCTTCGAGCATCTGTACAGCGAGTCCATGACCCTGGTGGCGCGCCCCGATCATCCGTTGCTGCACGGGCCGTTGGATCGGCATGTGCTGGAGCGCTACCCGCTGGTACTGCCGCTGGCCGGCACCACCATCCGCAAGTTCGCCGACAGCCTGTTCGTGCAGTGCGGCATCAGCCAGTCGCGCCAGCGCCTGGAAACCCTTTCGGTGGCCTTGAGCCGGCGCTATGCGCTGTCCAGCGATGCGCTGTGGATCGCCCCGCTGGATGCGGTGCGCCTGGACCTGGCCAACGGCGAGCTGCGCGAGATCGAGCTCGGGCAGCGTGAGCCGGGCGGCTCGGTGGGCATCTCCAGCAACGCCAGCCTGCCGCTGTCGCTGGCGGCGCAATGGTGCGTGGAGGTGCTGCGGGAGGTCGGGCAGGCCTATCGCGAGGGGCGTTATCCCTAACCTTTTGGTTATGTTGTTGAGGGGGCTTTTCAATAGTCGCCGGGCTGCTGTTGTTTGAAACTGCGCGGGCTGCGCTCCATAAATCAAACAACAGGAGACCGACATGTCTGATGCAGACAGCAGTCGTTTCGTTATCCGTGACCGTAATTGGCATCCCAAGGCCCTGACCCCCGACTACAAGACCTCCGTGGCCCGTTCGCCACGCCAGGCACTGGTGAGCATCCCGCAATCGCTGAGCGAAACCAGCGGCCCCGATTTCTCCCATCTGAAGACCGGGCGTTTCGACAACGACCTGCTGCTCAATTTCAATAACGGCGGCTTGCCGGTGGGCGAGCGGATTATCGTCGCCGGCCGGGTCTGCGATCAGTACGGCCAGCCGATTCCCCACACCCTGGTGGAGATGTGGCAAGCCAACGCCGGTGGCCGCTACCGGCACAAGAACGACCGCTACCTGGCGCCTCTGGACCCGAACTTCGGCGGTGTCGGCCGGGCCCTGACCGACCGCGATGGCTACTACAGTTTCCGCACCATCAAGCCCGGCCCCTACCCGTGGCGCAACGGCCCGAACGACTGGCGCCCGGCGCATATCCACTTCTCCATCAGCGGGCCGGCGATCGCCACGCGGTTGATCACCCAGCTGTATTTCGAGGGCGACCCGCTGATCCCGCTGTGCCCGATCGTCAAGTCGATCGCCAACCCGGACGCGGTGCAGAGCCTGATCGCGCGTCTGGACATGAGCAGCGCCAACCCGATGGACTGCCTGGCCTATCGCTTCGACATCGTGTTGCGCGGCCAGCGCAAGACCCACTTCGAGAATTGCTGAGGAGCCCGCCATGCCTATCCAATTGCTGCCCGAAACCCCTTCGCAAACGGCCGGCCCATATGTGCACATCGGCCTGGCGCTGGCCGCCGCGGGCAACCCGACCCGCAGCGACGAGATCTGGAACCGGATGGCCGGGCCCGACGCCCAGGGGGAAAAGATCCTGCTGATCGGCCATGTGTACGACGGCAACGGCCATCTGGTGCGCGACTCGTTCCTCGAGTTCTGGCAAGCCAACCACGAGGGCGTCTACGACCCTGTGTTCGATTCGGAGAAAGCCTTCAACAGCTTCGGGCGCACGGCCACCACCTTCGATGCCGGCGAGTGGACGCTGCACACGGTCAAGCCGGGCGTGGTGAACAACGCCGCCGGGGTGCCGATGGCGCCGCACATCAACGTGGCGCTGTTCGCCCGGGGGATCAACATCCACCTGCACACGCGCCTGTATTTCGCCGACGAGCCGGAAGCCAACGCCGCCTGCCCGGTGCTGAACCTGATCGAGCAGCCGCAGCGGCGCGACACCCTGCTGGCGCATCCCTGTGACGTGGACGGGCAGCGGGCGTACCGCTTCGATATCCGCATCCAGGGGGAAGGGGAGACGGTGTTCTTCGATTTCTGATTGGCCATCCGTAACCGCTCTCCCCGGGCGGTCTGGTCTGCCGCAGCGGCCGGTTTGCGTCTCCTGCGGAGCCGATCGCAGCCTCGCGGGGCTCGGCAGCGGCTACAAGGGCTACGTGCTTTCTGTAGCCGCTGGCGCAGCCTGCGATAAGGTCCGCAGGGCCTTCAAGCGATCTCAGGAACCACACCCTTTTCGAAGTTGATTGCCGCCTTATTCGTAAGCGCTGGCGCCCGCGATGTGCCGCCCGGCGATATAGCCGAAGGTCAGCGCCGGGCCGAGATTGATGCCGCCGGCGGGGTAGTGGCCGCCCATGATGCTGGCCATGTCGCTGCCGGCGGCATACAGGCCGGCGATGGCCTGGCCCTGGCCGTCGAGCACCTGGGCGTGGGGGTTGACCTTGAGCCCGGCGAACGTGCCGAAGCAGCCCGGCTGGACTTTCACCGCGTAGAACGGCCCCTGTTCGATGGGCGCCACGCACGGGTTGGGTTGCTGGCGCGGGTCGCCCTGCTTGCGGTTGTAGGGCGTCGAGCCCCGGCCGAACAGCGGGTCCTGGCCTTGTCGGGCATGCCGGTTGTATTCCGCCAGGGTGGCGCGCAAGCCGTCCGCATCGATGCCGCAGGCCTGGGCCAGTTCCTCGATGCTCGCGCCACGCTTCAGGTAGCCACTGCGGATAAAGGGCGCCAGCGGCACCGGGAAGGGCCGGGAGATGCCCAGGCCATAGCGGCGCTGGAAGCCGTGGCTGCAGATCAGCCACGACGCCACTTCTTCGCTCTCGGGCGCCGCCGCGACCATCGCTCGCACATAGTCGTAGTAACCGTCGGCTTCGTTGACGAAGCGCTGGCCGTTGCGCAAGACGCCGATGACTCCCGGCTTGCCGCGTTCGATGATGTGCGGGAAATGTCCGCGGCTGCCGTCCTGGTAGGGCACCGCGGAGACCGGGGCCCAGGCCACGGGGGATTCCATGTCGGTATCGACCCGGGCACCGACGCCTTCCCCCAGGCGCAAGCCGTCGCCCGAGACCGCCAGCGGCGGCAGGGCCAGATGCTCGTGGCCGGTGGGCGTGCGTGGGAACAGTGCCTTGCGCCGCTCGATGTCATTGGCGAAGCCACCGGCCGCCAGCACCACCGCTTTGCGGGCGCGGATACGAATGGGCCCCCGGGTGGCGCTGCTGACAATCGCCCCCGTCACCGCGTCGCCGTCACGCAGCAATTCGGTGACCGGCGTCGACTCCCAGAGCAGCACGCCAAGGTCCTGCGCCGATTTGGCCAGGCGCGCCACCAGCGCCACGCCATTGACCAGTTGCAGGGCGCGGCGATGGGTGACGAGGTCGCGCAGGTGGCGAGCGACGCGTTTGCTCACATGCCAGGCTGCCGGCAGCGAACGGCTCAGGTTGAGGAAGGCCGTCAGGTCGGCGCCGGCCATGATCGGCATGCCGATGAACGAGGTTTCGCGCATCGTCTTGCGCAGGCGCTTGAGCAGCGTGCCGACCTCGCGCCCATCGTAGGGCGCGGCGATCACCGAGCGTCCGCCGGTGCCGGCGCCCGGCGTATCGCCGTGGATATCGGCGATGGCGTTGCCGTCGGCGAATTGCAGTGCGGTATGGCGCTCGAAGAACGACACCATGCGCGGGCCGGCTTCGAGGAAGGCGTCGATCATTGCTGGCCGGTAGCGTTCGCCCAGTTCATGTTTCAGGTAAGTCCGCGGCAGTTCCACGTCCTCGACTATGCCGGCCCGTCGCGCCAGCGGGTTGCACGGCACCCAGGCCCAGCCGCCGGACCAGGCGGTGGCACCGCCGAACACCGGGTCTTTCTCCACCACTATGACCTTCAGGCCATGCCAGGCCGCGGTCACGGCCGCCGAAAGGCCGGCGGCGCCGGAGCCGACGACCAGCACGTCGCAATCGATATCGGGGTGGTGCAGGGAGGCGGTGGCAGGCATGGAAGAAGCAACTCCGCTAAACGAATGATTATTGTTTTTGGAACTTGATTCCAAAAAATATACGGAGTCGAATAGTCGGCAGCAAGGCGAGGGCAGGATCATCTGCGCCGTGCCGAGGTTTTTATGGGCGGTTACCGAACGAGGCCGCGGTGTGTTTCCCCATTGCGCCGGTTGTCACTAGAATCGGCCAAATTTCGTCTGGACCCGACCATGGCCGGCAGTCAAATCGAGCGCGTCTTCAGCGTTCTGGAAAGTCTTACCAGCGACCCCCGCGGCCTGCCGATGCAGACCCTGGCCGAGCAGCTGGGCATCCCCAAAAGCGCCACCCACCGGCTGTTGGCGGAGCTGATCCGCCTGGGCTACGTGCGCCAGAACCCGGACAACCTGCGCTATCACCTGTCGACCAAGCTGGTGGCCATGGGCTTTCGCTACCTGTCCAGCAGCGGCGCGGATATCGTCCAGCCGGTGCTCGACCGGCTGGCCCAGGAAACCGGCGAGCTGGTGCGCCTCGGGGTGATCGAGGACGAGCGCCAGACCTGGATCGCCAAGTCCCAGGGCGCCCGTTCCGGGTTGCGCTACGACCCCGACATGGGCCGCGAGGCGCCGTTGTTCTATACCGCTTCCGGGCATGCCTGGCTGGCCTGCCTGAGCGATGCCGAGGCGTTGTCGCTGGTGGAGCGCCAGGCGGCCGAGATCCCCGCGGACCTGGGCCCGAACGCGCCGCGCTCGAACATCGAACTGCTCGAACGCCTGCGCCTGACCCGGGAACAGGGCTACGCCTGGGTCGAGGAAAGTTCGGCGGTGGGCACCTCGGCGGTGGCCGTGGTGGTGCGTCATCCGGTCGACGGCCGGGTGGTCGGAGTGCTGAGCATCGCCGGCCCGAGCGCGCGCATGCCGCTGGCGCGCCTGCATGAACTGGCGCCGCTGCTGTTGAGGTTCACCGACGAACTCTCGGCCGCCAGCCAGGCCTCCGAACTCTTCAGCTGAGCCATATTTTCTTTTTGTGTAGGCGCGAGGCTTGCCCGCGATAGGCGTGACGCGCCTTCTGCCGTGCCTCGCTGCCCTGATCGCGGGCAAGCCTCGCTCCTACACATTCAAGTCAGCCTTAAAGCTGTTCGCTGATCGGACACTATTTCGTTTTGCTCTTGTGTGAAAGTGGAACCGAGTTCTAAATATTTGAAATTTCGCGTTCCCATAACAATCACAAGAGGATCCCGCCTTGGACTCGCCTTTGCGCATTGCCCTGATCGGCGCCGGCAACATGGGCCAGCAGCATTACCAGCACCTCAAGACCCTCACCGAGGCCAGGCTCTGCGCCGTGGCCGATCCCGGTCCGCAAGCCGCCGGGATCGCCGCGCAATGGCAGGTGCCGTATTACCCCGACCATGGACTGATGCTCGAACAGGCCCGCCCCGACGCCGTGATAGTCGCCAACCCGAACAACCTGCACGTCGGCACCGCCCTGGATTGCCTGGCGGCCGGGGTGCCGGTGCTGCTGGAGAAACCGGTCGGCGTGCATCTGGATGAAGCGCGCGAACTGGTGGCCGCGGTGAAAAGCAGCGGTGTTCCGGTGCTGGTGGGCCATCACCGGCGCCACAATCCGCTGATCGTTCGCGCCCATGCGCTGGTGCGGGGCGGGGCATTGGGCCGGCTGACCACGGTCACCGCGCTCTGGCAGTTGCAGAAGCCCGACAGCTATTTCGAGATTCCCTGGCGCCGCGAACCTGGGGCCGGGATGCTGCTGACCAACCTGATTCACGACCTCGACCTGCTGCGTCATCTGTGCGGCGAGGTGCATCAGGTGCAGGCCGTCACCAGCAACGCGGTGCGTGGTTTTGCCAACGAGGATTGCGCCGCCGTCCTGCTGCAATTCGCCAACGGTGCCCTGGGCAGCCTGACCGGTTCCGACGCCGTGGCGGCGCCCTGGAGCTGGGAGCTGGATTCCGGCGAGAACCCGGTGTACCCGCGCCAGGCCGATCAGCCGTGCTACCTGCTGGCTGGCACCGGTGGCGCCCTGAGCATTCCGCAACTCAAGCGCTGGCAGTACGCCGAGGCTGGCGCTGGCTGGCATCAGCCGTTGCTGGCGATCGAGGAACCTTTCACCGCCGCCGAGGCCCTGCGCCTGCAGTTGCAGCATTTCGTCAAAGTGGCGCGGCGCGAGGTCGAGCCGCTGGTCAGCGTGGCCGATGCGGCGCGGACCCTGGCGCTGATCGAGGCGATCCGCGAAGCGGCGGTGACCGGTCGGGCCTGTGCCCCGGCGCTGATCGAGGGATGAGCATGAGCGAACGTATTCTGTCCCTGGCCAGCCTCACGGTGCTGGAGGTTTCACCGCCGCAGATGGTCGAGGTGGCGGCCCGTGCCGGTTACAGCCACGTCGGTTTGCGCCTGGTACCGGCGACGCCACAGGAGCATCACTTTGCCCTGGTGGCCGATGCCGAGCTGCGCCGACAGACCCTCAGCCGCCTGCGCGACACCGGCGTCGGCGTGCTGGATGTGGAGATCCTGCGGCTCGAGCCGCACACCCGGGTGGCGGATTTCGAAGCGGTGCTGGCGGTCGGCGCGGAGTTCGGTGCCAGCGAGCTGCTGGTGGCCGGCAACGACCCCGACGAGGGGCGCATGACCGAGCGCTTCGCCGAACTGTGCGACCTGGCGTCGATCTACGGCCTGCACCCGCACCTGGAGTTCATGCCCTGGACCGATGCACGCAATCTGGAGCAGGCGGTGCGGGTGGTAGAGAACGCCGGCCGCGACAACGCCGGCGTGCTGGTGGATGCATTCCACTTCGATCGCTCGGCCTCGCGCCTGGAGGATTTGGCAAAGGTCGCGCCGGCGCGGCTGCGTTATGCCCAGCTGTGCGACGTGGCCGGCCCGCGACCGGACGATATGCAGGAGATCCTGCGCCAGGCCCGCAACGAGCGGCGTTTCCCCGGGGATGGCGATTGCGACCTGGCGGGGCTCTTGCATTGCCTGCCGGCCAACCTGCCGTTGAGCCTGGAGATCCCCACGGTGAAATTGCTCGAGCAGGGCGTCGGCGCCCTGGAGCGGGCGCAGATGGCCCTGGACAAGACCCGGGCGTTGTTGGCGCGGCTCTAGTTGGTAGCCCGTATAACCCCAATCGCGGGCAAGCCTCGCTCCTACAGAAGAACAGATGCGTTTGTAGGAGCGAGGCTTGCCCGCGAAGCTGTTTTTCTACAAACAAACCCTATCTTGAGAGACCCCGCGGATGACCCTCAGCACACCCCTTTCCGGTGTCAACCAGCCCTTCAAGGGCATCCTGCTGGTCGTCGTGGCGACCTTCCTGTTCGCCAGTCACGACGCCCTGTCGAAATACCTTTCGGGGTTCTATCCGATCGTGATGGTGGTCTGGGCCCGCTACCTGGTTCATACCCTGCTGATGGCCGGGATCTTCCTGCCGCAATCGGGCCTGCGGGTGTTGCGCACCAAGCGGCCGTTGCTGCAACTGGCGCGGGCCTTGTGCCTGCTCGGCACCAGCCTGCTGTTCACTTCGGCGCTGCTGTTTATCCCGCTGGCGGAAGCCACGGCGGTCAACTTCCTGGCGCCGGTGCTGGTCACCGCGCTGTCGGTGCCGCTGCTGGGCGAGCGGGTCACGAAGGGCCAGTGGCTGGCGGTGATCTGCGGTTTTATCGGGGTGCTGATCATCGTTCACCCGGGTGGCGACCTGTTCACCCCGGCGGTGCTGCTGCCTTTCTGCTCGGCACTGTTTTTCTGCTTTTACCAACTGCTGACCCGCAAGCTCGCCGAGCACGACAGCCCGACCACCAGCAACTTCTTCGCCGGCCTGTGCAACACCCTGGTGATGAGCGCGCTGGTGCCGTTGTTCTGGCAGGTACCGAGCTTTGTCCATGGCGCGCTGATGTTGGCGCTGGGGGCCTGCGGCATGACCGCCCACCTGTTCCTGACCCAGGCCTTCCGCCACGCGGCGCCGGCGCTGCTGGCGCCGTTCGGCTATTGCCAGATCGTCTTCGCCGGATTGCTGGGCTGGCTGTTGTTCAGCCATACGCCGCAGCCGATCACCCAGCTGGGCATCGCGGTGATCTGCCTCAGCGGCCTGGCGGCTGCCTGGCAACAGCGGCAGCGCTGAGTGGCGTTGGTAACAGCGGCGGCGCTGAGTGGCGTTGGTAACGGGGGCGCCGGTATCGACTGAGAGAAGGGGGAGAAAAAAAGCAGGCCCGGAACCGGGCCTGCGAGAGGAAAGCGTCAGTCTTCTATTTTTGGAATCTTGCGGGGAGCCATGAAGTACATCCAGGTCAGGGCAATGAAGTACATCGCCGGGATCAGGGTGAACAGCACGGTGTAGTTGTTGTTGGTGACGGTCAGGATATGGCCCACCAGCTGGGTCATGAACATGCCGCCGATGGCCGCGCACATGCCGCCGAAACCGAACACCGTGCTCATCATGTGCTTGGGCGTGTAGTCCATCACCAGGCTCCAGATGTTGGCGGTCCAGGCCTGGTGCGCGCCGATGGCCAGGGAGATGGCGAACACCGCCAGCCACAGGTTGCTGGCGCCGGCGGCCATGACCACGCCGACGATGCAGCAGGCGAACAGCAGCATGGACATCAGGCGCGCCTTGATCGGGTTGACCCCGCGGCCGATCAGGAACGACGAGAGGATGCCGCCGCCGACGCTGCCGAAGTCGGCGGTCAGGTAGATGATGATCAGCGGGATGCCCATCTGGGTCACGTTGATGCCCAGGTTGTATTGCTGGTTGAGGAACGGCGGCAGCCAGTACAGGTAGAACCAGAACACCGGCGCGGTGATCGCGTAGGCCAGGGCGAAAGCCCAGGTGCCGCGCATGCGCAGGATGCGCGAGAAAGGCACGCGGGCCTGCTCCGGTTCGACTTCTTTCTGGATGTACTCGAGCTCGGACTGTTTGACGCTCGGGTGATCTTCCGGGTTGAAGTACTTCAGGCCCCAGAACAGCAGCCAGATGCCGCCCAGCGCAGCCATGCACAGGAATGCCGCCTGCCAGCCCCAGGCGTGCAGGATCAACGGCAGCAGCATTGGCGTGAACATGGCGCCGACGTTGGTCCCGGCGTTGAAGATGCCGGTGGCCACGGCGCGTTCGCCGGCCGGGAACCACAGGCGCGTGGTCTTCACGCAGGCCGGGTAGTTGGCGGCCTCGGTCAGCCCGAGGATAAAGCGGCAGACCATGAAGCCCGCGGCCGAAGTGGCCAGGCCGTGAGCGCCGGTGGCCAGGCTCCACAACAGCACGGCGAAGAAGAACACGCGCTTGACGCCGACCCGGTCGATCAACCGTCCTTGCAGGACGAAACCGACGGCGTAGCCGACCTGGAACCAGAAGTTGATGTTGGCGTAGTCCATCGCCGTCCAGCTCATTTCCTTGGCCAGGATCGGCTGCATCACACCCAGGGCGGCGCGGTCGATGTAGTTCAGGGTGGTGGCGAAGAACACCAGGGCGAGCATGCCCCAGCGGGTCTTGCCGACCGCCATGGCGCCGCGGATCTTGTCGCCGATGCCGCCGGAGGCGGTGCCGAGGCTCGGGGCCATGCGGGAGCTTTGAGAAGGAATCATGTGTGCCATCCGTTCAATGACTGACGAGGGACAACTCGTCGGGACTCAAGGGCGCGTGATCGATTGTCGACTGTGCGGACGGACCGCGGGTGAACTCGATGATCGATCGGCTGAGTGCTTTGGTCGACGCGCATCGGGCGCGGCGGTGGAAAGCGGGTTGGTCAGCGTGCGGGCATGGTCAGCCCAGGGGCCGTAGTGCGTCCGTCTGAAGGCGGCTGTTGGAGGTCTGGCCAGGTGAGAGCCAGAGGGCCAGGCAGAGAGGTGTGGCGTTGAGTGCAAGCATGAGGATGTACCCGATTTTTGAAATTTTTATGGTGTGTTCTGGGTCTTGGGCGATTGAAGCCGGCGGTCAGGTGCCGGCTCAATGTGCTGTCGATGGTGCGCAGCGGACGAAAAATCGTCAATTCGCCAACGGCCATTTTGTTCGATAATCGCACGAAAAACTAACTGGTTCGTACACTTTGAATTGCTGTCTGTACTGCCCGGCTCAATAATCCGCCCCATCCAATAACAAACGTACCTGTAGCCGCTGCCGCAGGCTGCGATCGCCCGCGAAGCGGGCGCGGGATCTTCAGGGCGCTGGAGGACCTGCGGCAGCGGCCACAGGCACGGCGCCCGATCTGTGGTCATTACCGGGAGTTGAAACATGCAGCGTTCCATTGCCACCGTCTCCTTGAGCGGTACCCTGCCGGAAAAACTCGAAGCCATTGCCGCCGCCGGTT
Organism: Pseudomonas sp. FW305-25; assembly: GCF_017351415.1. Lineage (NCBI taxonomy): Bacteria > Pseudomonadati > Pseudomonadota > Gammaproteobacteria > Pseudomonadales > Pseudomonadaceae > Pseudomonas > Pseudomonas sp. FW305-25. Next base: position 13,744 of record NZ_JACNDE010000023.1, on the reverse strand, counting down.
TCGACGGTGTGGAGATTTTCGAGAACGACCTGCTCTACTACGACGGCAGCCCGCGGGAAATCCGCCAGATGTGCGCGGACCTGGGCATCGCCATCACTCTGTTCCAGCCTTTTCGCGATTTCGAAGGCTGCCGCCGCGACCGCCTGCAACGCAACCTGGAACGCGCCGAGCGCAAGTTCGACCTGATGCAGGAACTGGGCACCGACCTGGTGCTGGTGTGCAGCAATGCCGCGGCCGACAGCGTCGGCGACCGGCAGATCCTGGTGGACGACCTGCGCCTGCTGGCCGAGCACGCCGGCAGCCGTGGCCTGCGAATCGGCTACGAAGCCCTGGCCTGGGGCCGGCACGTCAATACTTATCAGCAGGTCTGGGACATCGTCCGTGAGGCCGACCATCCGAGCCTGGGCGTGCTGCTCGACAGCTTCCACACCTTGTCGCTCAAGGGCGACCCGGCGGCAATCGCCGAGATTCCCGGGGACAAGATCTTCTTCGTGCAGATGGCCGACGCGCCGATCCTGGCCATGGACGTGCTGGAGTGGAGCCGGCATTTTCGCTGCTTCCCGGGGCAGGGCGATTTCGACCTGCCGGGATTCCTCGCGCCGATCATCAAGAGCGGCTACACCGGGCCTTTGTCCCTGGAGATCTTCAACGACGGTTTCCGCGCCGCGCCACCCCGGGCCAACGCCGCGGACGGCCTGCGCTCGCTGCTGTACCTCGAGGAGAAAACCCGCCAGCGCCTGGCGCAGGAAGCCACGCCGGTGGCCAATATCGATACGCTGTTCGCGCCGCCGCCGGCCAGTGAATATGGCGGCACCGAGTTTCTCGAGTTCGCCGTGGACGAAGCGCTGGGCGCCAAGCTTGGCGGCTGGCTGGAACGCCTGGGGTTCGCCAGGGCCGGCCAGCACCGCTCGAAGAATGTCAGCCTGATGCGCCAGGGCGATATCAACCTGATCCTCAACTCCGAGCCTTATTCCTTTGCCCACAGCTTCTTCGAGGCCCACGGCCCCTCGGTGTGCGCCACGGCGATCCGGGTCAAGGACAGCGCCAAGGCGCTGGAGCGCGCAGTGGCCTACAAGGGCCAGCCGTACCGCGGCTTGGTGGGCCCCAACGAACTGGAACTGGCCGCCGTACGCGAGCTGGATGGCAGCCTGATCTACCTGGTGGACCAGGAGCAGGGCGGGAACCTGTACGACACCGATTTCAATATGCTCCCGGGCGTGGTGGCCAAGGGCGGCCTCAAGCGCATCGACCACATGGCCATGGCGTTGCCGGCCGACAGCCTCGACAGCTGGGTGCTGTTCTACAAGAGCCTGCTGGATTTCACCGCCGACGACGAAGTGGTGCTGCCCGACCCCTACGGCCTGGTGAAGAGTCGGGCGCTGCGCAGCCGTTGCAGCACCATTCGTTTGCCGCTGAACATTTCCGAGAACCGCAAGACCGCGATCTCCCATGCGCTGTCCAGTTACGGCGGCTCGGGCGTGCATCACATCGCCTTCGATTGCGACGATATCTTTGCCGAAGTCAGCCGGGCCAAGGAGGCGGGCGTGCCGTTGCTGGACATCCCGCTCAACTACTACGACGACCTGGCGGCGCGCTTCGATTTCGACGACGAGTTCCTCAGCGAGCTGGCCTACTACAACGTGCTCTACGACCGTGACGCCCAGGGTGGCGAGCTGTTCCATGTCTACACCGAGCCGTTCGAGGGGCGCTTCTTCTTCGAGATCATCCAGCGCAAGAATGGCTATGTCGGTTATGGCGCGGCGAACGTCGCGGTACGCCTGGCGGCCATGGCCAAGTCGCGCAGTGGCGGGGTGCGGCACGCGAAGTTGTAGGAGTTTCGTAACGGCGGCGGCAAAGGGCCGCCGTCCTGCTTTCCTTCGCTGCGCGAGGCGGCCCATAATCGCCCGCGTGTGCAGCGATGGCCGTGAGCCCCAGAATGACAATGACCACAGAACTCTCCGTAGCGCCCGAGCAGCCCGTGATCGAGCCACGCAAGAGTCGCAAGAACAACCCGGAAAAGACCCGCGAGAACATTCTGCAAGAAGCCATTGTGGAGTTCGTGCAGCAGGGCCTGTCCGGTGCTCGGGTGGATGCCATCGCCGAGCGCATCCACACCTCCAAGCGCATGATCTATTACTACTTCGGCAGCAAGGAGCAGCTGTACGTCGAGGTGCTGGAGAAGCTCTACGGCGATATCCGCAACACCGAAAGCCGCCTGCACCTGGCGGAGCTGGCGCCGCGCGAGGCGATTCGCCGGCTGGTGGAGTTCACCTTCGATCACCACGACCGCAACGTCGATTTCGTGCGCATCGTCAGCATCGAGAACATCCATAACGCCGAATACGTGAAGCGCTCCGAAGCGATCAAGGCGATGAACAACACCATCCTGCATGCCCTGGGCGAGATCCTCCGGCGCGGGGCCGACGAGGGCGTGTTCCGCGCCGGCCTGGATCCGCTGGACGTGCATTTGCTGATCAGTTCGTTCTGCTTCTACCGCGTGTCCAACCGCCACACTTTCGGCGAGATCTTCCAGATCGACCTGCCTGACGAGGCGATCAAGCAGCGCCACCGCGAGATGATCTGCGAGTCGGTGCTGCGCTACTTGCAGGCCTGATCGCCTAGAGGGTTGAATCCCGTTGTCGGTCGATCAGCCGGCACAAGGTTTCAACCGCATCCGGCATCGACTCCGCCCGGGTATTGCCAAAGCCCATCAGCAAGCCCGGGCGTGACCCGCCCTGGGCACCCACGAAAAAACCTGACAGCGGCGCGATGCCGATTTTCCGGGCATGGGCGGCGGCCGCGATCGCCTGGTCATCGAGCCCATCGGGCAGTTCGGCGAGCAGGTGCAATCCGCTGGCGCTGCTGGCTACCGTCATGCGCTCGCTGCCGGCGTTGTGAATGGCCGCCAGCAAGGCGGCGCGACGCTGCGCATAAACCGCCTGGCTACGACGGATATGGCTGCCGAGGTGACCATTGCCGATGAACTCCGCCGCCGTCGCCTGGAGCGACAAAGGCACGCGGTGGCCGCTGCCATTGCGCACGTTGCGCAACACCTCCACCACCGCCTCGGGGGCGACCAGGAAGCCCAGGCGCAGGCCCGGCGCCAGCAGCTTGCTCAAGGTCCCGACATAAATGACCCGCCCCTGATGGCCGTCCAGGGCCTTGAGCGCCGGTGTTGGCGCGCCGCCGTAGCGGAACTCGCTGTCGTAATCGTCTTCGAGGATGAAGGCATCGGCATCGTGGGCCCATTGCAGCAAGGCCAGGCGTCGCGCCAGGCTCATGCCGACCCCCAGGGGATACTGGTGCGAAGGTGATACCAGCGCCAGCCTGGCGTCGGGCGCGAGCCGGCGGCCGGCCTGTACATCCAGGCCTTCTGCATCCACCGGAACGCCCACGGCCTGCACACCGGCCAGCAGCACGCTGCGGTAGGCCGCATCGTAGCCGGGGTTTTCGACCCAGACCCGCTCTCCCAGGTCGGTGAGCGCCAGGGTGGCAATCGACACCGCCGCCTGGGCACCGGGAGTAATCACTATGTGACTGGCCTGGCAGACCACTCCGCGTGCTGCGCCGAGGTATGCCGCCAGGGCTTCGCGCAATGGCAGGAAACCCTGCGGGTCGCCGTAGGACAGGTCGGGAAGTGGCCGGCGTCGCCAGAAGCGGCCTTCCAGGCGCCCCCACAGCGCATAGGGAAAGGCGTCCAGCGCCGGCAGGCCCGGGGTCAGCGGCCAGGCGGCCCGGGCCACGGACATCGAGTCGGTCCCCGTCAGCGCCCGGGCCCGGGTGGAGCCGACGGGGGCCTCTGTCCGGGCGGGCGGTGAGGCCGTTTGCTCGGCGATCCGTGCCATGACGTAGGTCCCCGAACCTGTCCGGGCCTCCAGGAACCCCTCGGCGATCAACTGCCCATAGGCCTCGGTCACGGTCATGCGCGATAGCCCCAATTGTGTCGCCAGCACGCGTGAAGCCGGCAGGCGGATCCCGGCCTTGACGCTGCCGTCGGCGATGCCTTTGCGCAGGAACAGCAACAATTGCTCGCGCAAGGACAAGTGGCCGTCCTTGGCCAGTTGCAGACGGTTCCAGATGGGATAGGCGGTTTTGCGGGTTTTCATCGGGGGCCTGTGGATTGCCGGTCGGCGGCAGCTGGAAAAGTGGTCTGGGATATTGATCGAAAGTGGATATTTTATACAGGCCATTACCTGCGGATACTCCCTCGCCTTGCCAACACAGCCAGAGGGTTTCCCCGATGAAAACCGCCAGCATCAGAATCGCTGACCTGCTGCATCCAAGCGTTGCCGCGCTGATCTCGGTCATCGTCAATTACGGGGGAACCTTCATTCTGGTTTTCCAGGGGGCCAAGGCGGCCGGGCTGAGCCCGGAGCAGACCGCTTCGTGGATCTGGTCGATCTCGATCGGCGTCGGCCTGACCGGCGCCTGGCTGAGTTATCGCTACCGCGAGCCGATCATTACCGCCTGGTCGACACCGGGCGCGGCCTTCCTGATCGCGGTACTGCCGAGTACGCCTTACCCGGAAATGATCGGCGCCTTCATGCTGTCGGCTGCCGGCTTCGTGGTGCTGGGCATGTCGGGTTATTTCGAGCGGCTGGTGAAGCTGATCCCGCCGGGGATCGCGGCGGGCCTGCTGGCGGGCATTCTGTTGCGCTTCGGGATTGGCGCTTTCGACGGCGCTGGGGTCGATCCTTTGCTGGTGGGCGCGCTGCTGCTCAGCTATGTGCTGCTACGCCGCTTTACCGCGCGTTATGCGATTGTCGGGGTGTTGCTGATTGGCATCGTGCTGTTGCTCGGGTTGGGGCAAGTCAGTTTCGCCAGCCTCGAATTCAAGCCGGCCCTGCCGGTGCTGACCGTGCCGGTGTTCTCGCTGAATGCGCTGCTGAGCGTGGCCCTGCCGTTGTTTCTGATCACCCTGACCGGGCAGTACATGCCCGGCATGCTGGTGCTGCGCAACGATGGGTTCAAGACCAGTGCCAATCCGATTCTCACGGCGACCGGCCTGGGCTCCTTGTTGATGGCGCCGTTCGGTTCCCATGCGTTCAACGTCGCCGCCATTACCGCCGCCATCTGCACGGGCAAGGAGGCGCATGAAGAACCGGCCAAGCGTTATCTGGCCGGACTCGCGTGTGGGGTGTTCTACCTGCTGGTGGGGATCTTCGGCAGCACCCTGGCGGCGCTGTTCGTGGTCCTGCCGGCGACCTTTATCACCACCCTGGCGGGCCTGGCCCTGCTGGGCGCGATCGGCGGCAGCCTCGCCACCGCGCTGGTCGAGCCGAGTGGCCGGGAAACCGCCTTGATCACCTTCCTGGCGACCGCCGCCAATATCACCTTGTTCGGGTTGGGCGGCGCATTCTGGGGCTTGCTGGCGGGGTTGCTGGCGCACGGCGTGATGCACGGACGGCTGCGGCCAGCCGGTCGCCATGAGCGCGCCTAATCGCCATGCATGGCCGTGGGGAGTGCGGCAGGCACCTGCCGAGAGCGGAGCCGATCACAGCCCCGCACTGACCCGGTCAGGCACTGTCAGCCATTCATGCTCTGGAAATGCGCGAGCATGCGCTGGGCATCCGGCGCCACGCCGCTGAACAGCTCGAATGCCTTCACCGCCTGAAACACCGCCATGTTGCCGCCGTCCAGGGTGCGGCAACCGAGGGCTCGGGCGTTGCGCAGCAGCTCGGTTTCCAGGGGGAAGTAGACGATCTCCGCGACCCACAATCCGGGGCGCAGCAACTCGACCGGTACCGGCATGCCCGGCAGCTTGGCCATGCCCACGGGTGTGGTGTTCACCAGGCCGTCGGCGGCAGCCAGGGTGGCGGGCAGGTCGACGCCGGCCTTGGCCCGGCCGGGGCCGAAATGCTGGTTGAGGTTATCCGCCAGGCTCTGGGCGCGGGCACTTTCCACATCGAAGATATGCAACTGTTGCACGCCTTCGCTGAGCAGCGCATGGGCCACCGCGGCACCGGCACCGCCGGCACCCATCTGCACCACGCGCGACAGGGCCACGCCTTGCAAGCCGCGACGGAAACCTTCGGCAAAACCCAGGCAATCGGTGTTGTGGCCGATGCGCTTGCCATCCTTGAGCACCACGGTATTCACCGCGCCGATGCCGCGGGCTTCCGGCGACAGCTCGTCGAGCAGCGGGATGATGCTTTGCTTGCACGGGAAGGTGATATTCAACCCGGTGAAGTTCATGCGCTCGGCGGCCAGCAGCAGGTCGGGCAGGGCGTTGCTGTCGAGCTGCAGCTGGTCCAGGTCTATCAGCCGGTACAGATAACGCAGGCCCTGGGCGTCGCCTTCGTGCTCATGCAGCGCCGGGGTGCGCGAGGCCTGGATGCCGGCGCCGATCAGTCCGGCCAGTACTGTGTGCTGCTGGGTCATGCCTGGGCTCCTTGAAAGCGCTGGCTGAAATGCGCCAGTGCCAGGCGATAGCCATGGCTGCCAAAGCCGCACATTACTGCCAGGGCGATGCCCGAGACAAAGGAATGATGGCGGAACGGTTCGCGGGCGTGGACGTTCGACAGGTGCACTTCGATCACTGGCAACTCACTGGCCACCAGGGCATCGCGGATCGCCACCGAGGTGTGGGTCCAGGCCGCCGGGTTGATCACGATCCCGGCGCAACGGCCACGGGCGCCGTGAATCCAGTCCAGCAGTTCGCCTTCGTGGTTGGTCTGGCGAAACTCCACAGTCAGGCCGAACTCCTCGGCGGCACGTCCGCACTGGGCGGAAATGTCGGCCAGGGTCTCGTGACCATAGGTGGCGGGTTCGCGGGTGCCGAGCAGGTTCAGGTTCGGGCCGTTGAGCACCAGAACGATAGGGCGCATGGGGGGAATTCTCCGTTGTTATTGTGGACGTGGCTTGAGCGGCCAGCGGCTGGGGCTAAATTGTACTAACTAGTTAATTTGGTCAATGAGCCGGGGGACAGCCCCGAAATAATGGTTCGATAATCGAACACTACCCGGATAAGCGGAGAAGTTCTTTCACCTTCTCGGCAGAGGATGCGTATTCATATCAATTGAAAATAATTCTTAGTAAGCCGTAAGATGCCGGCCAATTTCCTTCAAGTTCCAGGGAGTCGGTTTGTCGGACGTGGATCTCAAGGGGCTGTTTCTCAAGCATGCCGCTACCTTGCGTGGGTACCTGGCGCGCAAGGTACGGGACCCGCAGTTGGCCGCTGATCTGGTGCAGGAGAGTTTCCTGCGGCTGGCCGAACAGACGCGCGGCGAGCGCATCGACAATTCCCAGGGCTATCTCTACCGCACGGCGAACAATCTGCTGATCGACCATGTCCGTCAGGAGGCGCGGCGCAAGACCGACACCGTGCCCCATGAAGCCCTGGCCGAGATCGAAGACGAGCAGGCCGGTCTGGAGGCTCAGGCGATGGCGCAGCAACAGCGCAAGGCATTGAAGCAGGCCATTCTGGAGTTGCCGCCGCGCACTCAGGAGATCTTCCGCTTGAACCGGATCGAAGGCATGACCCACGCCGAAGTGGCCAGGCATCTGGAGATTTCCGACAGCTCGGTGCAGAAACACCTGTCCAGGGCCCTGGCCCATGTGATGCAGCGCCTGGCTACCGGCGGTCGGGCGGCCGACGAGTGAGTTACGGTAAACCCCGGGGTCAGTCGTCACTGCTTATATATAACGAGAAATCGAGATTCACACGTGAATAGCCAGGGTCCGCAAGAGCGCAGTATCACTGAGGCCGCCGCCGACTGGGCGGTGCGTTTGCATGCCGGTGGACTGAGCGCCGCCGAGCAGGCCGAGCTGGAGCAATGGCAAGCGCGGGACCCACGCCACGCCCCGGCGCTGGCGTTTGCCCGGCGGACCTGGGACGCGCTGGGTGAGCTGCGCCTGGAGCCGGAACTGGCGCAGCCGCGTCGCGCGCCCGCCGCCTGGGTCACGGCGGTTCAGCGGCCGCGCCGCCGGCGTTTCCTGCCACGGGCGGCCAGCGCGGCGGTGCTGGTGCTGGCTGTCGCGCTCGGCTGGTGGCAAGGGCCGCACGCCTTGCTGCGGATGCAGGCCGACTATCTCACCGGCAAAGGCGAAGTGCGCACAGTGCACCTGGCCGACGGCAGCACCGTGGAGCTGGATTCGTCCAGCGCCATTCGCCTCGATTTCAACCAGGCCCAGCGCCAGGTGCATTTGCTCGCCGGCTCCGCGGTGTTCGACGTGGCGCCCATGGGCGGCGAGGAGTCCCGCCCTTTTGTGGTCGAGAGTGCCGGCGGGCAGACCCGCGCCCTGGGCACGCGCTTCGTGGTGGGGCGTGAAGGCAGCCAGCAGGCTTGGGTCGGCGTGCTGCAACACAGCGTTGCCGTAAACCTGGATACGCCGGCGCAGCAGGGCGCTTCCGAGCGGGTCCTGCAGGAAGGGCAGAGCGCCCGCTACAACCCGCTGTCGGGGGTGGTCACTCTGGATGGCCTGGATCTGCAACGGGCCACGAGCTGGCGGCGTGGCGTGCTGGTGTTCGATCGCCAGCCGCTGGCGCTGGTGATCGAACAGCTCAATCGTTATCGCCCCGGCCGGGTGGTATTGGGTAACGAAGCCCTGGCCCAGCGTCAGGTCAGCGGCGTGTTCCGCCTGGACATGCTTGACACTGCCCTGGCCACCCTGACCCGGGAACTGCAGGTGCGGCACTTCGATCTGGCCGGCGTCAGCCTGATTTACTGAGGCCTGGCGCCGCCGCTTTCCTCCCCGTGAAAAATAGTTGGAAAAAACCTTACTGAGTTTTCCTGCCTGGCACGTCTAGCTAATTGAGATGCATTCGCATCAATAAAAAGCAGCCAGCGCAGGAATACGGATATGAGGGTAAGCAGTCGCACTGGAGTTCATGCCGCAAGCCGGTTGGCCCTGGCTATTCATCTGGGCGCCGCGGGGCTGCTGCTCGATACCGGGTTGGCGCATGCGGCGCAGGGGGCCGCGGTTGCCGGTGCCGAGCAGCAAAGCCGCCTGATGTTCGACATTCCTGCCCAGGCCCTGGACAGCGCCGTGCTGGCCTTCGCCGAACAGGCCGGGCTGCAAGTGCTGTTCGACAGCCAGCGCCTCAAGGGCCTGCACAGTTCGCCGCTCAAGGGCAGCTACAGCGTCCAGGAAGGGTTGGCGCGGCTGCTGGGCAACGCGCCGGTGGAATACCGCTTCACCGGCGACAGCCAGGTCACCCTGAACCGCGTCGCCGCCGAGCACCAGGGGGCCTTGGCCCTGGCCACCACCACCGTGTCCGGCAACCTCGAAGGGCGCAAAAGCGACTGGGTCTACAGCGCGCCGCGTTCGGTGAGCGTCGTCAGCCGCGAGCAGCTGGACCGCAATCCGCCCCGGCACGCGGCGGACATGCTGGAAGAAACCAGCGGCGTGTATTCGGCGGTCAGCCAGCAGGACCCCGGCCTGTCGGTGAACATCCGTGGCATCCAGGATTACGGGCGGGTCAACATGGCGGTCGACGGCATGCGCCAGAACTACCAGCAGAGCGGCCACCAGCAACGCAACGGCACCTTGTATGTCGACCCCGAGCTGCTCTCCGAGGTGGTGATCGAGAAGGGCGCGACCTCCAGCATGGGCGGTGCCGGGGTGATCGGCGGGATCGCCAATTTCCGCACCCTGGAAGCCCGCGACCTGATCAAGCCAGGCGAGGAAATGGGCGGGCGCATCCGCCTGACCAGCGGCCTGGGCGGGCGCAGCAACGGCACGCATTTTATCGGCAGTTCGGCCTTCGCCATCGGCACTGAAGCCTGGGACATGCTGGTCGCCGCCAGCGAGCGGCACCTGGGCGACTACGACCCAGGAACCCGCGGCAGCATCGGCGAACTGCGCACCGGCGGCTGGCGGGACCCTTCGATCAACGACCGGGTGAAGAACTCGCCGGTGGCCTATTCCGCTTCGGTGATGCGCTCGCGCCTGGCCAAGCTCGGGCTGAACCTGCCCCAGGACCAGCGCCTGCAGTTCAGCTACTTGACCACCCAGGTGTCCTACGACGACGCCAACATGCTCAACACCGAAAAGGATCAGTTGTGGGAGAAGCTGGGCAGCAGCGATGTGCGCTCGCAGAACTTCGCCCTCGACTACAGCTACACCCCGGACAACCCGCTGGTGGACTTCAAGGCCAAGCTCTATTACGTCGACAATCGCAACGATCAGAGCACCCTGCAACGGGGCATCACTCCCGGATATTCGATCACCTACCAGACCGACACCTACGGCGCCCAGGCGCAGAACACCTCGACCTTCGCCCTCGGCGAGCTGTCGACGCTCAAGGCCAACTACGGCCTGGAGTTCTTCTACGACAAGGTGCGCCCGGACTCCAGCCAGCCGGTGGCAAGCGGTTCGGCGGTGAACGCCCCGGCCTCGGAAGGCATGACACCCAAGGGCGACCGCGCACTCGGCAGCCTGTTCGCGCGCCTGGACTACGACTACGACGGCTGGCTGAACCTGAACGCCGGGTTGCGCTACGACCGTTACCGGCTGCGCGGCGATACCGGGATCAATACCCGCACCTTCATTCTCGGCACCACCCGGCAAACCACGGTGCCGGTCAACTATGACGTGGACACCGAGGAAGGGCGTTTCTCGCCGACCTTCGGCCTGTCGATCAAGCCCGGCGTGGACTGGCTGCAACTGTTCGCCAGCTACGGCAAGGGCTGGCGTCCGCCGGCGATCACCGAGACCCTGATCACCGGCCGGCCCCACGGCGGTGGCGCCGAAAGCATGTACCCCAACCCCTTACTGCGCCCGGAGCGTTCCACCACCTGGGAAGCCGGGGTCAATGTGTTCAAGGAAAACCTGTGGTTCGACGATGACCGGCTGGGGATCAAGGTCGCGTACTTCGACACCCGCGTCGAAGACTTCATCTTCATGAACATGGGCGTGCAGCCCCCCGGCTACGGCATGGCCGGGATCGGCAACAGCGCCTACGTCAACAACCTGCAGGACACCCGCTTCAAGGGCGTGGAGTACCAGCTCGACTACGACGCCGGGCGCGCCTACGGGCAACTGGCCTACACCCATATGATCGGCAGCAACGACTTCTGCTCGAAGACCGCATGGCTGGGCGGGGTGACCCAGACCGTGAAGAACAGCACGGCCGGCCGCGCCCCGGTGGTCGGCATGCGCCCGGACGCACAGGCCAACAGCGCCAGCCATTGCAGCGCGATCCTCGGCTCGGCCGAACACATGCCGATGGACCGTGGCACCTTGACCCTGGGTGCGCGGTTCTTCGAACGCAAGCTGGATATCGGCGCCCGAGCCCGCTACAGCGCGGGTTACTCGGAAGGCGGCAGCAACACCCGTACCACCACCAGCGTCTACCCCGCGGACTGGAAGTCCTACACCGTTTACGACCTGTACGGCAGCTACCGCGCTACCGAAGAACTGACCCTGCGCCTGGCGATGGAGAACGTCACCGACCGCGCCTATCTGGTGCCCATGGGCGACGTGCTGGCTTTCACCCTGGGGCGTGGCCGCACCTTGCAGGGCACCCTCGAATATCAGTTCTGACCGCTTTTGCCCAGAGAAGGGCAAAACCGTAGCGGGCATCGGCTCGCTGCGGAGTGACCAACCTATGTACTGGAGTTTTGCATGAGCATTTCCATTTCCTACAGCGCTACCTACGGCGGCGTCAGCGTTGCGAACTACCTCAATGACTGGTCGGCCTACTTTGGCGACGTCAACCATCGCCCGGGCCAGGTGGTCGATGGCACCAACACCGGCGGCTTCAACCCGGGCCCGTTCTCGGGTACCGAGTACGCCCTGAAAAGCACCAACAGCGACGCCGCGTTCGTGGCCGAAGGCAACCTGAACTACACCCTGTTCGAGAGCCCGAGCCACACCCTGTGGGGCAACCTGAACACCGTCTCGCTGGGTGACACCCTGACCGGTGGCCCGAGCGCCGGCGGCTACGACCTGGTCAGCCAGGAAGTCAGCTTCACCAACCTGGGCCTCAACAGCCTGCGCGACGAAGGCCGTGCCGGCGAAGTGCACAAGGTGGTGTATGGCCTGATGAGCGGCGACAGCTCGGCGCTGGCCGGCGAGATCGATGCCCTGCTCAAGGCGATCAGCCCGAACCTGTCGGTCAACTCGACGTTCGACGACCTGGCCGCGGCCGGTGTCGCCCACGTTGCCCCGGCATCCGCCGCCGCGGCCGACATTGGTCTGGTGGGTGTGCAGGACGTGGCCCAGGACTGGGCGCTGGCAGCCTGAATGGCCGCTTGAGGCATAAAAAAACGAATGAAAGATCGCTCTTCCATTCGTTCGCTTGAATCACCCCCGTCGCCCGAGTTTTCGAAGGCCAGGGCGGCGGCGGTGGCAAATTCTGGGGAGCGCCGCGATGGCTGTCAACGCGTGCGGCGCGCCTCTTGCCGACCCGCTCCGCCGGAGCGGGTGGTGGTGTATTTCTCGACTTCCAACAGGACACCTCGATGAGCAGGCCGAACCCACTTGCCGGTTCCGAGACGCTGGCGGCCCTGGCCGCCTATAAAAGCGGCTTCTTCAACATCGGCCTGTTCTCGGCGGTGATCAACCTGCTGATGCTGGCGCCCGCGCTGTACATGCTGCAGGTGTACGACCGGGTGCTGGCGTCCGGCAACCAGATGACCCTGTTGATGCTGACGCTGATGATCGTCGGCCTGTTCGGCCTGATGGGGGCCCTGGAGTGGGTGCGCAGCCAGGTGGTGATCCGCCTGGGCACGCAGATGGACATGCGCCTGAACCAGCGGGTCTACGACGCGGCCTTCGAGGCCCAGCTCAAGGGCAGCCCGCAAGCCGCCGGCCAGGCCCTGAATGACCTGACGGCCCTGCGCCAGTTCGCCACCGGCAATGCACTGTTCGCGTTTTTCGACGCGCCGTGGTTTCCGGTCTACCTGCTGGTGATCTTCCTGTTTCACCCCTGGCTTGGCCTGCTGGCCCTGGGCGGCGCGCTGCTGTTGGTGGCCCTGGCCTGGATCAACCAGCACATCTGCCAGGCGCCGCTGGCCGAGGCCAGCCGGCTGTCCATCAGCACCAGCCAGCAGGCCACGGCCAACCTGCGCAACGCCGACGCCATCGAAGCCATGGGCATGCTTGCCGCGCTGCGCGCGCGCTGGTTCGGTGGGCACCAGGCGTTCCTCGCCCAGCAGAACCTGGCCAGTGAAAAGACCGCGCTGATCAGTGCCTGGTCCAAGGGCGTGCGCCTGGCCCTGCAATCCTTGGTGCTGGGCCTTGGCGCGCTGCTGGCGGTGCAGGGGGAAATCACCCCGGGGATGATGATCGCCGGTTCGATCCTGATGGGCCGGGTGCTCAGCCCCATCGACCAGTTGATTGCCGTGTGGAAACAGTGGAGTTCGGCGCGCCTGGCCTATGCGCGGTTGTCAGAGATGCTGCAGGCCAATCCGCCACGCCCGGCGCGCATGAGCCTGCCCACGCCCAAGGGCGAACTGAGCGTCGAGCAACTGAGCGCCTGCGCCCCCGGCAGTCGCCGTCCGGCCCTGGCCAACCTGGGTTTCAGCCTGCCGGCCGGGCAGGTGCTGGGAGTCATCGGCCCCTCGGGTTGCGGCAAGTCGACCCTGGCGCGGCTGCTGGTGGGGGCCTGGACGCCGCTGGCCGGCAAGGTCCGCCTCGACGGCGCGGAACTGAGCCAGTGGGACCGCCAGCAACTCGGCCCGCACATCGGTTACCTGCCCCAGGATATCCAGCTGTTCGCCGGCAGCATCGCCGAGAACATCGCGCGCTTTGGCGAGGTGAACTCTGACCAGGTCCTGGCGGCGGCGCAGATGGCCGG